>CAIJNQ010000156.1 GCA_903822015.1 uncultured Verrucomicrobia subdivision 3 bacterium | reverse complement strand
GGCGGCAGTTAATTCTTACCGGCAATGTCGTTCCGGCCAACACAGTCACAGTCCGGGTGGTATTTGATGCCAGTAATATGATCACCGGAGAAACCTTGAAGATCGATGATGTGAATCTCCTGACCGTCCCTTAGCTGTCAGGAGGGAGGGTACGGCACTCTGGACGGCATGAAACTCAACTGCCCATTATGAGTCAGACCGAGGCCCTACACCAAATCAATGCGGGCATGGTTTTATTGAAGCTTCCAAATCATTTACCGCGCGTCAGCACGTTGCTGTGCCTGCTTCTCTTTTTACCCGCGCTTTCGCCACCCGCCATGGGCGCCGTCAGCACAAACCAGGCTTTCGCCGGCCGGTGGGATCTGACCCTCCAAGACGGCGACCATCGCGAAATGCCCTCATGGTTGGAGGTTACTTTTCAAAATGGAATTCCCCGGGCCGATTTTGTGGGGCGCTGGGGCAGTTGCCGGTCACTGCCGGAAGTGGAAATTACCGGCGATCGCATCCGGTTCGTTTCTCCCAAGAATGAGGAAGACAGCAAAACCGATCTGGTTTTTCTCGGCAAATTGACCGGTGATACCATGGCGGGCACAGCCCTGGGCCCCAACCGGGCTGCCTGGTCATGGACTACCAAACGGGCGCCGGTCCTGCCTCCGCCTGCGGTCATAAAATGGGGCAAACCGCTGACCCTGTTCAACGGCCTTGATTTTACCGGCTGGAGATTTGATCCCCCGGAACATTCCGGCAGCTGGAAAGTGGCGGACCAATGCCTCGTCAACCATTCGGCCGGGGCCAATTTGATCACCCGCAAAACGTTTCAGAATTTCAAACTGCACGTGGAGGTCAATTGTCCGCCCAAGTCCAATAGCGGAATTTATCTCCGGGGCCGATATGAAGTCCAGGTGGAGGAGGATTCGATCGAGGAACCGCCGAGCCACCGTATCGGTGCGATTTATGGCTTTCTCGGACCGAAGCCGGCACAACCGCGTCGGCCCGGTGAATGGCAGACGTTTGATATCACCCTGCTCGGTCGTTTCGTCACCGTGCGGCAAAATGGGCATACGACCATCGATAATCAGGAAATCCCCGGCATCACGGGTGGTGCCTTGGACAGTCATGAAGCCTTATCCGGTCCGATTTATCTGCAAGGCGATCACGGCGGGGTGGTTTATCGCAACCTGGTTCTGACCCCGGCAGCACCCTGACCCGATTAAAAACCAAGATAAAATATGAAGCCATCTGTGGCATCGGTTAAAAAAACAAAGGGCCTGGTATCACGGCGTGAGTTTCTCGCCGCTTCGGGCGCCGCCGCGGCATTCATGATTTTGCCCGGTCGCGTCCTGGGAATGGGCGGCGAAACATCGCCCAACAACAAACTGAACATTGCCGGCATCGGGGTCGGCGGCCGGGGCGGCGACGTTCTGGGTGAAATGAGGAGCGAAAATATCGTGGCCCTGTGCGACGTGGATTGGAATTATGCGGCGCACACTTTCAAAAAATTCCCCAACGCAAAAGTTTACCGGGATTTTCGCGAACTGCTGGACAAGGAAAAAAACCTGGACGCCGTGGTGGTCGCCACCCCGGATCACAATCACGCGGTCGTTTCGATGGCTGCCCTCAAACACGGCAAGCATGTGTATTGTGAAAAGCCGCTGACCCACACCGTTTATGAAGCCCGGGTTTTGACTCAAGCGGCCCGTGAAGCCAAAGTCGCCACGCAAATGGGCAATCAAGGCATGGACTGTGAAGGCAACCGGCTGATCAACGAATGGCTTTGGGACGGCGCCATCGGCCCAATCCGGGAGGTTCATGCCTGGTCCGACCGCCCGACTC
>CAIJNQ010000155.1 GCA_903822015.1 uncultured Verrucomicrobia subdivision 3 bacterium | reverse complement strand
GCGGGCGTAGTTCAATGGTAGAACGGCAGTCTTCCAAACTGCACACGAGGGTTCGATTCCCTTCGCCCGCTCCATTCATATTCAACGACTTACAAGCAAGTGCAGTAAGTGTGCAGTAAAGTGGCGGGTGTTTTGCACGCTCTATGCAAGCCCGCTTCGTGATTTATTACGCTCGCAGAAGCGTCCTCCCAAAACGACCGAGAAACTTTCAGGAAAAAATTTTCTTCACGCTTCTTGCAAGATTTGGGCTGCCTGTGGCGGCAGACCGGCCACAGCCGGATTGCTGGCGCAGTAGTCCGACACATCATCCCGGCCGTTCAATATGAAGGTCGCAAAAATCTGAAGGAATTTATTCAGCGTCATCCTGAAAAGACATGGCTGTGTGTGTTTTGCACCGTCAACGGTTTGATTCGGTTGGCGTTCCGCTTGGTCAAGGTGGCGTTCACCAAATTGCTGCCCGCTCACAACGCATCGTGACCAACCTGGCAACTTGGCGCGGCCACACCGCCTTGCAAAGTCGTATCACGGTTCGCGCTTATTTGGTCAGTGCGCGGCGGTTCGGTGCTCGCTGCGCTGCGCTCCGAACCCCCACCGCTCGCGCATGAGGTAAAACACCCACCTCCTTGGCGATCTTCACGTTTCTTTGCACGGTGTTCCCCTGGGTGAGTTCAGAACACAGACCGAAGGTTTAGTTAGACAAGCGTAGAACCGTTCCCGGGGATTTTTTGGAAGTGAACCACGGTTTCATAATTCAGGCGAGCTGCCGGAAATCATCGCAGTGCTGAAGTGATACCAGCCAGATAGAAACAATCCGGATCATTAGGCGTCTGTTGGGTTGTGCCATTCCCACCATTGCCATGCTGGATTACCGAGGCATTATAAGTACGAGGGTCCAGCCATTGGTGAATCACCACATGACCATCAGCGAAGGCAATCCCTGCCGACCCGTTATGATTGCCGGCTGGATAGTCCATGAGGTAAGTGCGTGGAGTAGCATTCGCCGAAAACGCTATGCTGCCATCATTGATGGAAAATGGGTTTTCATCCATAAAGACAAAGGTGTTGGCCGGCCCAGGTCGAGTGAACGACGTCATCTTGCCATAGGTCAACCAAGTAGTCTGTCCGGAAGTGTAAGCTGACCCGAGCAGCCAGCCGCCAGCAACAGGCGTTCCGACTGGTTTAGGGTTACTTCCACCCATGGTTGTAGTGGAATACCAAATCGTTCCGACAGCCGAATTCATCGAGTAACTGCGCACATGGACTTTGTTAGCGGCATACGGGTCAATATAGTTATCGGCTGGACAATGATAAACCGTCCGATTTGTAATGTAGGGGGAAAGCAAGGTGTTTGGATCTAATAATTCACTCACCTGACCAATACCGTAGGGTGCATCGTACGCATCCGGGTATTCCTCCATAGTGCCGACCACCCAGTTTTTGTGTTGGGCCTTTTGGGTGGTGCTCATCGTGGCATAAGCAGTGAGGTAGGGATAATCGTTGGGCGGCAACAGGTCGCTGTTGTCCTGGGCATACATCTGCATACCAAGCATCAATTGGCGCTGGTTTTCCATGCATTGATAGGCCTGGGAACTTGGCTTGGTGCCGGCAATTGCGGGCAGCAGCAGCACCGCCAGAATCCCGACCGTGGCAAGGACGACGAGCAGTTCCACGAGCGTGAAACCGTCTTCACCATTTTTTAACGGTTGCATCGGGTTAATGATTGCAAGTTTAACAAGCAAAACCAGCAGGTCTTAATTGCGCCGCTTGATTTTTCATATGTTACTCTAATATAGAGTGTTGTCAATCTAATTCACCCCGTTTTATTCATTGGGAAACTGCACCGCATCGCGCCATTGCGCCACGTCCTCAACTTTTTCCCGCTGGTAAATTTGATGTATCAAATCAGATGAATGATTCACCAGCCGCATCGCCGCTTCACGCGGCACACCTGCCCGGCGCAACCGATTGACGTAGGTTACACGCAGGCAGTGGAAACACAAATGCGTCATCTTTATCTTGATGAAGAATTGCTGCCAACGCCGCGACGGTTGGAATGGAATTTCCACCGTGAACTTTCTCTTGGTTTTGCGCAGCCGTTCAAACAAAGGTCGCAGCGCGGTGGGCATCGGCACGGAGAATGCCCGATCTTCGCCGCCCTTGGGTGACGGAAACGTGATTTTGTCCTCCTTGAAATCTATGCAGTTGAGCGGCAGCCGTGTTTCCCGTAACCGGCAACCCGGGTGCAGGGAAATATCAAACGAGGGTTCGATACCCTTCGCCCGCTCCATTTCAGCCTTGTGACCAACCCTCCCGAGCCATAGGCACGTCATGAGCAACGGCGGCGAGCCCGGCTCCGGGGTAATATCCGAAACAACGAATCGGGATCGGCCCGAATTTATATCACACATCCTCAACCAGCATTTTTAAAAGTCAAAGAAGGCTTATTGACACAAATAACTTTTCCCTGCAAATTGGACGAGGAACATTAATTGCGCTTGATGCAGCGAGTCGGCGGATCGATACGTTGTCATTTTCTTCCACAGCAAGCAGCAAACCAGAGTCATCCTTCAAAAATGTGGAAGGGCTGACAGAACTTGCAATCGCACCCGGGCACGCAGCCAAAGAATAAACAGCGGCCACGCCAGACCATCCGGAATGGATGTTGCTTTCATTACTGAAAGGGTTGCAAACGCGCATTTGCGGGCGGGGCTGATCCGACACCGCCGTAATCCGTTAATTCAGAGGTTACTATGTATGGCATGGTAAACAAAGCGGTCGAGGACATGGTCGTCACGCACCATGGCGAGGCGGTGTGGGAACAAATCAAGGCCATGGCGGGCGTGGACGTGGATGTGTTCATGAGCAACGAAAACTACACCGACGACATCACCTACAAACTCGTCGACGCGGCGAGCGAGGTGCTCAAGATGCCGACCGAGCAAATCCTGGTTGGTTTTGGAGAACACTGGGTTTTGCACACGGGAGCGGAAGGGTACGGCGGTCTGATGAAGGCGGCCGGCAAGACACTTCCAGAATTCATGCGCAACCTGCCGGACTTCCATTCGCGAGTCACCTTGATTTTTCCCAAGCTTCAGCCGCCGCATTTTGAATGCACCGACATCACCGAACGCTCGCTGAAACTGCATTATTATTCACACCGGAAAGGACTGGCTCCGTTCGTCGTAGGGCTGATGCAGGGCCTGGGAAAAAATTTCAACACGCCGGCGGTGGCGCGCCAGGTAGCCGACAAAGAGCAAGGCGGAGACCACGACGTTTTTGAGGTGGCCTGGAATCCCAAACCCGCATGATGAACGCCACCAAACAGCCCACGTCCGGAACCATCAGCCTGCCGCCGGAGCAGTTCGCCGCGGCTTTTCCATTTCATTTTGCGCTAGGGCCGGATCTGAAAATTGCGCAGGCGGGCGCATCCTTGCGCCGCCTCTGTCCGGATGTGCAACCCGGCAAGCAGCTGGATCAAATCTTCCAGGCCATCCGGCCGCAAGGGGAAATTTCCCTGGACTGGGTACAGAATAACAGCAGCCGTTTTTTCATGCTAGAGCATCGAACGAAGAAGCTGCTCTTGCGCGGCGAATTCATGGTGCTGCCGGGCAAAGACACGCTGGTGTTTCTCGGCTCACCCTGGTTTACCGACGCCTCCGAAATCATCGCCCTGGGTCTGAAGCTGGAAGATTTTGCCGTGCACGATCCCGGTAGCGGACATGTTGCAAGTTTTCCAGGCCAACAAGATGGCCCTCGAGGATGCGAAAAAACTCGCGGATAAACTGACCGCCCAGCGGGCGGAACTTCGTCAGGTCAACGAACGCCTCCGGCAACAGGAGACGGAGACCCGCAAACTCGCATTGATTGCGGAGCGCACCGACAATGCCGTGGTGCTTACCGATGCCAAGGGTTATATGATCTGGGTGAATGCCGGCTTCACCCGGCTGACCGGTTACACGCTGGACGAGGCGATCGGGAGAAAACCCGGCGCACTGTTGCAGGGGCCGGAAACAAATCCGGCCACCGTGCGCTACATGCACGAACAGCTGGCCAAGGGAGAGGGATTAAAAGTTCAACTCATTAATTACAACAAAAAAGGCGGTAAATACTGGTTAGCCAGCGAGATCCAGCCCATCCGCAACGAAGCGGGTGACATCATCAACTTCATGGCGATCCAGAGCGACATCACCGAGCGCAAAAACTCCGAAAACCTGCTTTTGGAAACCAGCGCGCTACAACGCGCCATGCTGGAAGGCGCGGGCTACGCGATCATTGCCACCAGCCCCCAGGGCATCATCCAACTTTTCAATCCGGCGGCCGAGCGGATGCTGGGGTACGCGGCGGCGGAAATGGTCGGCGAAAAAACGCCCGGAGTTTTTCACGTCACGGACGAGATCATCGCCCGGGCAAAAGAACTCACCGCCGAACTGGGTCATGAAGTAAAACCCGGCTTTGAAGCCTTTGTCGCCAAATCCGAACTGGGCCAGCCGGACCAGCGCGAATGGACCTACGTCCGGAAAGACGGCACGCGTTTCCCCGTACTGCTTTCCGTGACGACGCTCTTTGCCGCCCGCGGCAAAATCACGGGTTATCTCGGCGTGGCCTCCGACCTGACCGAACGCAAGCGCAACGAGGAAAAACTCCGCAACACACTCTCCGAGCTGGAATTGTTCAACCGCGTGATGATGAATCGAGAACAGCGCGTACTGGAATTGAAAGCGGAGATCAACCAGATGCTGTCCGCCAGCGGCCGGCCGCCGGCTTATCCATCCGTCAACGAAACCAAACCAGAATCACTGACCCTATGAAAACCACCACCTGCCGCTGGACCCAGGAATCCGGCTGGGTTTTGCCAGCCGGCTCCGTCACCGCACCGCAACTCGTACTCTACTTTGGCGCCACTTCGCAACTAGCGGACGGCGCACCGGCGGTCAGCGAGCTGGCCGCGAAATTTCCCGACGCCCTGGTTTGCGGCTGCAGCACCGCGGGTGAAATCCTGGGCGGGCACGTATTCGATGAATCCATCGTCGCGGCGCTCGTCCAATTCCAGTCCACGCAAGTGCGGGCGGTCGCCGAATCCACCGCCGAGCCAGCCGACAGCAAAGCGGTCGGAAGGCGGGCCGCGGAAAAATTGAACACCGCGGAGCTCCGTCACGTGCTCATTTTGTCGGACGGACTTTCGGTCAACGGCACGGCATTGGTTGCCGGCTTCCGGGAAATCCTGCCGCCCGGGGTCGTCATCACCGGCGGACTGGCGGGGGACGGCTCGCGTTTCCAGAAAACTTTTGTCGGAGTGGCCGGCAAGGTGATGCGCGATCAGATGGTCGCCATCGGATTTTACGGGCCGAACATTGTGATCGGCTATGGCTCGCGCGGCGGCTGGGAAGGGTTCGGTCCGCGCCGCCGCATCACGCGTTCGCAGGGCAACACGCTGTTCGAACTTGACGGACAACCAGCCCTGGCGCTTTACAAACGGTATCTGGGCGAACGTGCCACCGGGCTGCCCGCCACCGGTTTGCTGTTTCCATTGGAACTCACCAAGGATGCGGCGGAAAAGGCAGGATTGGTGCGCACGATACTGGCCGTGGACGAGGCAAAGCAATCACTCACTTTTGCCGGCGACATGCCCGAAGGCTGGTATGCGCGGTTAATGAAGGCCACCGGCGATCAACTGGTGGAGGGCGCGGCCAACGCCGGCAGCGACGCGGCCTTGAAGACCCAAACCGGCGGCGCCGCGCTGGCCATCCTGGTCAGCTGCATCGGCCGCCGGCTGGTGCTTGGCCAGCGCATTGAAGAAGAACTGGACGCGGTCATCCGTTCCCTGCCCGAGCAGACCCATACCGTTGGCTTTTATTCCTACGGGGAGGCCGGTCCATCGGCCGGCAATCATTTGAGTGAACTACACAACCAGACCATGACGATCACCGTCATCGGCGAAACCACTTGAGATGAATTCACTTCTCCAGCGCCAGTTGCGCAAACACCTGGCGGCGCCGCCGCCGGACCATCCCGGGTTGCCGGCACTGCTCGCAGCCATCAGCGCGACCTATGATGAACTGGAGGAGACCAAGCAATTCCTTTCGCACACGCTCGAGGTCGCCTCGCAGGAACTGACCGAGGCCAACGAACGGCTCCGCCGGGAAGCCGAGAGCCAGGTCCGGCGAATCAGTGATTACTTCGAGCAAACGCTCGACCAACAACCCAACATCATCTTCCGCTGCCGGAAGGCGGACGACGAATTCAAGGTGCTCCTCGCGCGTGGCGGCCTGCTGCACCGGCTCGGCCTGCGCTGGGAACAGATTGAGCAAGCCGGCGTCCACGCGCTCATACGCGAGGGCGACAAACTGAAATTATTCGAGCGGGCCTGGCAAGGCGTGGAACAACGTTTTGAGATCAATTTTGCACACTTGAACCTCGTTTGCGATGTCGCGATCCATCCCCTGCGGGAGGGAGGCCAGGTGGTGGAACTGATTGGCATCATCGCCGACGTCTCGGCCCAAAAGCAGGTTCAGGAGCAGCTACGCCAGACATCCGAGGATCTCGCCCTGCGCGCACAAGAACTTGAACAGAGCCGGCGCGTAATGCTCAGCATGATTGAGGATTTGGACCAGTCGCGCGCCAGCGTGGAGCGCGAGCGGGACCGGGCCAACACCCTGGCGGCGGCAGCCGAATCAGCCAACCGCGCCAAGAGCGATTTTCTGGCCATGATGAGCCATGAAATCCGCACACCCATGAATGGCGTCATCGGGATGACCGATTTGCTCCGGCGAACCCAACTCGACTCCCGCCAACGCGAATTAATCGATTCCGTGGCGCAGAGCGGTTCAGCCATGCTGGAAATCGTCAACGACGTTCTTGATTTCTCAAAAATCGAGGCGGGCCAGCTGGTCATTTCCGCCGAAGCCTTTGTTCTGCGCTCACTGGTAGACGGAGTGCTGGAAGTGGTTTCACACCGGGCCATGGAAAAGGGCCTGGCGCTGGCCGGCATCGTGCATCATGAACTGCCGGAGCGTTTAGTGGGCGATCCCGCCCGTTTGCGACAGGTTTTGCTGAATCTGGCAAGCAATGCGGTCAAATTCACCGAGCGAGGTGAAGTGATCCTGCGGGTGGCAGCCATCGGTGAATCAGGCAGTGAAATCAAATTACGGTTTGAAATCCGCGACACCGGCATCGGGCTGACGGAGGAGCAGGTCAAAAAACTCTTCAATCCGTTTGTGCAGGTGGATTCCTCGTCGTCGCGCCGATTTGAAGGCACCGGTCTGGGACTGGCCATCTCACGGCGGCTGGCAGAAAAAATGGGGGGAAAACTGGAGGTGGAAAGCCATCCCGGAACCGGGTCGCTTTTCTGGATGGAGCTGTCGTTGGGCAACGCGCGCAACCGGCCGGGCGAATTGAGCCATCCCAATGTATCCTCAGCCCGCGTGCTGGTGGCGACGAAGCACCCACGGGAAGCCGAATCGCTTTCAGAACACCTGCAAAGCTGGGGGATTCAGCCGGAACTGGCGCCTAGCTTTGAAACTTTGATCGCGCACGTGGCAGAGCAAACGGCTACGCGCCAGCGCCCGCAGTTGATCGTCGTGGATGATGACCTACTGGTGGAAGCGAGTCCCGCCGCCCGGGTAGATCTGGCCACACAGACGCAGGGGATTCACCGGATCCTGCTCGCCAATGCGATCGCCGCCGTGGCCCACGAGGACACGAATCTGGAAATATTCCACACCATCTTCCTAAAACCCATCAAGGCCTCGCTGCTTTTTGACAGCGTGGTTGAAGCGGTGGAAGGCCGCCTCGCCAGCGCCGCGCACAGACGTAACAACCAGACCACCGCATTGAATACCACAGCACCCGGCCTGTCCAATCTGAGGATTTTGCTGGCCGAAGATCATCCCACCAACCGCCGGCTCTGCGAGCTGGTACTCGAGAGTTTCGGCCTGCGCGCCGAGGTTGCCGTCAACGGCCGCGAAGCCCTGCTCCGGGTTAACCAGCAGGCCTACGATGTCATCCTGATGGATTGCCACATGCCGGAATTGGACGGCTATGACACCACCCGCGCCATCCGGGAGCTGGAGAGATCCAAAGCCGGATTTCATCGCCCCTACATCATCGCCCTGACCGCGAACGCGCTCGCCGGCGAACGGGAGCGATGCCTCGCCGCGGGGATGGACGATTACATCGCCAAGCCGTTCACCGTGCGCCAGCTGGAACAGGTGCTCGTCCGCAGTCTAAACCGGCCAACGGCGGCCGAAGACGGACCGCGAACTTCGGGACCGACGGGCGCAGTGCTATTTGAAAAAACACGCCTGAACCAATTATGCCAGGATCTGGACGCGGAAAGCGTCGGCGCCATCGTAAAAGATTTTCTGGCGGAGTTTCCGGGACAAATTGCAGAGTTGCAGAAACTAGCCGGATCCGAAGCCTGGCCGGAAATTGTACGTTTAGCCCATTCGATGCAAGGGATCGCGAGTTCCCTCGGCCTAGGCGCGCTGCCGGCGCAGCTACGCGAACTCGAAGAGGCGGCGGATAAAAAACAACCTGAAACGGTGCGCGCCAAGCTGCCTGAATTAATAACCACGGCAAACAGCTCTGAAGTCGCATTGCGATCGTGGATGTCAACGGACCAGGTTAAAACGTGACCCAACTGCTCATCAACCAGCTCGACTTCCTGCAATTATATTGCGGTCTGGCGTGGCTCCTCCTCTTGGTTGTGGCTCGTGCCGGCGGCTGGCCGGCAGGCCATTGGCTGGCGGGAAACACCTTTCGCGTAGCGGCGGTGCTGCTGGCGATTTTTCAGGCCGGCCAGGCATTCAACATGGCCGCCGTTTTCAAACCAATGCTGGCCGACAGCACGAAGGCCTGGATGGTGGCCAGCGAACTAGCCGGACTGATGACCGGGGTGCCGTTGATCTGGTGGTTTTCTCCAAACCGCCGGGAGAGACGCGACCGACCGGTGAATTTAAAGGATACCGCTTTACTATTGATAGCGTTGTTCAATGTTCTGGCGCTGGCGGGCCTGGCCATCCTGCAATCCGATGAGCAGGAACGCGTCAGCGGATTGCGCGCTGCCTTACTGGCCCGCAGCAAAGTGGCACTCGCGGCCATCGATGTCAATCTGCTCAAAGATTTGAAAAATACCGATGAAGACCTGGATTCACCGGCCTACCAGCAACTCAAAAAGAAATTAATGGATCTGCAAAGGCTTAGTCCGGATTGCCGGTTCGCTTACATTTGCAGCCAGCGTGGCGGCGAGGTGCTTTTTGTGGGAGATTCCGAGCCGACCAATTCGCCGGATTACTCGCCACCGGGACAAGTTTACCCCGAAGCCACAGATGAATTAAAGTATGCGCTCAGCAATCAAGTGGCGCTGTGCGAAGGGCCCTCCAGCGACCGCTGGGGCGTTTGGGTTTCCGGTTACGCCCCCATCACAGAGACTTGGGCGGGAGCGCCGCACATGGTGTTCGGCTTTGATATCAAAGGCCGCGATTGGCAGAGCCAGGTTCAGCATGAACGCGTCACCCCGCTCATCACGATGGCGCTGGTGATCACCCTTTTGCTGGTTCTGTTTGTGGCCTACCAGAAACTGGAAGTCAGCCTGGCCGAAGAACACAAGCTGGCGCTGGCCGCCGAGGCGGCCAATCGTGCCAAAAGTGATTTTCTCGCGAACATGAGCCATGAAATCCGCACACCAATCAGCGGCATCCTCGGCATGAGCGAGTTGCTGCTGGGCAGCCGGCTGGACGCACGCCAACGGGAACTGGCGGAAACGGTGAACCGTAGCGGCCAATCGCTACTGAGCGTCATCAATGCCATATTGGATTTTTCAAAAATTGAAGCGGGTAAACTGGGCCTGAAACGAGAATTGTTTGAAATTCGTCCGCTCGTCCAATCCGTCGTTGACGAAGCATCCCAATCCAACCCGGCGAAAACCGTCACCATCAAAACGGAGGTGGAAGCGACCGTTCCCTACCATTTACAAGGTGATGCGGTGCGCTTACGCCAAATACTGATGAACCTTGCGGGCAATGCTTTCAAGTTTACCGAAGCAGGATCCGTGAGGGTCGGTGTGCGCCGGATGGCCGCTGAAAAAGGTGCGGTGCGGCTTCGCTTTGAAATCAGCGACACCGGTCCGGGCATTCCCGAGGCGATCCGCCCGCGATTGTTCGCACCCTTTCAACAGGAGGATTCCTCGTCATCCCGGCGCCATGGCGGCACCGGGCTGGGACTGGCCATCAGCCGGCGATTGGTGGAACTCATGTCCGGCCGAATCGGGTTCGATAGTGTCACGGGCAAAGGCTCCACTTTCTGGTTTGAATTGAGCCTACCGGTCGCGGAGCCAGCCACCCTCCAGCCAGACCAAAACCCGGAGGCCCCAACGAACCTGCTCGTGGTGCTGGGAATGAGCCACGCCATCAACCGACGGCTCGCAGTGCTAGCTCTGGAAAAATTGGGCTGCCAGACCCAAGGCTACGGTTCGGCAACGGAGCTCCTGAAAAAAATCGGGTCGGATCCCAGCGACTTTATATTGTTGGAGCGCGGCCTGCCGGATGAAGACGGACTTTCCCTGGCAAAGAAAATTCACGCTCAACCGCTACCGACCGGAAAAATGCCCCGCATCATCGGCCTGTCCATGAGCGGCGCAGAGGAAGAGCGCCGCGCGTGGCTGGACGCCGGCGCGGAGGCGGTGCTGGTCATGCCCTTCACCCGCGACCAGCTGGGCAACATTCTCGGCGTCCACGTGACGGCGAGGTCTCCACAGAAACCGAAAATATGAAACTACTATACGTTCACGAACGGTTCGGCGCGCTGGCCGGCGCGGAGGCCAACGCCCACATCACGGCCACCGAACTGGGCAACCGCGGGCACACTATCGGCATGCTGCACGGGCCAGCCACCGGCAAGAATGAACCGGCCTGGCAAACCACTTTTCCCTTTCGCGCCGCGCTCGGTGAAGGGGACAATTCCACCGTCGTCAAAAAAGCGCTCGCCGAGTTTTCGCCGGACGCCGTTTATGTCCACAAAATGGCCGACCTGACGGTGATCCAAACGCTGGTGGAAAGCGGCGTGCCACTGCTCCGCATGGTTCACGACCACGACATTTATTGCATGCGGAGCTACAAATATAATTACTTCACCCGGGAAATCTGCACGCGCGCCGCATCGCCGTACTGCATTTTTCCCTGCCTGGCGGCAGTGGTAAAAAATCCCGGCGGCGGCTTCCCGATCAAGTGGGTCAGCTATGCCCAGAAGAAACGGGAAATCGCCCTGAACCGACGGTTTGACCGCATGGTGGTGGTCACGACCTACATGCGCGATGAGCTTTTGAAAAACGGCTTCGACGGCCGGCGGATTGAGATTCACGCACCTGTGCCGCGAATGGGCGACACGAAGCCGTGGTGCTTGATCGCGTAGTTGAACACGACGTGAAGTATCTCTCGCGTACGATTGGCGGTCTTTGGGGAAATGCCATCCGTCTCGATCCGCCCGGAGATGAAGTGGTTAACGAGGCCCGGCGTCACGTCTTCG
>CAIJNQ010000154.1 GCA_903822015.1 uncultured Verrucomicrobia subdivision 3 bacterium | reverse complement strand
TTTAATGATACGGCGACCACCGAGATCTACACAGGCGAAGACACTCTTTCCCTACACGACGCTTTCCGATCTCCCCGTCTGCATGTAAGCATTGGCGATGCGTTTGGAGGTGTTGATCACATCCGGCTCGCGACCCAGCTTGGAATACGCCTCCTTGAGAATCTCCAGCGACTGGCAATCATTGGGCTGCGATTGCACAATGACCTCAAACATCTCAATTGTCTGCTGTAATTGAGCTTCTTCGCCCGGATTTAATGAAACCACCGCCATATTTAAAAAATTTACTCCGACAAAACCCAGCAATTTCACTGCCAAACTAAGACGTCCGCTGCCCCAAAGCAATCCAAACTAAACTGCTTTTGCGCTTTGCACCCTGCCGCTTCATGGTAAAAATTTTGCCGTGGAGCCAATCCGTCCAACCATGTTTCCCGCCACCGGCGCGCGCCTTCTGCGCTTTGTCGGTGACCGGCTTGAATTTTCCATTGCCGCCGGGCGCCCCCCGGCCTCGCCGAAAAAATGGTCCGCCCGCCTGCGCACCAATCTCGGCCGCGCCGCCGCCCGCCGCCGGGAAATCATCTACGCGCATGCCGGTCAGGCGGTCGTCGCCAACTCTTCCTGGCGCGACGTGCCCATGCAACCCACCGCCGACGGTTGGACCATCGAATTGCCGCTCGCCGAAGTCGGTTATTTTTCGGCCAAAGCCTATCTCCTTGACGAAAAAAACTGGCAGCACTGGCCGGACGGTCCGGACGCCGGCATTTCGGTTCACCCCGACTTTGCCCGGACGGCCAATACGATCTACTGCGCCTTCACCCGCTTGTTTGGCGCTGCGAAGGCTCTTGCCTCCACCGCCGATGCCTCCCTCGAGGCGCAGCTTAAATCCCTCGAAGCGCTCGGCTACGCCACGCTGCCGCCGTCCGGAAAATTTCGCGACCTCACGCGCCAGTTGCCGTTCATCGTCAACCGGCTCGGCTGCCGCATCCTGCATCTGCTGCCCGTGCATCCCACGCCGACAACTTATGCGCGCTTCGGTCGCTTCGGCAGTCCCTACGCCGCCTTGGATTTGACCGCCGTGGATCCCGCGCTCGTCGAATTTGACCGGCGCACCACCGGCATCGACCAGTTTTGTGAACTCGCCTACGCCGCCCATTCGCTCGGCGCGCGCGTGTTCATCGACATCGTCATCAACCACACCGGCTGGGGTTCCGCCTTGCAGGAAAATCATCCGGAATTTTTCCTGAAAAATCCCGGCGGCGATTTCGCCAGCCCCGGCGCCTGGGGCACCGTCTGGGAGGATCTGGTCGAACTGGAGCAACACGACGTCAGGCTCTGGGATCTCATCGCCGACTCGCTCATCACTTGGTGCCGGCGCGGGGTGGATGGCTTTCGCTGCGACGCCGGCTACAAAATTCCTGCGCCCGCCTGGCAATACATCGTCGCCCGCGTTCAGGAGGAATTCCCGGCCACGATTTTCCTGCTCGAAGGTCTCGGCGGTTCCTGGGACGCCACGGAGCAGTTGCTCACCGAGGGCGGCTTGCATTGGGCCTACTCCGAATTGTTTCAGAATTATTCCGGCCGGGAAGTCGCCTCCTATCTCGACCACGCTAGCCGCCAGAGCGAGCGCGTTGGCGGCTACGTCCACTATTCTGAAACGCACGACAACGATCGCCTTGCCGGAAAAGGCCGCGCCTGGTCGCTGCTGCGCAACCGCCTGTGCGCGCTCACGAGTCCCGGCGGTGGCTTTGGTTTCACCTGCGGCGTCGAATGGCTGGCCTCCGAAAAAATCCGTGTCCACGGCAATACCGGATTGAACTGGGACGCCGCCGAAAATATCGTCCCTGAGCTCGCGCAGCTCAATTGGCTCCTCGCGGATCATCCCTGCTTTTTTGACGGTGCCCGGCTGACGCGGTTGAGCGCCTCGGACTCGCCGGTCTATGCGGTGCTCCGCGAATCGGCCGAAGGCCGGGATGCCGTCCTGGTTCTGGTGAACACCGATCTCGATCAGGGGAATGTTCTTTCCCTTCCTGAGTCCCGGCTTCCCGCTTCCCTCTGCCGGTTGGATTTGCTTGGCCAGCCATTGCCGGAGATTTCCCTGGCCCGGGACGAAATCGCCTTCACGCTCCCGCCGGGCGCAGCCTTCTGTCTCGCGCCGGCCGGAAAACCCGCCGGCTTGAGCGGTGACGATTACCGGCGCGCCCGGGCCCGATCCGCTTGGGCGCTGGAATCGCTGAACCGGATCATGGCTGCCGAATCCATCGCCGGCCTCGACTGGCGCTGGTTGTCGGAACAGGTCGAACGTTCGCCCGAAAAATTTCTCGCCGCCGCCGCCGCGTACGCCGCGTCCCCGGACGGAACCTCGCTCGCCCGGCTGTTGGACCGGGTGGCCATCGGGGAAATTTTCCCGCGGGTTGTCACGTGGACCTTGCCTGACGCCCGCCGGATTGCGCTGGTGCCGGCCGGCCACTGGCTGATGCTTGAAGATTCTGCGCCATTCCGCGCAACGTTGGAAATGCCGGTTCCTGAACCCGGCGTCCCCCATCCGGCGCTTCACGTTCAATCCCTCGCCGTCGGCGAACGTCACCTTGCCTGTTTCGCGCCGCGCGAGACGGCGGCAGAAACGGAGCTGACTTTGGAAAGCTACGGTCCGGCCTCGCAAAAAGTTTCCGCTTCCATCCGTTTTCTCGCGCCCGAACCGCACCCTTCGCCCTTCACCCTTCACCCTTCACCCTTCACGTTTCAACCTTCAACCTTGGTCCTGCTCACGAACGGCCTCGGCGGCATGGCGCGGCTGTGCGTCGACTTGGGCCGGGTGAATTCAAAATACGACTGTGCGCTGGGTGCAAACCTGAATCCCGCCGTGCCGGTGGACCGCCATGTCTTCGTCAAGCGCCTCCGCGTCTGGGTGAACGCCGACGGCTTTCTCTCGCCGCTCGATTTCAAAAACCTCGGGGCGTTCAGCGCTGGTTCGCCCGCCCTCTGGAATTTCGTGGCCAACGCCGGCGACGGCCGCACGGTGGCAATTGAGCTCCGCGCTGAAATGGTGGCCGGCCGCAACACCACCGTCTTTTCCTTCCACCGGCCGGCGGAAAAACCGGCGGGCGGAAAGCAGCTGCCGGCCGGCGCCGACGTGCGCCTGTCCGTGCGCGTGGACATCGAGGACCGGAATTTTCACAGCGAAACGAGGCGCAACAGCGGCGCGGATTATCATTTCTCCTCCAACTGCCGGGAACTCCAAAATCCAAAATCCAAAATCCACAGCCGTGTCGGCTTCGCCTTCACTCCGGCGCCGGATCGGCAGCTGCACGTTTTCGCCGATTGCGGCGAATATCATCCGCAGCCGGAATGGTGCGAGCATATTCCGCATCCCGTCGAACAGACGCGCGGCCAGGTTGGCAGCGGCGATGCCTACAGCCCGGGCTGGTTTGAAATCCCGCTCGCCCAAGGCGCCCGCGCCACGCTCACTCTCACTGCCGAATCAGACAACCTGGCCGCTGCCGCCATCCCCCATCCGGAACCCCCCATCCGCGATTTCGCGGCCCGGCTTGAACGCGCGGCCGGGCAATTCGTCGTCCGGCGCGACGCGGGCAAAACCGTCATCGCCGGTTATCCGTGGTTTCTGGACTGGGGCCGGGATTCGCTGATCTGCGCCCGCGGCCTTCTCGCCGCCGGCCGGGTGGACGAGGTGAAGCAGCTTGTGCTCACGTTCGCCAGATTTGAAAAGGATGGCACGCTGCCCAATACCATCCATGGCAACGACGTTTCCAACCGCGACACCTCGGATGCCCCGCTCTGGTTTGCGGTTGTCTGTGCGGAACTGGCGAAAACTCAAAACTCAAAACTCAAAACTCAAAACTTCTTCGCCACTCCCGTCGACGAACCGGGCCGCACCATCCGCGACGTGCTGACGAGCATCGCGGATAATTATGCCCGGGGCACGCCCAACGGCATCTGCCTGGACACCGACTCCGCGCTGATTTGGAGCCCCGGTCATTTCACCTGGATGGACACGAATTATCCCGCCGGCACGCCGCGCGAAGGTTATCCGGTCGAGATTCAAGTGCTGTGGATTCGGCTGCTGCGCCAGCTTGAAAATATTTCCCCGCCGGCCGGCCGGAAAAAATGGCGCGACCTGGCCGACCGCGCGACCGCCACGTTTGAAAAATTATTCTGGCTCGAGGACCAAGGCTGGTTTGCCGACGTCTTGCTGGCCGGGCCGCGGGTGATTGCCCGCGACGCGCTGCGCGACGCTGCGCTGCGCAGCAATTGTCTGTTCGCCGTGAGCCTCGGCCTCGTCACCGGCGAACGCGCCCGACGCTGCGTTGCGGCTGCGGAAAAATACCTCGTCGTGCCGGGCGCGCTGCGCTCGCTTGCGCCGCTGCCGGTCTCCGTGCCGCTGGCAATTTATCGCGATGGCCATTTGCTGAACAATCCCCGGGAGCCTTACTGGGCGCGGTACGAGGGTGATGAGGATACGCGCCGCAAACCCGCCTACCACAACGGTACGGCTTGGACCTGGACCTTTCCAACCTTCTGCGAGTCATTGGCGCGGGCGTGGGATTTTTCACCGGCCGCCGTGGCCGCGGCCAAAAGCTATCTCGGCAGTGCGGAAAAACTGTTGGACGAAGGTTGTCTCGGCCAGCTCCCCGAAATTCTGGACGGCGACGCGCCCCACACGCAGCGCGGCTGCGACGCCCAGGCCTGGGGCGTGACCGAAGCCTTGCGCGTGTGGAAATGGTTGAATTCACTCGGCGCGCAGGCAAAATGACCGGATGCAATTCCGCGACAAAATCATCGCGTGGGACGATTTGCCGGCTTGGCGGGCGGCCCTCCGCGGCGCCGGAAAAAAACTGGTCGTCACCAACGGGTGCTTCGACATCCTCCACCTCGGTCATGTGACGTATCTGGAGAACGCGCGCAACTTGGGCGACGCCTTGTTGATCGGGGTGAACGGCGATGGCGCGGTGCGCGGCTTGAAAGGCGCCGGCCGGCCGGTCAATTCCGAAACCGATCGTGCCTCGGTCCTGGCCGCGCTGCAAAGCGTGGACGGCGTCTGCATTTTCCCGGACCCGGCGGCCACGAAATTTCTCGCCGCCGCCCGGCCGGACATTTACGTCAAGGGCGGCGATTATACTTTGGACACGTTGAATCAGGACGAGCGCCGCGCGGTCGAGTCGGCGGGCGGAAAAATTGTGCTGGTGCCGTTTGTGCCGGGAAAATCCACGACCGGTTTGCTCGAAAAAATTTCCCGGCTGTGAAAATCCTGGTCATTTCCCTTGCCGGCATCGGTGACACGCTCTTCGCCACGCCGCTCATCCATGAATTGCGCGCTAATTTTCCCGATGCGACCATTGACGTGCTGACCAAGGAGGCGGGCGCGCGGGACCTGCTCGAGAGCAATCCCCATGTCAACCGCGTCTTCTACAAAAACCTGCTGCGCTGCAGCCGGCTGGCAACGCTGCGTTTTCTCGGGTCGCTCCGGCGCGAGCGTTATGAGCTGTCCATCAACACGCATCCTCAGAGTCGCATCCATTATCGGATTGCGGCTTTCGTCGCCGGCGCGCGGACCCGCCTCAGCCACGAATACGAATGCTTCGGCTGGGTTGACCGGCGGTTGGTGAACGTCACCCTGCCGCAGGATTATTCCCGGCATGCGGCGGACAATAATCTGGCCCTGCTCCCCCTGATCAACGCCCGCCTGCGGTTGCCGGCGCATGCGCTGGAAATTTATCTTAACCCGGCGGAGCAAACATGGGCTGACGATTTTCTGGAACAACACCGGCTCGCCGGAAAGCCCTGGCTGGGTGTTCATGTGGGCTCCGGCGGCACCAAAAATCTGGCTCAGCGTCGTTGGCCGTTGGAAAATTTTATTGCCCTCGCCGGCCGCCTTCGCCGGAAACACCCGGAACTGGGGATTCTTTTTTTTGGCGGACCGGAGGAAAAAGCGGACCATGAGCAAATCCGTTCGCAGTTGACTGACGTGATTTTTCCGTCCACGAAAAGCCTGCGGCAGGCGGCGGCATTGATCGGAAAGTGCGCCGCGTTCTTGAGCGTGGACACCGCCTTGATGAACGTTGCGGCGGCGATGCAGGCGCGCGGGCAGATCATCATCGAAACGCCCACCTGGAACAAACCCGTCGAACCTTACGCCAATCCGTTCACCCTCGTGAAGAATCCGGCGGTGGCCGGGCGCAATCTTGAATTTTACCGTTATGATGGCGGCCATATCAAAGCCACCCGCGAGGAGTTGCAGCGGTGCATGGCCTCCGTGACGGTGGAAGCCGTGCAAGCGGCCGTGGAAAATGCCTTGTCGGAAAATCCTTAGCTGCCCGGGCTGCGGCTTTTAAGCCAGGCCTTGTCAATCGGATTGTAAAGGGTGCAGCCCACACAGGTCTCGGGGCGTTTGCCGGCGTAAAAGCCTTTGATGATGTCCCAGGCCTCGTCGCCGTTGGAAATTTCCGCCAGCGTGTTCTTCCGGATGTTGCCCACCACCAGGTCGTCCAGGTCGGTCCGCGTCAGCCGGCAGCCGCACAGCCGCACGCTGCCGTCGTGCCGGACGGAAAAACCAAATAGCCCCGTGCAGGGCACATTCAATTGCGACGGCAACCGGCGCATTTTCATTGTGCCGCTGATGTCCTTCGGCTGGATCGTGCCGCCCCAGTTGTCGAAATCCACGGTGAAGTTGACCCGGACCTTCTCGGACAGGTAGGGCTTGATGTTTTCCACAAATTCCCGGGACCGGATGATCTGGCTGGGCCTTTCCTCATTGCGAAAACGGATGATGATTTGTGCGGGTTCGCCTTTCGCGTGATTGTATTCCAGCAGATGCCGGATGCCCGACATGGCTTCGTCGAATTTTTTCACCCCGTAGACTTTTTCATACACGGCCTTGCTGGTGCCTTGCGTGCTGATGAAAACGCAGCCGATGCCCAGGTCGATCAATTTTTTATAGGTGTCATTGCGGTCGAGCAAAATCGCGTTGGTGGTGAGCGCCACGGTTTTGATCCGCGCCCGGTTCACGGCATAATCCACCTTGTCCAGCACGCCGGGGTCAACCAGCGGGTCGCCGACCACCGGTGTCAGGTCGATGATTTCTCCGCCCGCCGCCGCCCATTCATCCACGGCCTTTTTAAAAGTTTCAAACGGCATGACGCCGGTTTGTAGCGTCTTGTTCTCCACGACTTTCGGATAGGCGCAGAAGGTGCATTTTGCGTTGCAGATATTCGTCACCCCGGTCATCAGCACCCCGGAAGCCTTCAGCGAGCGAACCGGTCGAATTCTCTCGGCGGAGAGGTTGTGCCGGGTGAACCACCAGTGCTGGAACGACCGGTGCCAGTATTGAATATGATACGCGGACCAATAGACGAAATCCGCCACCACGCCGTTCGTGTGAACAAAGTGGTAAATGCGCCATTTCAATTTATGCACCAGGCCATTCATGAAATTTGGACTCCGATTAAGACCATATCGTTTGACCGCACGCCCGTCAAACAGTTCCCCCCGGAGCGTGGCGTCCGGTCGAAATTTGGTTTTTCTTTTGACCGGTCTGCGGCCATCATCGGATATGGCAAATTTCATCCTGAAGCGGCTGCAAAGTTCCGTTGCGGAATATCGCCGTCTCGGCGTCGAGCGGTGCAACGACTGGGCGGGACAGGCGGCGGTCGGGTTAAAACCGGATAGTCTGCTCGACGTCGGCTGTGGTGATGGGAGCCTGTTGTTTCGCTATTTCAAACAACCGCCGCGTGAGTTTTATGGGGTCGAGGGCGCGCCGGAAGCCAAAATCCAGGCGGAAAAGCGCGGCATCAAGGTGTTCAGTTATGATTTGAACGGGCGCTGGCCGTTCGAAGACGGTAAGTTTGACGTGGTGTTCAGTTCGCAAGTCATCGAGCACTTGCACAACACCCGGCTTTTCGTGGAGGAGGCTTACCGGGTGCTCAAGCCCGGCGGCACGGCCATTGTGGCCTCGGAAAATCTCTGTAGCCTGCTCAACTGCTTTGCCCTGGTGCTCGGTTACACGCCATTTTCCCTGATGCAAGTTTGCGGCCGGTTCCTCGGCAATCCGCTCGGGCTTCATTACAACGAGCCCATCACTGAGCCGCTGCCCATAGATCATCCGGCCTTTGCGGGTGTCTGCGGCCACATCCGCGTGCTCACCGGCGCCAGGCGCAGGAGGTTTTTACCATGGCTGGTTTTGAAACCGAAGCGCGCTCCATCAGCATCCTCCCGCTGCCGGATGGCCTCAGTCGCGCTTTGGAAGGCGTGATCAAACATCGCGGCCACTATTTGCTGGTTCGTGCGCGCAAACCTTTGCCACCGAAATAATTTTGCCTCATGCCGTCAAATTCCGAAAATTTTGCGCCGACCCCGAGCGTGACCTTCATCATCCCCGTCCTGAATGCGGCGGGAATTTTGGAGAACTGCCTGCAATCCATCCGCCGGCAGGATTATCCGCTCGAAAAAATTGAGATTATCCTCGCGGACGGCGGCTCCACGGACGGCACCCCGGAGATCGGCAAAAAGTATGGCGCGGTGGTGATCGACGACCGGGTGAGCCGCCACATGGAGGACAGCAAAAAGGTGGCGCTGGCCCGGGCGGGCGGTGAATTCATCGTTTTCGTTGATGCTGACAACGAACTGACGCATCCCGACTACGTTCGGTTGGCCGTGCAGGCGTTGCAGAAAAATCCCCAAGCCCTTGGCGTTGAGGGCTATTATCTGCCTTCTTCGAAAATGACTTCCTTGTGCGCATACCTGACCCGGCGGTTGCATATCAGTGATCCGATCTGCTGGCTGATGAGCGTGAACCCAATCCGGCTGGAACGCGCCGGCGATGTCGAACGCTGGATGCTGCCGCCGGACACCTACTCCTATCCGCTCGGCGCCAACGGGTTTGTCTATCGGAAGGCGGACCTGGACTCCGTGCAGGCAAAGGAAAAATTCCAGGACACGCATATCGCCATGTTCCTGATGCAGGCCGGCAAGCGTGAATGGCTGCGGATTCATGGGCGCGGGGTCCATCATTATTACGTGGATACCCTGTGGAATTTCCTGCGGAAACGCCGTCGGGCCATGGTTCATTTTTTGAACGTGCGCTCCGAGTTCGGCGTCGTCTGGCTGCAGGAAAAACCTCCCATTCCGGGATGGCTGGCCTGTTTCTATTGCGTGAGCTTCGTCGGGCCGGTTTACCACACCGTTCTCGGCGTGTTCCGGGATCGGGACCTCCGGTGGTTGTGGCATTTGCCGGCCAGCCTCGCGTCCGTGGCCGGTGTGGTCTGGGGTTATGTCACTCATAAACGACACTCCGGCGAACAAAAACTGGTGTCCCGATTGCAGCCGCGCCAGAAATTGGAACCGAAACCGTGAACGCCCCCGTGCCCGGCCAGCGGATTTGCTTCTTTGCCAACGGCATATTTTGCGCCCAGGTTGCCGGCGGTGACATTCATCTCTTCCACATGGCCCAGGCCGCGATGGCGGCCGGCCATCCTGTCCATTTTTTCGGCGGTCATGCGCTGTCGGACCAGTTGCGCCAGCGGTTCAAAAACTTTGAACTGACGCTGACCGATCGCGCCGCGGCCAGACCTTTCAACCTGCATTCCCTCTCCGGTCAGTTCCGCTTGCTGGCGGATTATTTCCGGCGTTGCGCCGGGAGCATCCGCCGGCTTTCAAAAATCCGGCCCGGTGATGTGGCCTACGCCGCCACGGATTACTGGTTCGACGTTTGGCCGTTGCTGCTCTGCCCGGCTCGCAAAAAAATGATGATTCTTGGCATGGACGCGCCGACGCTCCGGGAGATTGTTTTCCGGCTGCGGCCGGATGTCACCGCCAGCCGGCTGAACTCGATTTACTATTGGTTGAGCCAGACCATTTCTTTGCGTCTGTTCCGGCGGCTTAAGCAAAAGCGCTTGTTTTATGTCCATCCGGATATGAAACCGCGGCTGCTGGCCCTGGGCTACCGCGAATCGGAAATCGTTTTCATCTCCAATGGCATGAACCTGAAGACCGCCGAACAGGTTCCGCCGCAGAAAAAGGAATTCGATGTCGTCTGGTTGGGCCGTGTGCACCGGCAAAAGGGTATCGACGATCTGCTGGCCACCCTCGCGCTGTTGTCGCAGAAAATCCCCGGTTTCCGTGCCGTGCTGGTCGGCCGGCTGGAGGAACTTGCCCCGCGTTTGGCGGAATTAAATCTGTCCTCCTGCGTCACGTTGGCCGGCCTGGTCTCGGAGGCGGAGAAATTCCGGCTGTTTAAGGCTGGCCGCATTTTCCTGATGCCCAGCCGGCAGGAAAGCTGGGGCATCGTCATCGCCGAGGCGCTCGCCTGCGACGTGCCGGTGGTGGCCTATGACCTGCCGGCGTATCGCGCGATTTTCGGCAACTTGATTGATTACGTCCCGCCCTTTGATTTTGAAGTCTTCCAGACGAAATCATTGCAAGCCGTGGCCAGAGCGCGGCGCGGCGAAATCGTTCTGGATGCAACGGCGCTGGCGGCATTGAAATCCGACCATTCCTGGGAAGCCGCCGGCAACCGGTTCACCGCCACGCTGGAAAGTTTTTAAGAGCTTGTCTGATAAAGGTAGCGTCGGCCATCTTGGCTGACGTAGAGCGTTTGAAGAAATACTGTAGCCGTTTGGAGCGAGGATTTTTTATTTTTGGCCGGGCTTCAGCGAAGGAGCAATTTTTCAATTGCGTGTCCCCACAGGTAGGGACACAGCGCTGCGGTGTCCCCGCCCGTCAGCGCAGCGAGGGCGGAACGAATGATTTCACTGCCTCCGCTTTTTCACATCGATGGGCTGCCAACTGCTGTTCCTTCGTTCAATTGAATGTTCGGCGTTGAATGTTGAATGTT
>CAIJNQ010000153.1 GCA_903822015.1 uncultured Verrucomicrobia subdivision 3 bacterium | reverse complement strand
GGCACCCGCACGGCCAGCGTGACCAGGGTCAGGATCAGCAGCGAAATCAAAAGCTGCCGGCGGCCGGCGCTGGGTTCGGAAACACCAGTCGACACGTTAGTCCTCGAGGGTAGTGGACGGGCGAACCGCCTCGCAAGTTTGGAAACCAGCCGAACCGCCAAGTACGCCAAGTACGCCAACGGGCGGAAAGGATTGGTGGATGAGTGGATTGATGGATGATGAGGGAGGCGCTACAATGCAGCGGAAGCGGTAGCGGCGGGCATCCTGCCTGCCGTAGAGCCGGGCGTCCCGCCCGGCGGGAAAAAACCCACGCGAATCAAGTCGCCACAAAATTGTCGCCAGCGGTAAAACCAGCCACGCTCCGTCCGGGCGGTAGGATGCCGCCCGCTAAGGCAGACGGGACGACCGCCGCTACAATCATTGCGCCCTCCACCAATCCACCAATCCATCAATCTTTTTTCCTGCCAACTGCCAACTGACGACTGCCAACCGCTTTCCCTTTTCTATTTGAGCCCCGCCATTTTTTCCGGCAAGGTTCGGCAAATGTATTTCCGCCCGGCCATCCTCGCCCTGCTCACGGCCTTTCTATGCGTCTCCGTAACCGGCTGCCGGAAATCGGAAGCCCCCGCGCCAGCGGCCCCGCCCACGGTGTTGTCCCCGGACACCATCGCCAGCGTGCATTGGGTGGGCAAACGCCGGCTGGACCTGGATGCGGATGCCTATTACTTGAGCCGGGTCTGGTCGCTGCCCGAAACCGAACGGCTGCAATCGCAAACCTTCGACCGCCTCGCCACCGGCGTGTGGCGGGTATTGCTCGGCGATGCCGCCGCCGCCCGGATCCCCCCCATCGTGCTGCGACCGCTGCTGGATGATCTGGCCTTCAACGAGTCCTACCTCGAAATCCGCGCCACCACCAATTCAACCTCCAGCTTTCAACCTTCAACCTTCAACTCGCAACCGTCTTTCGCCTTCGCCATCCGCCTCAACACCCTGCACGCCGGCATCTGGGAAACGAATGGCGCCATCGCCATGCAATTGCTCACCGGCAGCCCCATCGTCGCCGATCACGCCACCCACGGCTGGTCGCTCCAGCGCACCAACGCGACTGTGTCCCTGACCCGGGTCGGCGACTGGACCGGGCTGTCGGTCGGCCCGTCGCCGAATCCGCTGGCGGATGACCTTGCCGCCCGGATCCGGCGCGATGGTTTGCCGTTCGTCTCCGCCGACACCAACAATCTCTGGTTCGAAGCCACCCTCGCCCCCTCGCGCCTCGCAGATTGCTTCTCCCTCTCCGCTGGGGGAGAGGGCCGGGGTGAGGTGGATCACTCGTCACTCGCCACTCGTCACTCGTCACTTTCCCAACTCCGCCTCACCCTTTCCGGCGACGGCGGCAATGTCATCACGCGCGGTTCATTGACTTTCGCAGAACCCTTCGCCTCCGGATTGCCGCCCTGGCATTTACCGGGCGGTCTCGTTCACGAACCGCTCCTCGGGTTCACCGCCGTGCGCGGCGGGCAATCCGCGCTCACGGCTTCGCCCCTCTGGAACCGGCTGCAGCTCGGTGCGCCGGATCAATTCTATCTATGGTCGCTGACCGGCAGTCCGTCGCAATTCTATCTAGCTGCGCCGCTCCCGGATGCCGTCCACCAGATGCCCGCGCTCGCCGATCGCTTGCTGCAAAACGCCAATCCTTGGCTGGCCGCCAACGGTTACATCAGCTTTGATCGCGCAGCAGATACCAATGGCGTCGTCTGGGGCAGCCTGCCCGACATCCAGCCCTTCATTAAATTTGCCGGCACCGCCGATGATGGGTGGCTGTATGCCGGATTATTTCCCGATGCCAGCGCCGGGGCCGGCCAGCCGGCGCCCGACGGCATGTTCCAGAACATACTCCATCGGCCGAACCTGGTCTATTACGACTGGGAACTCACTGGGGCGCGCCTGCCGTCCTGCCTTTATCTCGGCCAGACCGCGCGCCAGATTTTTCATCAGGCGCAACTGCCGGTTCCTTCGGCCAGTGCCGCCTGGCTGACAATGCTGCAGCCCCGCCTGCGCACCTCGGCCACCATCCTTACCCGCACCGCGCCGGACCAGCTCACCTTCCTCCGCAAATCCACCCTGGGCCTGACCGCCCCCGAATTGCAGCTCCTCGCCGGCTGGCTTGAATCCCCCCGTTTCCCGGCATGGTAAGGACGCGTTCCGCCGCGTCCCAATCTTTTGTCCTGCCGCCAAACCGCCAAGGCGCCAAGCTCGCCAAGGTGGGCGATACCAGTCCGGCACGGACCTCCCTCGAGCCGTAAAACCGTGCCGCCGACGTGT
>CAIJNQ010000152.1 GCA_903822015.1 uncultured Verrucomicrobia subdivision 3 bacterium | reverse complement strand
GTGCTGGGCCACAGCCTTTTGCAGCCAGTGCAACACATCCGCCGCCTTCATGGCCCGCTCCGCCCACAACACATGGCATTCACGCGTGTATTCATCCAGGATCGTCAGCAACTTCAAAGCCCCCCCACGCACCGTTGCGTCGGCTATGAAGTCCCACGTCCAGACATGATTCCGATGCGTCGCCGTGGTGGGTAACCCAGTCGACACCCCGCGCCGAATCACTTTCCGCTTCGTTGGCGCGACACGTCGCGCAGTTTCCCCGAGGGGGCCGGCTGCGACCAGCCCCTTGAGCTGCGCTCCAAGTGTCTGGACGCTTCCGCCCGCGGCCGGATGGGAAGCCGAACATCGGTCCGGCTCCTTCGCCAAAGCCTGGCCAAATCCCGAAAATCCTCGCTGCCCATCGCTAGATCATTTCTTTCAAAGCTCCAGGGGCTGCGGACAGGGTGCGGCGGGCGAAGTTGGATGCGGTGCGGCTGGTGAAAAACCTGAAACGCGGTAATGGCAAAGGCCACCCCCAAGGGAGTGGCCTGGCCAGCATGACCCGGGTAAACGGGCGCCTCAATCTGCAGTAACGGCGGTGGCCCCCCAAAACACCAGATAAGCCGGTGCCGTTTTGCTGAGGGTAACCGAAACCAGATTTTTTCGGGGATCAGGGTGCAGATTCACGCCGTGAATATAATGGTGATCGCGTTCCGCCATTTTTCCAGCCGCATTCCATTTAGCCAGATTTGCGGCCAAGGTAAAGACATGGGGATCTCCGGCCGGCGGGGCGTTATAATAATCCGGCAAAAGAATCTCCTGCGAGGCCACGGATCCATCCGCGTAACCGAGTTTGAAACTGAGGTGCGAGGGCCCTTCCGAACTGGTCAAAAAAACCATCAGGCGCTGATAGGGCTTCACCGGAACGGGCAAGGTAAAGACGCCCTGCCCCTCAACGCCCCGCGTCTGGGACAACCGGCCATCGGCATTTGAAAAGTTAAGGCGAACGAATGGATGGGCGGCGGTGGCCGGGAAGCATCCGTCGTCCGGCAGAGCCCGGGCGTTTTTGTCACCGTTGGCGACCGAGGCGGACAAGGTCAGGTAACCATCCGCCCGGCCGGCGCCATCGATTCCCTGAGTCCAAGGCACGAGCCGACCGCCGGTGAGCGTGGTGACTGCACGCCCGGTTAAAACGGGTTGGACATCAACTTGAATGACCTCCGAAGAACGAAGGGCGAAGCCACTGAGCAAACAGCCTAAAAAAAACAGTTTTTTCATAATTGATTACCAGAAGAACATTGACCGCGACGCCAGTAAACAGAAAAACGGCAAGGCCGGGACACCCGCCAGCTTTACCCTTGATCGCCCGTGGCAAACGGCCGGGCGGGACACATCATTGCGCCACCGCGCGAACCCGGAAAAACCGATTGGAGTAGGTATTCCCGTAAGTGCCAGGCAAGCTGGCGGTCCAGTTCACCAGATCGCTGCTGGATTCCAAAATGATCTGGACCGGCCCTTTGGCATCGCTGGGAATCACGACACTATTCACCGGCACCACGGGCACCGCGTTGGTGGACGGCGTCAAAACCGTCAGAGTGATAAACCAGGACCCGCTCACGCTCACAATACTCACGTTGGTGGCGCCGGTAAAGGTGACCGGATAAGTCGTGCTGCCGCTCAGCGCGACCGGCGTGGTGATGTTATTAAAGGCGACGGTCATGAGCGGGGTGGCGCCGCCGCCGACCGAGGATACGGACACAATCTGGTTGGTGGAAAAATTGTATGATTTCGTGCTGTTGATTTGAGCCGTCAGGGTGACGATCTGGGTTTGGACATTGCTTAAAGCCGTCTGGGTCACGCCAGTGCTTTGAGCGGCAGCCGTGGCGACCAACCAGAGTTGAATCGCGGCCAGCACAAAAAGCCCGGCGCATTTTTTCATGGCGGGAATGTAGTTGGCGGCGGATGGCAATTCAAGCACTTCAATTCCCGGCAATCGCGCCGGGTGACGGGACGGGGCAACCCACGCTGACACTCAAATTCATTGGCGCTGGAGTCCATCCCGAAAGGCAATGGATTCGAGTTCGACCCGGACAGCATCCAAGATGGGAATGAACGGCCAGGCATCATCATTATCGCCTCAAGGCCAGTTTGATGCCAAAGCCAATCAACCCCAGGCCAACCAGGCGACCGGCCAAGATCCGGGCGGATGGGAACCGGGACAACCTCACCGCGACGGCATGACCGACGAGCACGAGACCCGTCTGATATCGGCCATTCCCAAGCGAATCAGTTGCCATACGCTGCGGCATTCCTTTGCCACTCATCTACTCGAAGCCGGCTACGACATTCGCACCTTGCAGCAATTACTCGGTCACAAGGAACTTGCCACTACCATGATCTACACCCACGTCATGGCTTCTCCGGGATTGGGCGTTCGCAGCCCTTTGGATACTCGTGCATTGGCCGGCGTCAAAAAGGTGAGCGCCGCACTTGCATCCGGGTAGCCAAATGCAACTTTTTGTGCAACTTGAATTGTCCCAACACTTTCGCCGCGATTGAACCACCCCGAAAATCAGGGTTCAAGGATAATTGCGTGACATTTTTGGAAACGCTCCCCCGGGGGGAGGGGTGGTAAGATTCATTCGTTAAAGTTCTGGCGGAATCCGGCTTGCATCCGGTTGTAATCGTCCCATTGATTATCGGCCACGGGTTGTTGATTGCCCCGGGGAACAGTCACCAGCATGGGGACTTTCCAGCGCCAATGTTCGGCATGGCCGTCGGCGAAGGAGAAATTGGCCCCCTGATTATGCCGGTTGGCGGGGACATCCCACCAGTTCCCCTGATCCCAGAAATCGACCTCGACGGGAATGCCGAACTCGGTGTCCATGATCTCGTCCTCATTCACATCCAAGAAGACCAGCAACCCCGTCACCGGCGGATTCAGGATCTGCGTGAATTTCTCGTAGTGCGGGATCGTGGCCGCAATATCGTGCGGCACCACCAGTCCATTGACGGACTGGCTCAGGTTATAACTGCGCAGGCGGGTCTGGCTTGACCGGTCGCCGCCGCGGTTCTGGACGACGGACAGATCGGCGGGACAATGATAAATGGGGACGGACGTGTTGTATGGGAACAGCAGACCGCCACTGATCCCGGCCGCGTTGGTGTCGTAGATGGCGAGATTGGTGCACCAGGAGGCCCCGGTGTCGAGGGGTTGATCGCTGATGATATCGTAAATGAAGTTATTGGGCGGAAGGCTGTCGCTGTTATCGGAGGCATAAAGATGAACGCACATCTGGAGCTGTTTCAAATTGTTCAGGCATGACAAGCTCCGGGCCGTGGCCTTGGACTTCGCGAGTACGGGCAACAGCAACCCCGCCAAGATGGCGATGATGGCAATGACGACCAGCAACTCAATCAAGGTAAAGGCGCGTCTCATGAAAATAATAACTGCCATGATAACAGAGCCATGTCCGGGGCGGGTTGTCAAGAGAAGGAAGAAGGAAGAAGGAAGAAGGAAGAAGGCAGAAGGCAGAAGGCAGAAGGCAGAAGGATGAATGCAACGGTCCAACGCCCAGCATCCAAAGCCCGATGAATACTTGTGCGTTGTTACAATACTATGATCTTCAACCATGGAGCGCGGTTATGCACACGGGCCAAGGGCTAAATTTTATTACGGGCAAATTATTTACCGTCGCCGGCCACCGCCAGTTGCACCGGCCGATACCCGCCGCGCGATTTGAAGTAGCCAAACAGCGCGAGATAACACGCGAAGGTGAACGCGGGAAACATCGCCATCCTGCCGAGGGCGCTGAATTTGCCGGCGGTGGTGGCAGCCTGCAGATCGGCCTGGGCCTGCGGGTCGGTGATGGCGGCGCTCTTGACGGGGTCAATGGCCTCGTAGGCGCCGAGCAGATAATCCTTTTTCACGGTGACCAGTTCGTAGAGCGCGGGGTTGGTGGCATGGAGCTGCCGGGTGGTGGAGGATTCCTGCATGTAACCAAGAAAAGGCGCGCCCAGAATGCCGACGGCGAGCATACCGATGCCGCCCATGGCGTTCAAGGTGAGGGCACCGCCTTTGGGGCAT
>CAIJNQ010000151.1 GCA_903822015.1 uncultured Verrucomicrobia subdivision 3 bacterium | reverse complement strand
GCCAAACAATTTGCGCAAGCCCTGTTTGAAGAATGAATCATTCCGCCCGACTTTGAATCTTGTGCAAAAGGGCCGGGACGGTTAAATAACCGCCCGACATGAACCGTTTTACACGCCGGGTCCTCTTTTTCCTGTTCTTTTTTTCCGGGTTTGCCAGCCTCGTTTATCAGGTGGTGTGGACGCGTATGGCGTTCGCGTCCTTCGGCATCATCACGCCGGTGCTCTCGGTGGTGTTGTCGGTATTCATGCTCGGACTGGCCATCGGATCGTGGGCGGGCGGGCGGCTGATTGCCTCAGGTGTCAGAAAAAGCGGTTTATCCGCCGCCGTTTTTTATGCCGGGGCGGAATTGCTGATCGGGTTGGGCGCGTTTGCGGTGCCGAAGTTGTTTTCGGCCAGCGAACATCTGCTGCTGCCGGCAGGCCAGATGGATTCGTTCAGCTATCTTTTGCTCTCCGCACTGGCGCTGGCCATCTCAATCTTTCCCTGGTGCGTGTGCATGGGCACGACGTTTCCCTTCATGATGAGCTACGTGCGGGAGGTGGATGGCCGCAACTCGGAGAGCTTCAGTTTTCTCTACCTGGCGAACGTGCTGGGGGCCATGAGCGGAACCTTTTGCACCGCCGTCCTGTTCGTGGAGAATCTGGGATTCAACCACACGTTGTGGGTGGCGGCAGCGGGAAATTTCACCATCGCCTTCATCAGCGCCTGCCTGGCCTGGGAACAGCAGCAAAAAAAATCACCGGACGCGGCCGGCGCAGCCCGGAGCGAGCCGCCGGTGCCGGTGGAAAATGCCCCGGCCGGGCTGGTCAAACTAATTCTGTTTTCAACGGGCTTTATCGCCATGGCCATGGAGGTCGTGTGGACGCGCGCGTTCACCCCGGTCTTGAAAACCCAGGTGTATTCCTTCGCCCTGATCGTCTTCATCTATCTGGGCGCCACTTTTGCGGGTTCGCTCGCATATCGCCGAGATTTACGCAAAACCCGGGTCCGCTCCAAGAGCGCGCTGTTTTCGGCGCTGGGATTCTGCACGTTCCTGCCCGTCCTGGCCAACGATCCCCGGCTGATCGTGGAAAAATTCTGGATTGGAAACATCGACCCGCTCAGCGCGTTCATCCTGCTGGGCAGCATCTGTCCGTTTTGCGCGCTACTGGGCTATTTGACCCCGAGCTTGATTGACGAATACTCCAGCGGTCAGCCGCGGCGGGCCGGTCAGGCTTATGCCATCAATGTTCTGGGCTGCATTCTCGGTCCGCTCGTGGCCTGCTATCTGATGCTGCCGCTGGTCAGCGAGCGTTATGCCTTGATCTTATTGGGACTGCCGTTCATCGCTTTCTGGCTCGGGTTGAGCGGTTCCCAATCCTGGCGGCGCCGGCTGAGTTTCGGAGTGGTGCTCGCCGCGATGTTGATCGGGGCGTTAGTTTTCTCTGAAGATTTCGAACATTCCGTGCTCAAACAAACCACGAAAACCTTGATTCACCGTGATTATGCCGCCTCCGTCATTTCGCTGGGCGTGGAAATGGATGACAAATGGCTGCTGGTTAACGGCATCGGGATGACAAAATTGACACCTATCACCAAGTTCATCGCCCATCTGCCGCTGGCATTCCACCAGGGGCCACCCCAATCCGTGCTGGTCATTTGTTTCGGCATGGGGACGACATATCGCTCGGCTTTGAGTTGGGACATCGACACAACCGTGGTGGAGCTGGTGCCGGGCGTGACCAAAGCCTTTGGATTTTATCATGCGGACGCCCAAAAATTCATCGACGACCCCAACGGCCACATCATTGTTGACGACGGCCGCCGTTATCTCAGCCGCTGCGGCAGGAAATTTGATGTCATCGTGGTGGACCCGCCGCCACCGGTGGAAGCCGCCGGTTCCAGCCTGCTTTTCTCGAGGGATTTCTACACGCTCGCCAAACAACATTTGAACACCAACGGCATCTTGCAGATGTGGTTCCCCGGCGGGAGTGACGAATTTCTTACCGCGCAGGCTGTCATCCGCTCCATTCATGAATCGTTTCCCTATGTGCGCGGCTTTCCATCGGTTGAAGGCTGGGGAATTCACCTGCTTGCATCGATGGAGCCAATTGAAAAGCTCGACGCGGGGCGACTGGCCGACCGGATGCCCGGAAAAGCCAAACAGGACCTTTTGGAATGGACCAAGTCCCAGACTGCAACCGCTTATCTTGACCGGGTGGTCACCAATGAATATTCCCTCCCGGCAGCCCTCAATCCCGATCCCGAGGTTCAAGTCACGGATGACCGGCCGTTCAATGAATATTTTCTGCTCCGGCGGCTGAGAAAATGATCCGGCAGCGGATGAAGGTTTGAAGCGAAAATTGAATCAGTTGCAATTTGCGACACCGACACGCGGACGATCCGGCGAGGCTCCCGACCCAACCATCATGGGCCTTGCCCTCCGGCTGGCCCGGCGGGGCCAGGGTACGACTTCACCTAACCCGATGGTTGGGGCGGTGCTGGTCAAGCAAGGTCAGATCATCGGGCGCGGCTGGCATCGGCGCGCGGGCGGGCCGCACGCGGAAATCGCGGCCCTCCGCGACGCGCAAAAACGTGGGCGCCCGCCGCGCGGCGCGACGCTTTACATCACGCTGGAACCGTGCTGCACGCAGGGCCGCACGCCGCCCTGCACGGACGCCATCATCGCCGCCGGCATCCGGCGCGTCATCATCGGCACAACCGATCCAAATCCGAAGCATGCGGGAAGGGGTTTTGCGGTTTTGCGGCGCGCGGGAGTGGAGGTCGTTCACGGGATTCTGGGCGAGGCGTGCGCGGTCTTAAATGAAGCGTTTAATCATTGGATTGTCCACCGCACGCCGTTTGTCATCGTGAAGGCCGCGATGACGCTGGACGGAAAAATCGCCACGGCCAGGGGCGAATCCCGATGGATCACCGGCGAAAAGGCCCGCGCGCACGGCATGAAATTGCGGCAGGGCAGCGATGCGATCCTCGTCGGCATCAACACGATTCTGGCGGATGATTCAGGCTTGACGGTGCGAAGGCAGAATGAAGCAGGCAGAATGAAGAAAGAAAAAATACTTCGCCGCATCATTCTGGATTCGCTGGCGCGGACGCCCTTGAACGCGCAGGTCGTGAACGACAAATTCGCGGGGTGGACGACGATTGTCGTCAGCCAACAAGCGCCAAAAACCCGCGTGGCAGCGCTGGCCAAACGCGTTAACATTTTGGTCGCACCAACCGCCAAGCCCTTGACACCGGTCACCGGTCACCGGTCACTCGATTTAAAGTGGCTGTTGAAAAAACTCGGATCGGAAAATGTGACCCGCCTGCTGGTGGAGGGCGGCGGCGAGGTGAACGCGTCGTTCCTGCTCGCGGGCCGGGCCCAGCGAGTGGCGTTTTTTTACGCACCGAAAATCCTGGGCGGACGCGCGGCGCGCAAAGCCATGGCCGGCGAAGGCGCCAAGAGCCTGGGCGAAGCCGTCAAACTCTGCGGGGTGGAATGGCGCCAGCTGGGCGACGACCTGCTGTTGACGGCACGGGTTGACCAAACGCGGCTCGACGGAGTCACGCCCCACCGTTAAAATAATTTCATGTTCACGGGCATTGTTGAAGAAACGGGCGTCATCGAAAAAATCCAGCCGACGGATAAGTCCATTGCGCTGACCATCCGCGCCCAGGCGTGCGGCCGGGGACTGAAACCCGGCGCCAGCGTGGCGGTGAACGGCTGCTGCCTGACCGCGGCGAAGATTTCCACCCGCGGCAAGGCGAAGCTGATCCAATTCGATCTCCTGCAAGAAAGCTGGTCGCGGACAAATTTTCAATTCGCCAAAGCCGGTTCGCTCGTCAATCTGGAACGCTCGCTACGCGCGGACGGCGAACTGGGCGGCCATTTTGTGACGGGCCACGTGGACGGCCTCGGCCGGATCACCCGCTGGGAGCGCGCGGGGAAGGATCACGTCCTCGACATCACCGCGCCGGTGGACGTGATGCGATACCTTATATTCAAAGGCTCGGTGACGGTGGATGGCATCAGCCTGACGGTGGCCGCGGTGCAGAAAAAATGTTTCCGCATCTGGATCATCCCGCACACGTTTTCGGTGACGGCGTTGCGCGAGAGAAAGCTGGGCGACGCGGTGAACCTCGAAGCGGATTTGCTCGGCAAATATGTGGAAAAGTTTCTCGCGGCGAGAAGCGCTGCGTAAAATCTCGCGCGGGAAAATCAAAGCTTCCACCAGCTCCGGCCGTACAGCCAGGGTATGACTACGGATTTCTGACCAAGGATGGCAGGGGAGGAATCCGGTTGCACCGCCGGTACGATTGGCGGATATTTCCACTCATGAAATCGCGCGTGGACCGGTGGATCCGGTATGGCCTGATGATTCTTGGCTTGTGGACAAAGGCGGACGGGGCGCTTGTACTCAACCATTACAGCGCAGCCAATCCGATCAAGGTCATGGCCGTGGGCGATTCGATCACCGATGACTGCGAAGCGAACGGCGCCTGGCGTCTCTATCTGCAACCACTACTCGAGACCAACGGTTATCCGTTTACGTTTGTTGGCCGGAACCAGTCAACTTCGTCCGGGAGCTTCACCAAGGTCCGGCATGAGGGGTATTGTGGAGCGGTGGTCTCGGCTCCCGGGGTGCTTGGCTACTCGGTTTATGGCTACGCCGGCCCAAATGTTTACCTCCAAAAAATCGTTGCGGATGCCTTCACCAACGGAACCATCCCCGATCTGGTGCTGGTATTCATCGGGGTGAACGACATTGGCCGGGGCCGCAATCCCTACCAGGTCGCGACGAATGACATGCCGAAACTGCTGGATCTGATTTTTTCCAATGCCCCGAATTCCAGCGTGATCCTTGCCAAGATCACAACCCTCTCCCTGAACACAACCGGCCTGAATTACGCTTCCAACTATGCCAACGTTCCCATTTACAACTCTGCCTTGCAGGCGATGGTCAACCAGCGGCGGGCGCTCGGTCAAAACGTGTCGCTGGCCGACCTATTTTCCGCCGTGGGCGTTAATCAGTTGATGTTCAATGCCGACGGTCTGCATCCGAATGCGCTAGGTTTGCAGGCCATCGCCCAGGAATGGCTCTCGCGGATTCAAGCCATCACCGTCAACAGCAATCTGGCGACCGCGACCTTGATCCACGGCGGTGAGGTCTGGAAATATTCCGATACCGGCCAGGATCTGGGGACAAACTGGTCGCAACCCGGTTTTGACGACAGAGGCTGGGCCGGCGGCCCGGCGCGTTTGGGCTACACCGACCCGGCGGTGCTCACCACCGTGAGTTATGGGACAAACAGCGCCTACAAAAACATCACCACCTATTTCCGCCACGGTTTCGTTGTGCCGCCCACCGTGGCCTTTACCAATCTTAATTTCCGCCTGTCGCGGGTGGATGGCGCGGTGGTATGGCTGAATGGACTGGAAGCGTTTCGCAGCACCAACATGCCCGCCGGCCCCATCGCCTACACGAACCTGGCTTTAAGTACGCCCGGTCCTCAAACTTTCTCCATATTCTACCCGGCCAACCTGCCGGCATCGAGTCTGCAACCAGGAACAAATCTGGTCGCCGTGGAAATTCATCTGCGTACGGCATCGAAAATCGGCATGAGCTTCGATCTGGAGCTTTTGGGCGCCGGCCAGCCGGCACCGCCGATCTCAATTGGCGGAGCAAGCGGGAATGTGGTGTTGAGTTGGCCGGTTACCAATTGCGGCAGCTTCTCACTTTACTCGACCACCAATCTCACGACCGGAAGCTGGATCCCCGAAGAAGCGGCAGCACGGACGAATGGTGGACAGATCATCGTCACGCAAACACCCGACACAAGTGCGAAATTTTTTCTACTCCGACAACCTTGAGGGCATTCGCTGCTTTTGGCGATTCTGATGCCGGTATTTTTTAAGATGGCCATAACCGACCAGCTTCCGGCTGTTTTCATCCCAGAGCCGGAAGGTGATCGACCGCAAGCTCGTAACCAGCGTGATCGGTTTCACGGCTTGAAACAGCGGATCGGCTTGATGGCATTTCTCCAGGTTGTAATTGGGAATGCGCGGGCTCAAATGGTGGATGTGATGGAAGCCGATGTTGCCCGAAAACCATTGCAGGACGCGGGGTAGTTTGTAAAAGGAACTCCCCTCCAGCGCCGCGGCCACAAAACTCCAGTCTTCGCCGCGTTCCCAATAAACGTCCTCGAATTGATGCTGGACGTAAAACATCCAGACCCCGGCGCCCCCGGCGACCATCATAATGGTCAATTGGATCACCACGTAGGCTTTGATGCCGAACACTAGGCTCAGGGCTGTTGCCATGGCCAGAATGGCGGCGTTCATCGCATAGACGGAATGACGCTCCCGCTGGCTGGCTTTGGGTGAAGGAAACCTCTGCCGCAGAATAAACAGGAACAATGGGGCGATGATGAACAAGATGATGGGATTCCGCGCGAGCCGATAGGCGAATCGTTTCCAACGGGACGATTCCAGATATTCCTGCACCGTCATGGTCCAGACGTCACCCGTGCCGCGCTTGTCGAGATCGCCCGCGTTGCTGTGATGGATGGCGTGTTCCCAGCGCCAGTGATAATACGGGGTGAACGTCAGAATCCCCGCAAGAAAACCCACCAAATCATTGGCCGACCGGGATTGGAAAAATGAGCCGTGGCCGCAGTCGTGAAAAATGATGAAAACGCGCACCAGCAAGGCCCCGGCCAGCACCGCCAGCGGCAGCACCAGCCACCAGGAAACCGCCAGGCTCAAATGGATAAGATACCAGCAGGCCGCGTAGGGAACGATGGTGTTGATGATCTGCCACAACGCTCGCCACGTCGAGGGTTTCTGATATTTGAGGACGATCTCCTTCCAGGCGGCATTATCCGTCCGGGTGCCGGCACTGGTTGTATTTCCTTCGTTCATCATTTCTTAACTTGCCTTATTCCGTCATTTTCCGCGATACAAATAAGTTAACACAGTTTCCGACAACTGCCATCTAAAGCATTTTCATCAAACCGGCGGCGATGAAGTGAGGGTGCTGACGAACCGGTGATATAATCAAGCCGCGGGCGAGGACGAAAGCGTCACTCAAAAAACCCAGGTGAAAGAACCGGTAACGGAGTAGGTCATGGCGCCGCCGGTGGTCAACGTGACGCCGTTTTCCTCCCAGTAGTGGTTGTTGGTCCGGAGCAACTTGAAGCCGACGCCCACTTCGAAATTTTTCGCGACTTGGTAGCTCAAGCCGCTGAAAAACTGATAGGCAAAAGTGTAATCCGTGTTGTGAATGTCTCCCAGCGGGCTGTTGAAATGCAAAATCGAAGCGACCGCGCCGGCACCGCCGCCGACTTTCGCGTTGAATCCGTGATCCAGCGGCAGAGTGAAGACCACATTGCCTAACATGGGTATCTGATACAAATCCAAACTGCCGCCGTAACTGGACAAGGCCACCCCGCCGATCGTATCCGCGCTGTTCCAAATAACACCGCCCTCTAATTCCGCCGCAAACCAGGGTGTCAACCGGTAGCCCAGGTTCAAGTCACCCCGGATGCCGGTGTTAAACTTTATCTGGTCGGCATCGACGATATTGACGGTTTGCAGAAATGCGGGCCCCAGATCGGTCCCGAAATAATATTTTTTGTCGACGGCAACGCTGTTCGTGTTGGAAATATCCTGACCGAGCGACGCCGAGGCCAGGGAGAGAACTCCGCAACCCATCAGAAATTGAATCTTGCTATTCATATGGTTACGGAACGGTGCCGCTAAGTTTTCCGGCCGCGACCGTGATTTTGGCCAAGTCGGCCAGAATCAAGGCCAGTCCATGCAGGGTTCCGCCGCTATCAAAACTCAGCGGCAATGAGCTGTCAGTAAAAATCGCGTTCAGCACGGAGCCATTGGCGCTGCCCAGCAAATTCGCATAGCGGCCGACGCCGGTGATCGATGACGGGTTGGCGACATTGATCGCACCGTCCGCCGCGAGCCAACCCGTGGCACTGGATCCGCTAACGGTGGCGGCTTGGAAGGTTGTCGCGTCCAGGGCGTCGCCAATCAATCCGCCGGAAACCACCGCCGCCGTGCCGGCAAAATTATTCGTGACATGGAAATTGCCAAGGATGCCGAGGCGCGTGACGCTCAAGCCGGAAACCGCCTGGCCTTGCGCCGCGATCCGGCCGGTCATCGAACCGGTGATGGTAATGTCGCCGAAAATGTTGCCGAGCGCGACGACCTGGCCAGCCATGGTGCCGGTGACGTTGATTCCGCCGTAGCGGGTGAGTTGTCCCGTTCCGCTGGTCACCGCCACGCCGCTGGCGTTGGTGAGGATCTTGCCGATATTGCCCTGCGCCGCGATGAGGCCGCTGAAGGCCGCGGCGGAGGTCACGGTGCTGACCAGGTTGCCACGGCTGATGATCCGGCCGGTGCCGGTGATGCCGCCGCTGGCGTAAATCTTCGTCACGCCGGTGATGGTCCCGTTCGAATTATAAGTGAACTGGCCCAGGTCAGCATTAAAGGTCGTTTGCACGCCGGTCCAGGGATTGGTGTCCAGGCCCGTGGTCTGAATCGTTCCCGTGATCGCCCCGCCGTTGACCAGGATGCTGCCAAAAATATTCGCGGCCGTGATGCCGCCCAAAGCGCCGCCGTCCGTCACATTCCCGAGCGAACCGGTGCTGGTGATGGTGCCGACGCCATAACGGCTGTTCACCGATCCGCCGTCGCCCTGGAAACTGATGCTTTGCACCGTCGTCGTCGCCGGCAGAATGGCCACCAGCGCGGTGACCGTGTTGCCCGCCGACGATTCATCCGTGAAGGTCATCGCATATTCCAGCGTCGGGTTGGAATTACATTGGGCGAACAACTGGACGCTGTGACCCGTGCTGAACGAGACGGTGATGGCATCCGTTGCCAGCAGCAAGGCCGCCTGGCTGCCCAGCAGATTCCACAGCACCTGCGGATTACCCGCCGAGCCGAGGTCGCCCAGGATGTTGACGACCTGGCCCGCCTGCGTCTCGAGGAGGCCGAAGGCGATGGCTTCGATGCCGGCCACATCCACCATGCCGATCGGCAGGATGCCGCTGAACTCCAATCCGGTAATGTTGTCATACGGCAGGATGACACCGAAATGCGGAGCCGTGGCGATATGCAGGAAACTCAGTTCGGCCGCATCCGCCTTGAACAATAGATCGCCCGTCACCGACAGGTTGCCCAGGCCGGTGGCGGCGGTGGCGTAAACCAGCGCCAAGTTGAACTGTGCAGCAGCGCTGGGCGTCGTCAGCGCCAGATTGAATGAATGCGTCACCACGGTTCCGCTGTTGGTGATTTGTATGGCCAGTTGCGGATTGCCGGGCGCGGCGGAATCATAGATGAAGGCGAACCGGATGTTGCCGGGCAACGTGCCCCCCGCCGCCGGCGTGGCGAGAATTTTCCGCAGGATGCCGCCTTCGGTCACTTGCAGAACCTTGTTGCCGTAGCCGGATTGCACGGTGATGTAATTGATCGAACCGGCGATAATCTGCCCCGGGGAGCCGCCGGTGATGGCCAGCGTGTTGAGTAAGCCGGTCACGTTCACCAGGCCGGCCAGATCCCCGCCCACGGTCATGGTGTTGATCGAACCGACATTCAGCACGCCGGTGCCGGTCATTGATCCGCCGATGATCACGTTCGTCAGCGCGCCGGCGTCGTTGAGCAATCCGGTGTAATTACCGGCCACGGTGAGGCCGCCGTTCCGGAAACGCACCAATGTCAAATCGGCGGCCGCAAAATCCCCGCTGAAGTTCAGCGACGCCGTGTTTATACCCTTGCCGCCGTCAATCGTGGTCACGGTCGGATTCAACAGGTTGTTGACATAGAGCGTGTCGTTGCCCGAGCCGCAGAACACGTTGAGATATTCCAGCGACGCATCGTAAACAATCTGGCCGTTCGGTCCCATCGCATTGCTGGTCAGGACGCCCGGCGTCAAAGTGAAGGTGCGGTTGGCGATATCGGCGGCGTCATCCACGTAAGCCGTATCGGTTCCCGGTCCGCCCACGATGGTGAGCGGCGCGTTGATTCCGGCGATCCAGCCGGGCAGGTTCGGGCCGAAGCGGCCGATATAATAAGTGTCGTTGAACGTATTCGAGGTGTTGCCGCCGGTGAAGTCGGGCACGCTCAAGCCAGCCGGCAACGCAAACACCGGCAGAGTGCCATCGCCCACCATCGTGGTGGGTACTACCACTTTTTGCGCATAGAAGGTGTCGTTCCCGGCCAGGCCAAACAACGCCCAGTTGGCGATGTTGCCGAAGGTCACGTTCAGACCGAGGCTGGTCAAATGGTAGCCGTTGATGACGATTGTGTCGTTCAGGACCGTGCCGTAGATGTTCAGCTGGTCGCTGCCGCCGGCGACTCCGGTGATCGTCACCGGGCCATTGATTTGATAGGTCGTTTGTCCGGCCAGCACCGAGGCGAACAGGTTATACACGTCCACGCCGGCGCCGTTAATGTTCAACTGCGCGGAATTGCCGAAAATATAGAACGCATTGGTGCCCGGCCCGCCATTGAGCGTGGTGACGGCATGCGCGTTGAAAATATTGAAGATGTTATTGGTCGTGCCGCCGTTGAAAATTGTGGCGCCGTGGTCGTCCAGCAGGTTGAACGAGTCGCTGCCGATGCCGCCGTTGATCGTGGTCAGCGCATGATCGTCGGTCACGATGAACGTGTCGCTTCCGTGAGTGCCGGCGTTGACCGTGGTGGCGGCGTGATCGTCGGTCATATTGAACGTATCGCTGCCATTGCCGCCGTTAATCACGGTCACGGCGTGGTCGTCCAACACGTTTATGGTGTCGTTGCCGCCATTGCTGTTGATGACGATCACCGGCGTGGTGGAAGCACTTGTGATGGTGTCGGCGATGGTGAAAGTATCCGCGCCCTGGCCGAGGCCGACGGTGAGCGCGGCGATGCCCGAGTAAGTGATCGTGCCGAGGCCGGTGTAATCCAGCGTGGTCGGCGTCATCACGCCGGTGAGACCGCCGGCATTGCCGCTATCATCCACGTTCAGCATATCCTGGCCGCCGCCGTTGAGATTCAAACTGCCGAGGATCCCTTCCAGGTTGCCGGCTTGAACCTTGGCGTTGCTGGCCGTGCTGCCGAGGTTGAATACGTTGCCGCTGCCCATGGCGTTGATGGTCGTGGTCGTCGTGTTGTTGGTGCTCCGGACGTTGTAAGCCAGGCCCGCCGCCGTCCCCGTGACGTTCAGCGTCGCCACCGCGCTGTAATTGACGACCTGCCCGCCGACCGTGAGTTGATTGCTGGTGATGATGGTCGAGGCGTTGGCGAACAGGTTCAGCACGTCATTGGAATTGACCGTCGCGTCTAGCACGTTGATCGTCCCGGCGCCCACGCCGGTCAACGTCAGGTTGTAGGTGGCGTTTCCATCCGCGCCGTTCAGGTTCGCCGTGCCGCTCCAACTGGAGACGTTAAACGTATTCGCACCGGTGCCGCCCGTCAGATTCGCCTTCTGAATTCCCGATAATGTGATCTGTTCCGTCACGGTGCCGTTGGTTTTGACTTGCAGGGATGTGTTGGTCAAAGCGAATGTCAGGGCCGCACCGCCGCCCGGATTGGCCACAACGGTGTTATTGTAGCCCTGGCCGTTCACAGTCGCCGTTCCGTTCCAATTGTTGAAAGTGAAGGTCGTTCCGCCGGCACTGACCCCGTTCAGCGTCGCCTGGTTGATGACGCCATTCAGCGAATAGCTGCCGTAGATCAGTCCCGTGCTGGATAGCGTGTAATTCTTGTACCCGGATTCGATGACCGTGACCTGATTGCTGGAATTAATGAAATAGGTGATGCCCTTGCTGGAGTAGGTCGCGGAACTTACTGAAGCGCCCACTTCACCGCCGTAGTAAGTGACGCCGCCGCCGCCCACATTGATAGTGTTGCTGCCGGTGCCATAATCGTAAATGGTGGCCTGGCCGCTGCCGGTCGTGATCGTGTTGGTGCCGCTGCCGTAATTGTAAACGGTGGTGGCACCGCTGCCACGGTTGATGATCGTGGTATTATTGCTGCCCAGATTCACGATGAGCGGCACCAAGACGCCGGCCTCAATCGTGACGCTGTCGCTTTTCGTCACCCCGCCGTAATCCCGCGTGTTGTCAACCAGAATGCCGGTCACACCCGTAAATGTATTGGTATAGGTTTGCGAACCGCTGCCGCCGGGTATGGGTAGTGTCGTGTACACGGTGACGATTCCGAGTGACTCGGTGACATCGTACGATTCAACCGCCTGTGCCGGATAATCGGTTCCACGACTGCTGACATCCGTGCCGAAATTCAGTTGCACCACGTGGGTGGTCGGATTCTGCCAGGCCACCACGGGCGGTGGCGGAGCCGGCGGCGGCGACGTCGGGCCAAGGTCAATCGTGATGGTGGCGGAGAAGAGGACCAAATCCACGCTAAGGTTGAGATAGAACTCGCTGGAAGAAATCGTGACTGTTGCGTTCAGGCTTAAAGAGCCAATGTGGTAAATATCAATCCCGCAGCCCGCCGAGGCGGAAAATCCGTTATTGCTGGAGGAGTAATACCAGAACGAAACGGTCAGATAGGCATAGACATCACCGCTGACCGCGCCGATGGACCAGTAATAATAAAAGCTGGCGCTCGCCGAAAAATAAAACGTGCCGTTGGAATTGACATCCCCCGTGACATTCAATTTTACGAGGTTGAAGAAATTCAACGTGACATTCAGGTAGAGGTCAAATCCGGCCGAGGAAACCCGGATGCTCGCGGAACCGTCCAGTTCGAAAACCTGGAAGAGGTAAACTTTCACGTTCGTCAGCGAGATCAGGAAGCCGGACTGGACGGTCACTCCGTTGCTCAATTTGACCGCGGAGGAACAGGTGTTCAATTGCAACTCCAGCGTGCCCTGGATGACAAAGCTGTTGCCGAGGGCGCTGATGGGATAGAAGGTGCAGGTGCTGCCTGGCGCGCCGCTCCCCACGGAAAGCATGAGATCGAGCGCCAGACCTTTGTTGGCGCCATAAAAAATTTGCGCGGCACCATCCACGTTCAGGGTAATTCCCAGCACGGAGGCTGAGGCGGTGACGTTCACCGCCAGATAAGTCGAGGTGACGGTGAGGTCGAACTCGCCGGAGAGCGTGAAGCCCGGAATCGCGAGCGAGCCGTTGATCGCCACCATGGCGCCGGGCTGGACGGTGATGTTTGTGCCGGGCACCTGGGCCGCAGTTCCGGTCGTATTGATTTCTAGGGTGAAGGTCAGCGAACCCGACAGCGAGAAGCCCAGACCGCTGGGCAGGCCGCCGTTCAAGCTGAGATTGAGCGCGGCCACCAGTCCGGCGTTGCTGATTTCGATCCCGCCGACGACGTTGAACGAAAACAGATTGGTTCCGGCAACCTGTAGATTCAGGCTCGCGTTCAGCTCGAAGGAAAAGATGATATTCCCGGCGCTGTAACTGGCGGCAATATTGATGTTGCCGGTGATCACCAATGACGTGGAGGACAAGCCCAGCGTCAGACTGCCGCGGCCGACAATCAGGAAGTAATAGCCCGGCGTGATCGACGCGGTGCTGTTGATCCAGCCGTTCAGATAATCGGTCGTGCCGGATGGCGGCGGGCCCGCCGGTATGACCAGCGTCCGTTTGCCTGGATTGATGGCGTCATTTTCATAGTTCGTGATGGCCAGCAAATTTGAACTGGTGAAGTCCGGTCCCGTCACCACCGGAATGGGTGAAGCCGCCACCGTGGGAATGATGAACTGAATGGGATTGGTTTCGCCGGTGGTGTTCATCACCAGCAGAAAATCGCCGCCCATCGAATAGGTGAGGGTGTTCCCCAGATTCAAACTCTTATTGATGCTTAAAGTCACCATCGCCGCGAACCCGTTCTGGTCCACATAGAGCAGGCCGTTGGCGTTGAAGGAAACGTAATTAAAATCCTCCGGGCCGACGTCCAGAATCGCCTGCACAAAAATGGTTAGCGACGTCGAGTTGATGTCAATCACCAGTGTTCCAGAAATGTTGAAGATTTGCTGGCCGAGGAGGGTCACCGTGGCCCCGCCGGTGACCAGCAAGCTGAACGAATTTGGATCCAGATTGACCGTCGTGCTCGGCGTCACCACGGTTCCGTCCGGTTCGGTGACCGAAGGTTGCAAACCGGAGAGCGTGACCGATTGCTGCACTGCGGTGGTGTTGATTTCCATTTCAATTTCGCCGCTGACGCTGATGCCGGTCGAGGCCGGCAGGAGCGAAGCGGAGGACACATTCAAAGTCACCACCAGTGCGCCCCAGATATCCACGCCGTTGCCATCTTTTTGAATATTCAGGTTGCCCGCCGCTGTGCCGATGGTGCCCAGATAGCTGACGTTCAGCGCGGCGTTGGCGAGGGTCATCTGGAAGCTGGTCGAAGTGAAAATCAACGAAATGGTCCCCGTCAGTTTCGCATAAAGACCGCCCGGCAAGTTCAGGTCCGCTTCGCCGGCAAAATCAAGTTCCAAGCCATTGTTGATCGGAGCAAACGTGATGGTGCCGTAAATTTGCACCAAGGGCAGGCTGATCAGGCTGGCCAGCGGCGGCGGCGGCGGCATATCCAGCAGGAACAGCACATAGACCGGATTGGTGGTCGACACATCGTTTTGGAACAAGGGCGTCAGGTTCGCATAGATGCTTACGTTCACGGTCAGGCTGCTGCCGAACGTCGCCGTGCCAGTGATCAGGAATTTTCCCGTGGTGTCAAAATCGATCGTGGCGGTAACCATGAAAACCGCCTCATCGGCCGAAATGGTCGCCACATCGCCCGCCGTCAGGGTCGCGCCCGCTTGAATCAGAATCGGGGCGCTGCCCAAATTGGACCAGCCATTGGTGATGGTGCCGCCATTTTTAAACGAAGGCGCATATAGCGTTGCCGCCTGCTGTGCGAGTTGCGACTGCCATTCGGTCACGGTCTGCTGCCCCAGCGGCGTGAAGGCGTTCGTCTGGAGCTGCAACGCGCTACTCGCCAAGGGCAACCCGGTGTTGGGGTCGGTTTGTATGCTATAGGTCGGCAGGGGAACGCCGAATGCGACTCCGCCACTGAAACTGGCTAGGATCAATCCCGTTTCGCCGATGGGAATGGGGATATTCACGGAGAAATAAGCGGTCAGCGGACCATATTCCGTCAGTCCGATTTGGATGGCGAATCCCATGCCGTTGGGCGAGGTCCAGCTGGCAGCAATGCCGGCGTAGAACACAGAATGAATTCCGGCGGCCGTTGAAGTCGTGGTGGTGGTTGCCACCGGTTGGTTTTCAAACGCCCCGGTTGTCACCGCGACCGCCGCCACCGCGTTCAACGTCAGCGACGTGTCGCTTTGAATGCTCGCCACGGTGCCGATGAGGTTGCCGGAAGCATCGTAGATGGATTGACCCGCTTGCAGGCTGGTAAACAGCGTGCCCACCCCGGTCACGGTGGTGCTTGCGGTCGTGGCCGTGATGGTTCCGACCTGGGCTGAACTGGCGGAAAATTGACTGACCAATTTCCCGTTGTCATCAAATTGGGCCACGCCGATGATCAACGAACCGCTGACGGTTCCGCCAAATAAATTTCCGCTGACATTCAACGCCACCGAGCCGAGGCCGATGATCGGGAAATTGCCGTTGACCAATGTGCTCACATCGATCACGAGGTTGGTGACGTTGCCGGTGATCTGCAGACTGGTGCTGGGCAACGTGACCGAAACCGTGGCGGACAGCGTGATCAGGCAGCTCGTCGGGTCCGAGTTGAAATTGGTCCAGGTCAGCACCATGGAGAGGTTCTGCAGCGGCAGCCAGCTGGGCCAGGAGAATGACGTTTCCGAGGTGTTGGCGCCGAAGCTGAGCGAGACGCTGAAGCCCGGCAGCGCGACGAACGAGCCGTTGCCGGTGATGGCAAAATTGCCGGCGGAACAGGTGAATTGCAGGCTCCCGATGGCCAGGCTGCCGCTCAGCGTGCCGGCAAAAGTCACCGCATTGTCCGTCGGTCCGGCTTCGGGATTGATGCTCACACTGGCGGCGGTGAGCGTGAGCGTGATGTTGCTGGCGCCGGTGATGGTGACGGTGATATTCAGGTTCTTTAGGGTCAACGCAAAGTTGCCGGCCTGTATATTCGTCGGCGCAGAAATCGGATTCTGCAGATTAAGCGTCATCCCGACCGTGAATGAACCTTCCAAATCAACCGACGCCTTGACCGCCACGCTGCCGAAGGTGCTGTTGATGCCGGCGCCCTTGTCGGAGATGGTGACTTTAACTGACAAATTGCCGGAAGTATCCAGATTGAAGTTGCTGAAGCCGATGCCGGGCGAGCCGAGGGTGACCGGCCCGAGCGTTCCCGAAGTGGATGTCGCGGCGGCGGTGGTGATCGGACTGCTCGCCGTGGTGGCCGCGGCGGCCGTGGTGGCCGGGGTAATGGTCTGGCCGAAGAAGCTGACGCCGGAAATCGTCGGCGTGCCGATCAAACTCAATCCGGCCGTGCTGCTGTAGGCAAAGGCGAAACTTCCCGCCACGGAGACCAGCGGATTCGAGCCGGCATTTTGATTGAAGGTGATGGCCGCGCTGGTGAAATTGAAGGACACCTTTGCCGCGCTGCTGGATGTCTTGTTGTTATACTGGACATCCACCGTGCCGTTGAAAACCACATAGCCGCCGAGCGAGAGGCTCAGGTTGTTCAGCACCACGTCATAGCCGCCGTTGGCACCCCAGGTCGTATTATCGTAGATGATGCCGCCGGCGACGGTTGAATAACTGGCCGAGGCGGCGGTCAGCGTCAGGTAAATGTTTTTGGTGGCCGGATCCTGCAACGTCAGCGTCACGCCGGTGAGCGTTTGCGTCGTCACGCCCGGCGTGGTGCCGGACGAGCCGGTGACGGTGGCGCTGAAGAGCAGGGTGTTGTCAATATTGAGGCTGGCGCTGCTGACCGCGATGCTTTGAAACGGTTTGGTGGTGGCCACCTGCAAGCTCGTCAACACGACGGGAACCGACGCGCCGCCGACGGCGACCGTCTGGTTGACGGCGTTGGTCGTGGTGTTCCGGAGAATGGTCAGCGTTAGACTGCCGGAGCTGCTGCCTAGGGCGGCGGTCACGGTGGCCGAGGCGGCGAGGGCATAACCGGCATTGCCGCCGGTGCTGTTGGTGAACACGACCATTCCCAGTGAGCCGTTGGTGATCGCCACGGAAGCGCCGACGTCGGGAACGATGCTCGAGGTGGAGACATTTGCCGCGCCGATCAGTAATTCGGTTTGCCCGGAAACCACGGTGGTCGCGAATGAAAAATCACCGGTTAGCGAAATGGACGTGCCCGTGGCCGGTGTGATGGTCAAGGTGAGTCCGGTCACTGAAAAACTCTTGAGTTTGCCCTGCGCCGCCGTGAATGCGACGGGCACCGAGCTGTCCGGGGTGTTGATCGTGGTGGTTAATGCGCCGCCGGTGGTGTTGATCGCGATTTGCGCCGTGCCGGTGAATTTCACCTCGGTCGGCAGCCCGGTCACGACGAGCGGTGCCGAGACGGAAAGCGCATAGGTCGTCGCGTTGGTGGTGGAATTCTCGTAGATCACCATGCCGAGTTCCGCGCCGCTGACGCCTACGCCCACGGTGCCGTCGGCGGTGCCGAGGAACGCATTGATGCCGCTGGCTCCGATATCAATCTCAATGCCGTTCACATTGGTTTGCTCGGTGAAAATAAAACTGCCGGTCAGGGAAATGAATCCGGCGACGTTCAACGTCACCGTGCCTTCGACCTCGATCATCTTGCCGGCTTTAAGCTTGGAGAAATCCGGTTTGGCGGTTCCGGTCGTCGTCGCCACCTGTTGCGCGTTGGCCGCTGTCAGCAGCGCGGCGCTGACGTTGTTGTTGATCTGGACCAGCAGGCCGGACGTGCTCAAGGAGAGGCCGGTAATTCCGTTCAGCGTATCGGTTCCGCCATTGGCCACCAGCGCGTAAGTGGACGGCCCGCCGTTGCCGGGAACCAGCAGCAATTCCAGGCTGGCGCCTTGGATGGTGAGGTTGGTGGAACCGGTGCTGGTGGCTCCCACCACCGCGGTGATATTACTGGCACCGGCCAGAATCACCGCCTGCGGCGCGCTATTAACGGTGGCGGTGAATTCCTGGAACCAGAATTTGCCGGAGAGCGAGGCGAAGTTCGCAACCGATAGAGTGATCGTACCTTCGACATCCGCGACCGGCCCGGTGGTGGGCAGACCGGGGAACGCCAGCGACACATTGCCGGCGGCGGTGACGATGGACGACAGGGTGCCGAGATAGGTGGCGGGATTGATGCCCGAACTCACAAAAACGGAAAGCCCGGTCGCGCTTAACGTCAGCCCGTTGATGCCCGTCAGCGCATCCATGCCGCCATTCACCACCAGGGCATAATTCGTGGTGCTGCCGGGGACCACCAGCAGACCGAGGCTCGCTCCGTTGATCGTAAGGCTCACGCCCCCGGCCGTCACGGCGGCATTGATTCCGGTGGCCGCAATGGCCAGATCGGTGGCTCCGGAGGTGACCGGATCGGCGAACATTTGGATGGCCAGATTGCCGGTCAACGTGACGAAACCACCCACATTGAAGGAAATGCCCGTGACTTCCAAATCTTCAAACGAACGCGTGCCATAGCCGGGGAAGGACAACGGCACCACGCCGCCCGCCGTTTGCACGCCGCCGGGAATTCCGACCAGCGTGGCCGGGTCCACTCCGAGGTGGTTGATCTTGACGATGAAGCCGGTTGCGCCAAATGAAATCTGGCTGATATCCGGCAGCGTCAGGGTGTCCGTGCCGCCATTCGCATCCAGCGCGTAGGTGGTGGTAACGGGATTTCCCCCGCTCATGCCGCCGGACCGGATCAGCAGGGCCAGGCTGGCGTTGACCATGGTGAGCCCCGCGCTCGCGGTGCCGAAAGTAATGGTGGTCTGGCTCGCGCCGATCGCAAAGTCCGTCAAGCCGGTGACCGAATCCGCAAACATCTGGAAACCGAAAGCGCCGTTGAGCGTGACGAACGTATCCGTCGTTCCGGGAAGATTGACCGTCATCGCCAGGGTGCCTTCAATCGATGTCAGATTTGATGCGTTGGAAAAATCACTGAAAAAGCTCGCGGCGGCGACCGATCCGTCCTGCGTCGGAATGGTGACCGTTGATGGAATCAGCGTCGCCGGCAGCACGCCGGTCGTATTGATTTGCACCGCGGCGGTTCCGCTCAACGAAAAGTCGGGGATGCCGTATAGCGAAATTGCGCCGGTGGCCTCCAAGGCGTAGGTCGTCAGGTTGGCAGAAGCCCCGGGGACAATCACGGCCATCAAAGTCGCGCCGGTGGCGGGACTGATGCCGCCGATGGTTAGATTGGTGGTGCCGGTTCCCGCGGTGATCGTCAGGTCCGTGGCTCCGATCAGAAGGTCCGGAACCGTCGCCGAAACCGGGGTGAACGGCTCGAAGGTGAACTCGCCCTTCAATGAAATGAGGCCGGCGAAGTTCAAGCTGAGCGGGCCAAAAACCCCGACGAAGGGTATGCCGGCAACCGGAATCCCCAGCGTGCTGAAATTCAAATCCCCCGGCACGGCGGTTGAGCCGAAGTTCAGTGCCAGCGCCGGCACATCGGGTGTTGCGATGTTAATGATCGGATTCGGCAAACTCCACGCGGTGCCGCCCAATCCGAATGGGGTGGTGTTTAAATCAACGGCAAGCCCGGTGAACGCGGCGCCCGAAATCGTGAGCGTATAGGAACTGATGGAAAAATTCGGGATGTTGTTCAGCGCATCCGTCCCGCCGTTTAGCATCAAGGCAAATGTCGTCTTGGGCGAGGCGGAGGTGGGTAGGATGAGGACCAATCCCAGGCTGGCACCATTGATGGTCAGATTGGGACCCGAGGGCGTCCCGAGCATCGCATTGACGTTGGCGGCGCCGATCACCACGTCGTCCACCAAGCCGGTGATGGCATCGGTCACGGTTTGAAAGCCGAAATTGCCGGAGAGCGTGATCAGGCCGGCCACGTTCAAAGTCAAATTATTCACCATCAGGCTGGTCACGTTGCCGGTGAAATTGAGTTGCACGGCGTCGGCCGGGTTGGTGTCCACGTTCACCGCCAGATTCACCGCGCCATTATTATCGAACTGTACCAGCACCGTGCCGGTGGTGATGCTCAGCGGCGTGACGGATCCCGGCAGGTTGGGCAGGCCGGTCAGGCTGATGCTCGAACTGGTGGCATTGAAGGCGAACGTGTAGGTCCCGCTGGTGTCGAAAACCGCCAGCGCGAACGTCGCATTGGTAACTTGAACGCCCACCGGTGTGGTTCCGCCATTGTATCCCATGAAGATGTTGATGCCCTGGCCGCCGATCAGGAAAGTTGACGTCCCACCAGAGGACGGTTGATAGAACAGCGCCAGGGTGCCGCTGACGGACACAAAACCGGGAACACTGATCGTGAATGGGCTCGGAGCGGTTCCCAAATTTCCCGTCAACGTTCCGCTCTGGAGATCGTAACTGCCGGAAAAGATGCCGGAAGCGGAAACGGTGCCCGCACTCAACGAGCCCAGATTGAGGGTCACGCCCAGCGGGCCGAATGAGATCGAGCCGCCCAAGGAACCGCCCAAAGTGTAAGTCAGATTGCTGAGCGTCACGGTCGGCGCCCCTTGGAATGTGAGCACGCCACCCAAACCGAGGTTGGTAAAATTCCCGGTTAATGCCCCGTCGGCAATGGTCAGAACCGTGTTGGTAACATTCTGGTTGGTGATTTTCTGGATGGTCAACCCGCTGATGCTTCCCAGCAGATTGAGTTGCGTAAAATCAACGGTGGCGGTGCCGATGCTTAAAAGCGTCGTGCTTTCCGGGCTGAAGACCACGGGAAGTGCGACCGAACCGGCGGTGATGGTCAATTGATTGGCCACGGTAAGCGAAACACTGGTGGCACTTATGCTCAAAGCGCCGCTCAAGGCATTTCCCTGGACCGCAATATTGAAATTGAACGTAAGGCCGGTGATGGTGGAACTGATGGCGGAATAAGACGGGAATAACGTCATGCTGTCGGCCGTGGCGGTAGTCGAGGCGGTGAACGTCCCTGTTCCTGATGTGGGACTGTTAATGCTGAAATTCGTGACCGTGAATGAGAAATTTTGAATCGAGAGGAAACTGCCGATCGAAGCGGTCACCCCGGTCGCAAGTTTGAGGTTGCTCAGGGTGAATCCCGTCTGGGTGATCACAATCGAACTGGGCAGGGCAAAGGTCGGTATTCCGGAAATCAGGTTGGAGGTGATCGTGGCATTGGTGACCGTCGCAATCGTCGCAGCACCTGGTGTCAATATGACACTACTCATGTGCAAAGTGAATGCGTCGCCAACCGATATGTTTACATTGCCAACTGCCAGACTTAATGCACCCACTCCGATGGTGGAGGTGAATTGGGGAATGCTGACATTTTGGAGAACCCCATTGACCATTTCTTGTTTTATTACCACTTTTTGCAGTCCGGTTGAGGTGTCTATCACCGGCGTGCTATCCAACACATCAAAGGAGCCGCTGACATTGCTAAAGCTGAGATTCAGACCGCTGACATTCGGGAAAAGTTGAACATTGGGTGCAAAAAACGAAACTTGAGCGGTTGAAGCCGAGACATTGCTGATATCCAGATTGAATTGCTGACCTGAACCCCCGGTGGCAGTCAATGAGACCGGCACATCCACCGGCGTCGTGTTTTGCGGGGATCCCGGCGGAACCGTGACCCCGTGAGTCGCCGTGAAGAAGTTTCCAATGGTGACGGATGAATTCGTCAGGCTGAAGTTGTCAAAGCTGATCCCGTTCGTCCACAAACTGAAATTGGTCAGGGTCGCCGATCCCAAACCGGGAAATTGCGGCGAGGTCGCCGTGGCAGTCGAGATTTTGAACAGCGGCACGGCCGTGGTGGAGGCCCCGTCGGGATCCGCATTCACACCGGAATTATTCGGCGAAAAATTGAATGTGACGGCCGGGTTGGATGCCGAGGTGGTAGTTACCGACAATGCCTGACCGAGGTTCAGGGTAACACTGGCGATGCTCAACGAGAACTTAAAGCTGGGTCCGGTGGGTTGAACAGAAGTCGTAAAGCTGCCGGAGACGGCACCCAGCGTGACACTGATCAAGTTGGAGCCACCCGGAAACAATAGCGTGGCGGTGCCGCTGATTCCAACCGTGACGGCCGTCCCTTTGCCGCCGCTTTGGGTGAAGGTCACGGCGACATTGCTGAAATCGAGGAACCCTTCGATGGTGACATTGGCATACGATGTCGAACCGGTGGGCAAGGTCCCATTGGCAATGTTGGCGGCCGTTAAAATACCAGTGATGGTGGACCATAAGTCAGTGGTCGTAACCGCCGGAGACGCAGGTATTGGAGAAGCTTTTGAGGCAAAAGAAGTAGTTGACGTGGCTTGAGTGCTGCCCGTCGTATTTGAAACCGATTTAACCACAGTTGTTTGTGTATTTGCGGGCGGGGCATTGGCCACCGTGAGGGACGCTGTCAATTGCTGCGTTGCCACGCTCCCCGAGGTTGTCGTGGAGGGGGCTGAAGTCGTCGTTGTGGTCGGAGAAATTTTGTTGGCCGAGTTCGTGGTGCTGGTCGTAACGACCGTTGCCGCCACCGTTTTGGCCTGCACCGCAGTATCCGGATTCGGGCCGGATTCGATATCGGTCGCCGGCTTGGTTTGAATGCCAGATGAAGTCGGTGACGGCTCGTGCGACTGGATGGCCTGCACCGCTACCCCGGCAAATATGCCACCCGCTTCCGCCGGGGTGTAGGCCAGACTGTCGTGAACCGTCCCATGATCGGGGGCCGCCGCCTGATGGATCACCTCGGTGGATTTGTGAACCACATTTGCCGCGACCGCGGTGGCCAGAAACGCATCCGCCGACAACAGAACCCTCGGCTCAAGCGCCTCGAGTTCAAAACTATTCCTGCGTTGTTGGGGGGATTGGCTCAAGCGTTTACTTGGTGCGCGCTGTTTGTCTCACAGACTGCCATTCCCCGTCAATAAGAAATAACATAATTATGCAATATCCTGACTAATGCCGGCTAGATGGTGTCACCACCCGTGAAGGAAAGCGCCTCGTCCAGCCAAAGATCTGATTGCATCACCCCTTTGCGCTGCTGGTAAGCCAGGGCTTGCGCCCGGCGTTGGGCCAGGCGAAACGCCGCTCGGCCGATTTTTTCCCGGGCCGGCAGATTGTGCCGCCAGCTTTCCAGCACCACCTTTCGGATCGCTGCCGGCAGAAATTTTTGGAACAACTCGTCTTCAAAACTGATAAATGCCTGGGCGCTGCCGGGGTCGCCCTGCCGGCCGCTGCGACCAAATAATTGCCGGTCAACCCGGCTCGATTCGTGCCATTCTGTCGCTATCACGTGCAATCCGCCCAGCAGCATCACCCCGCGTCCCAGTTTGATATCGGTGCCCCGGCCGGCCATGTTCGTGGCGATGATGATCCGGCTCTGTTCACCGGCGAGGGTGATGATTTCCGCCTCCTCTTTCAGGCGGGTCGCATTCAAGATTTTGGCCTCCAGGCCACGCTCGGCGAGCCGCTGCCAAAGTTGCTCGCTGGCCTGCACGCTGCGCGTCCCGACCAGCAGCGGCCGACCGGTCGCGTGCTGCTTTTCGATTTCGGCAACGATCGCGCGCCACTTGGATGATTCATCCGGGAAGAACTGGTCCGGCCATTGCCGGCGCAGGCACGGTTTATTGGACGGAATGGCCACCGTCGGCAGTCCATATACCTGCCACAATTCCCCCGCCGCCTCGCGGGCCGTGCCGGTCATGCCGGACAGCTTGTGAAAACATTTGAAAAACCGCTGGAAACTCAGCCGGGCAATCGTCTCGGTCGGGTCCGATATCGTCAGTCCTTCCTTGGCCTCGACCGCCTGATGCATGCCCGCCCGCCAGGAGCGCTGGGGCATCGGCCGGCCGGTGAATTCGTCCACAATCACCAGTTTATCGCCTTCGATGATGTATTGCTGGTCGCGGTGAAAGAATTCGCGGGCCACCAGCGCCTGAACGACCAGTTCCAGCCGCCGGTCCTGACCCTGCCACAGGCCCGGCAGGTGCGCGGCCTGCTCGACCATTTTCTGCAAACCCGCTTTCGTCAGTTCGATTTCCTTGTAACGCAGATTCGCGTGATAATCGGTTTCCGGTTTCAGCCCGCCGACCATTTCCTGCGCCAGCCGCGTGGCTTCGCGCAACGATTCATTTTTATGGCTGGCGGAAATGATCAGCGGCGTCACCGCCTCATCAATCAGAATGCTGTCCGCCTCGTCCACAATGGCCGTGTGCAGGCCGCGTAAGACCAGGCCGTCGGGAGCAGCGGGTTGCGGTGCGAGCAGTCGCCGAATCAACCGACGCGCCGGATTCTGCAGTTTGCCGAGATGCAGCCGGTCGCGCAAAAAATCCGCCAGCAGTTCCTTGCTGGTGACGTAGGTGACATCGCATCCGTAATTCCGGGCGCGCCCGGCCGGATCGCTTGCGGCCGTGACGAAACCGACGCGCACGCCGCAAAAGTGATATAGCGGCTCCAGCCATTCCGCATCGCGTTGCACCAGGTAATCATTGACCGTCACGACATGGCACGGCTGTTTGGTCCAGCCGTTCAGAATGGCGGCCAGCCCGGCGGTCAGCGTCTTGCCCTCGCCGGTGGCCATTTCCGCCAGATACCCGCGATGCAGGGCCAGCGCGCCCATGAGCTGAACGGTAAAAGGCCGCAAACCGAGTTTTCGGTCCGCCGCCTCGCGAATCGCGGCGAGCGCCGGCAGTAGAAATGTTTCCGCGGATTTTCCACCGCGCCGGAAACGCTGGCGAAATTCCAGCAGCCGCCTTTGCAAATCAGCATCGGCGCATTCCACCCATTCGCCTTCCTGCCGGACGACGGCGTCCGCCTCCTGCTTCAGGGCTTCCAGCACCCGGTTGCGCCGCCGGTATCGGCCGTGGCCGGCGTTCACCAGCGCATCCAGACCGGTGAGCGGTCGCGGCGGCACGCGGTAATCGCTGCGCCGGTAATCTTGCGTGGGAATCGTCAGCATCGCCGGTCAGATTTGATAGCGTTTCTGGAGCAGTTGCCACAGGCTGCGGATCCAGCGCGGCAACAGCGGCTGGGGCTCAAGCTTGAAACTGATTTTTCCGGAACGGCCGTCGAGCAGTGCGACGCCGTTGCGCGCATCCAGGTCGCCCAGCACCTCAAAAAACGGCTCAACGGATTTGTTGCCTTGCGCATTGCCTTCTGGGGCTACCGGCACCTCGCCGCCTCCACTCCAACCTAGCGCCGCCGACGGCAGGATCTGCTGGCCGCCGGGAATCACGCGCCACCGGGCAATGGACAATTTTTCACCGGCCTCACCGTAAAGCCGCACGCTGGCTCCGGATATTTTCCTGGCAAACAACGCATTCGCATCTTCTTCCCTCACCGTCGCGGCAAATTCAAACGCCGCCGGGTTCGCCAGCAAGCCCAATTCCGCGCCGCGCGGGAGCCAGCGCCCGACGTAATCTTCGATGTCCGGCGCCACCCACACGCCGTCATGCCGGGCGCGAACCGTCAGATTTTCCGAATCTGCCGACTGCTTTTTTAACACGTCGCTGACGGCATCGCGCAAACTGGTCAGCGCCACGATGTCCGCCGATTCGCTGTTCATCGCCTGCCGCAGCCGCGCGTTGATTTCGTCAAGGTGGGCGCGGGTGTTGGCCAGCTCCAGGGCCAGCTCGGCATTTTCCAGGCGCAATATCGGTTGGCCGCGCTTCACCGGACTGCCGGAGGGCACCAGCAACCCGGCCACATCGCCCGCCGTCTCGGTGGCGACCTGCGTGCGTTGCGAGGCGATGACAATCCCCGGTGCGCGAAAAGAATATGGAAACGGCACGACCGAGAGCAGCACGATCAAAACCGCCGCGATGCCCGCCGTCACCGCGATGGCGCGCGGACGAACGCGGTCGAGGCGCGGATTCGCCGCGAGATATTTCACGAAGCGCACGATCGGCATGACAGCCCACGAGACCAAACACACGGCGGCCATCACGATGCCGACAATCAAAAACCGGTCGGCCACAAAAAGCAAAACGCCGCTGAATACGATGACGCGATAAATGCCGCTCATGATTCCGAAAACGATGAGCCACGTCGCTTCGCGGTGCGTGGCGGCCTGCGTTTCGGAATTTTTCACACCGAACAGATGCCGTTCGCAAAGGTGGCGCAATTGCGTCGAGGCACGCTGGTTGAGATTCGGAATCTCCAGCAGGTCGGACAAAATATAATAGCCGTCGAAGCGCAGCAGCGGATTGAGGTTGAAGATCACCGTCGAGACCGACGCGACGAACATGATGTTGTAAGCCAGGCTGTGGACGACGCCCGGCGCGGTTTTCGACCAGACGAACGCCGCGATGGCCGCAAAAAACAATTCCACGATCATGCCCGCCGCGCCGACGAGCACGCGCTTCCAGCGCTCGCGGAAACTCCAGCTCGACGTCGCGTCCACATACGGCATCGGCGTGAACACCATCAGCATCACGCCCATGACGTGGACTTCACCGCCAAACCGCCGGCAAAAATACGCGTGGCCGAATTCGTGCAGCGCCTTGATGCCAACCGTGCTGAGATAAAGCAGGAACAGATTGTCCGGCGCCAGGACTCCTTCGCCCTGCGCGCGCAGGTCGCTCAAGTTGTCCACGGCGATTTTCAACCCGAAGCCGACGACCAGCAGCCACAACAGCGCGCCAGACGGGCTGATCAACTTTTTGACCACCGGCAGCGTGCGCACGAGAAAACGATCCGGATCCAGCAGCGGAAACCGCATGAACATGATGTTCAGAAACCGGAAACCGATTTCGCGCTGCTTCCGTTTTTTGTAGCGTTCGAACAATTGCGCGCTGTCGGCGGCCAGATCGTATTGCAGCAGGTTCGAAAAATAGAGCTGGGATAAAAGTTGGATGACGGCTTCCTGGCTCGGCGCGGTGTCGGGAAAACGGTTCAGGCACTGCTGCCAGACTTCCTCGACCGTGCGGTCGGGCCGCAGGCGCGAGACAAATTCGTAGGCCGCCGGCCGCAGCCGGAAATATTGGTTGCTGAACGGATTTTCGAGGATAATCCAGCGCTCGCCGCGGAAATTCTGGCGGCGCGCGTTGATGGTCGGGCGCAGGCAGATCTTTTGATTCGCCACCCGATACCAGGATTCGCTGAAGGTCTGGTCCATGATTAGTCAGTGGCCCATGGTCAGTCGTCCGTAGCCGTGGGGTCGCGCCCGATGGATTTGATGTAGGCGTTCAATTGCGGCGCCAGATTATCAACCAGTGGCTTCAGTTTTTTTACATCCGTGGCGCTTAAAAGTTTTCTTTGGAAGGCTCGGCGGAGAAAATGCTGGGTTTCATTTAACGATCCGCGTGCTATTTTTGCAAAGCGCTTGTTGTCCTGATAACTGCCGCGTCCGGTTCCTTCGGCAATATTCGCGCCGATGCTGTCGGCTGCACGTACAATTTGTTTTCCAACCGTAGCACGCGCGAAACGATCCCATTGCAAAACCATCGCCCAGATTTCATCCGCCAGGTCTTCCGCCAGGCGGTAAATCCGCAGCTTTTCAAAATTTGTCCGGCTCATTATTAAATCAGTTTTTCGTTCGTCGTCCGTAGTCAGTCGTCCGTAGCCAGACTCGCATCTCGCAATGCTACTGACTACTGACCACAGACTGCTGACTGATTAAAACCAAAGCTTCATCCGCAGGAAATCCACCGTGCGATGCGTGAAAATCCAGAACAGCGTCCGCTTCTCTGTCGAAATTTTGCACAGGCCGGTCAGGCCCGGACGCCACCATTGCGCCGCACCGCCGTCCGGCTGCAGGCGCACCAGAAACACGTTGCCATCTTTCTTGGTGACCGCCGCCGGCTGGACGATTTGCAATGTGACCGGATATTTGGTTTTCGGCTGCGTGACGAAGGCAATTTCACCCTTGGACTTGCCCAGGATTTCCTGCACGTCGCGCTCGCCGATCTCCGCCTCGGCGTAAAGCGTGTCAATGCGCGCCACCTTGAACAGCGCGTCGCCCTGCTTGACCGGCGAAGCGATGCGCTCGCGCAAATCGCCCTCGACCACCACGCCGTCGAACGCGGATTTGATGACCGCGTTATCGAGGCGGTAGCGCACGAGGTCCAGCCGGGCCTGCGCCTGTTGCGCCTGCGCGTCGTCAATGCGCATTTCCGCAATATTGTTCGCGGCGCGCGCTTTTTCGGCCTCGTGCTGGTAGCGCACCACGTCGGCGAGCGCGGCCGACTGGTCGAGCAGCAGTTCGCTGCGGTTCAGGCTCACCAGCGGCTGGGCTTTCGCGACATGATCGCCGGCGCGGACGAACACCTGCTCAATGTAGCCGTCGAACGGAGCGGTCAGAAATTCCGCCTCGTCGCTGCGCAGAATGAAATTGCCCTCGACGCGATAATTGACGCGCACCAGGAACGGCGCGAACATGACCAGCGTGAGAAAAATCGCCGTGACCTTGCCCCAGGTGTGTTCCGGGCCGAGCCAGCGGGAAAAATAATCGCGGGTGTGTGCCGCCCAGCGCGCGCCGAACCAGCGGTCATAAAGTTTCAATTCGCTCAAGCGCCGCACGATCTGGTCGCAGCCGAGGCGGATTTGCTGGAGTTCAACGGCGGTGAACGCCATGTCCTGCCGTTCGCAGGTCAGCACGCCAACCACCTTGCCGTCGAGCCGCAGCGGGAGGGAACAGATGTTCCCGGATTTCTGGTCGGCGGCGAATGTTTCATGGTCGCGCGCTATGGTCGTCACGCCTGCCGGTGACGGAAAAAGGATTTCCTCATCCTGGTCCACACATTCTTCCATGGCAACTTCAAGCGCCTGCGCGGCGGCCATCTGGCGGTCAAACTGTTCGGTGCGGCTTATCGCGCGCAGCCGGATGTAGCCGCCTTCGAGCCAGCCGAGGCTCGCGCGCTCGCAGCGGAAACGGGTGGCGATGCCGTTGCCGAACGCGAGCGCGGCGGAAATAAATTGCGTCGCATCGTTGACCGGCACGTTTAAATCCAGGACGGCGGCGAATTTTTCCACGTCGTTGCGCGCCTGCTGTGCGGCGAGATTCTGTTGGAATGCCAGCGGCACGTCGGCCACCAGCCGCAGGCGGGCGATCGCCTCGCTGGCAGCGGATGAGGTGAAATCCTTCAATTGCGCGGCCAAAATGACTTCGTCTTCGGCGCGTTGCAATTTGAGCCGAACGGCGACCGTAAAACTGCCGCTGGTCGGGTCGGTCTGTTCCAAGAAGCTGCCATCGCCCAAGCCGCGTTCGGCGATGGCTTCGAGTTGTGAGGTGAATTGTGTCCGGACTCGCGACAGCCCGGAGCCGGAATCCCACTCGCCGATCTTCGCCCAGCGCGGATTTTTACCGGGACTGCCGAGCAGCAGCACGGCGATGTCCGCCGAAATCAGTTTCGAGGCGGCGGCCAGAAAGGCCGGCCAGAAATTTTTGGGTTCGCCGGCGAACTGGCGCAGCGCGGCAAGCTCGTCAAGCGTGCGCGAAAATTCAGCGTCCCTGCCGCCGTTGGTTTCCATAAAAATTATTCCGTGGTGAGCTGTGCGGAAAGACCGGGGCGGATCCGGCCGTCGGCGTTGTCAAAAATGGCCTTCACTTTCGCGAGGCCGCTCGCAGCGTCCACGGTCGGCGAGATGAAACAGATTTTCCCTGGAATCGTCACGCCGCCATCCACCTGGATTTGCACCGGCTGGTCGGGTTGCAGATTCGCCGCGGCCTTGCCCTCGATGTGGCCGGTGAAATAACAGCGCGAGGTGTCCACGAGCCGGACGAGCGGCTGATACGGCGCAACGGCGGCGCCGGGCTTGAGCAAAACCTCCGTGATGCGGCCGGTAAACGGCGCGACGAGCTGGCGGTTGGCCAGCTGCTGGACGGCGATGTCATATTCGGCGGCGGAAACATTGTATTCGGCCTCGGCTTTGGTCATTTCCTCCTGGCTCACCGACTTGGTGCTTTCCATCAGGGTCCGCGTCGAATCATAAACCCGTTTGTTTTGCACCATTACGGCTTTGCGGCGCGCGACCTCGAACGTCTCGAGCCGTTTGTCCAGCTCCAGGATGGCGTCGCCTTTTTTGACGGTGTCACCTTCCTTGAAAAACTGCGTGCTGATGATGCCGGCGTCGGCCAGACCGAGTGTCACGTCCAGATACGGCTCGGTGATGCCGCTGACCGACAACGGTTCCGCTGCGCGAGCGACGGGAACCAAACCGACGGAGATTCCCAATAGGCCAACCCAGAAATACTTGAACATAAAATTTTAATTTGAGGTGGAGACTGGCGCGGCCGGCGCAGAGGCGCCATCCAGCAATAATGTCGTCCGTTGTTTCAGCTCCGCGCGGGTGAGGTCAAGGTTGCGATTTTTCAGGATTGAACCCGCCACAAGCTCGACTTGGTTCAAGGCCCGCTGATATTGCGTCAACGCGTTGGCCAGTTCCTGGCGGGCATCCAGCAAATCCGCCTCGACTTCCATGACTTTGTGGCCATCCACGCGCCCGGCCTTGAGGCGTTCGAGCTGGGTCTTGAGCAATTCCTCATTGTAATGCACCACCGTTTGGTAGCTTTGAATGCTCTGTTCCCAGGCCCCCGCTTTCTGTATGGCCGTGTTCAACCCGTAGGAAATTTCTGTCTGCACACCCTTGAACCGGAGGTAAGCCTCCGACAGGGTGAGTTTCGACGCCTGATACAAATTGCGTTCCTTGATATTGCCATCCAACGGCACGGTCAATTCCATGCCGATGGACCAAGAAGGATAGGCGCCCGACTGGGCGGAGTCCCAGGAATTCACCGGCGTGGTGCCCAGGCCGTTGAAACCGTAGGCGCCCAGCAGGCTTAAATCCGGGAGGATTTGATTTTTGGCCACGCCCATCCGCAGGAGTTGCTCTTTGATTTTGGTCTGCTGGATTAGATAATCCGGGTTCAAGGAAAACGCCTGCTCAAAGTTTTCGGAATAAGAAATCGCGGCGCTCGTTTCGCGCGGCGTGTCGGTCACATGAAAAGTTGACCCGACCGGACCCGCCGGAGACGGCGAGGGCGAAACCCCCATGAGCACCTGCAGGTTTTCCACGGCATCGTAATATTCCTGCAGCGCGTTGTTCCGTTTTGTGCTGCGCAACGCCAGCGCCGACTGCGCCTCCATCATATCCAGTTCCGAGCCCTGGCCGATCTTCAATTTTTCCCGGCTGTCATCCAGGACACTCTGCGCCACCGAAATGGACTGGTCGAAAAAACGAACCTGTTCCTGGGAAAAATACAGGTTCCAATAGGCGTCCTCCGCCTTGAAAATCGTCAGCATCAACTGCCGGCGATATTCCTGGAACGCGATGTCCGAGTCGAGCGCGGTCAGCCGGAGATTGGCCAAAGTCGGCGTCAGCCCGGCGTCCTTCAATAGCGGTTGGGTGAATGTCGCCCCGACAAACGTCTGATACTGCCGATTCCAGTAATTATTATTGGTTGGGGAAGTGAACAGACTGGAATTCGGATTCACGTTGTTCCCCAAATTGCTCATGGTATAGCCCAGATGCACTTTGCCGCCGGTGGGCAGCTCCGATTCAAGGCCGCTGTCGTAGAGCGTATTATTTTCCTTAAAAATCCCCTGGTTATTCTGCGCCGCCGCCTGCGAAACGTTGTTGGTGCGCTTGTTCGCCTCATAAGTGACGGATGACTTGAATTTGGGCTCAAATATGCCCATCTCCGCCGTGTTTTTGCGATGGCTGACTTCCACCTCCAGCAACTGCGCCTGCACCGCCTCGTTGTGTTGCATCACTTGCTGAAGATAATCACCCAATTTTAAATCGACCAGGGCGACCTCTTTGGTCGAGGCTGCGATTTTTGGTATGAGGGAAAAATAAACGGCCCCCAGAAAAACCAGCAGCGCCAGCCTCGCAAATGGCGTAACAATCATCACGAGCTGCTTTTCAAAAAACCGTTTCAATATCATTGCGAGCTTAAAGCATTAACGGGTCTTTTAGCTAAGGCAAGTCTGTAATCTTGGAAAGCCGGCTGCCCCCGGCTGGCCCGGGCGGCGGCGGAAATTGAATTCGACCGGGGAATAAGATTAGGTCCGTGGGAACGCGGTTTTAGCTGGAGCCTTGGCGTCTCGGATTCATGGTGGTTGCGGCACGGCATTAATTTCGAAGTTGGTGGTGTCGCCAATTATTGCCGTTCCGGCAATGCGCGAATTAAACCACGGTAATTGACCCGTCAGCATGGCTTGAGGACTTTCGCCGGATGCTCCAACGCCCAACCCGGCCTCGGCCGGGGATGATTGTGGCAGGTTCGTCGTCATGACCGCCATCGCCTGCAAATTCCCCGTAAACTCGACTTTTTGTTTCAGGGTCCGGTTCATACCGGACACCCGGAAAAAATAATTTGGGACGGTTTGGAGTTCATCGCGGTTATTGATGGTCTTTGGCTGTCCGTTGGGTCGTTCCATTTGACCCGTCTCGCTGCCGGCCGGGGCGGGCTGGGCCGATTGAACCGACATTTTTTGCGCGGCCACGCTTAGCCGCTGCAACGAGCCATCGTAAACTGAGCCGTCCGCATCCACGACGCGGATCACATTGCCGCTTTGTAGCACCTGGAAATTCTCCAGCACGGAGGCAGGCCCGGCGGCCGCTGCCTTGTTCTTGAAAATGTTCTGCCGGCCGGTGGCAAAATTCTGTGCGCCGGCGGTCGCGAACGGAACGGCCCGTGCCCGATCCGCAAAGGGGTTTATCGTGATCGCCGGAGCGGCTGGCGCATTGGCCGGGACCTCGCCGCTGGCCGTGGTGATTTGCGAGCCGGCAGGTTTCCCGTTTTGATTGTCCAGGGGTGAAGGTAGGTTGCTGTTGTTTTCGTTTGCCGTCTTTTCAGCAGCCAAGTCGATTTGCTTGAGATGATTCATGGCAGTAACCTTTTGCGCCTTGAATTTACCCTTGCTCAATGCCGGCAGGTATAATGCCGCGCCAAAGAATATGATAACCGCAAAACCCGCCAGCACCGCCCAGCGCTGCCGGAATAATTCCCAAAGCGTCACGGTAGCCGCTTCGTCCTCCGGCCTGGCTGCGCGGCGTGCGACCTCGCCTTGCAGCATTCGTCGCATGGCCGGATGCAGCTTCAGATGATCGCTGGCCTGTCCGCGACGTTTTTTCGCGTAAGCGCGCAGCATTTTTTCAATTTTACGTTCCGATTCCATGTTTCCGTCATCCGTTAGACGGGAAAACCTCCGGAGTTTCCCGGGCAAACCATTTCCGCGCTATTTCTTCCAGCCGGTCCAGGCATTTGCTCAATCGCGAACTGACCGTTTTCAGATTCAATTCCAAGGTCGCGCTTAATTCCTCATAACTCAAATCGCCGAAATAGCGCAGTTCGATGATTTCCCGGCATGGCCCGCTGAGCTGGTCGAGCGATTCGCGTACGAGGGTCAGCTGCTCGGCGTTCATCAACTGTTCGTCCGGCCTCGGCAATGGGTCTGGCGGGTCTGGTGCCTGACCGGTTTCGGGGTTTTCGGCCTGCAACGAATTCGTGGTTTGTCCGCCGCCGCGTTTGGCCGCAATGCGTTTCTCCCGGTAATCCCGCGCCTTGTTGGCGGCGATGCGGAACAGCCAGGTCTGGAACTGGCTTTCGCCTTGGAAGGAATCGAGGTTTTTGATGACCGATAGAAAAACCTCCTGGCAGATCTCCTCGCTGTCTTCGCGGGAAAAATCCGGCGAAAGCTGGAAGATAAACCGCCCCGCCGCTGCGTAATGTAGGTCGAAAAGTTCATCCCACGCCGCGGCTTCGCCGCGACGGCAGCGCGCCAGCAATTCGGCCTCGGATGCCATGTGCGGGGACTTTATTTGAAGCCGTGCTGTTTGAACAGATTTCTCCCGCTGAAATGTTGGATTACTAAACCCATCGGAGCGCCTTTTGCGGCTGCATTATTGCTACCGATTTGATCCGCCGGGTTTGGCTGGAATGACCGTGACTGGTTGAGGCGGAAAGTTAAAATCTGTCGGGCTAGTCGTCGCAACTTAAGCGGCATTCCGTGCCCTCAGCTTGATATGCCAGGGGCGATGTCGCTTTTGCGTCCATTCATCCGCGCCGCCGCGGAAAATGTTCTGCCAGCAGTTCGCCGGCTTTTTCCACCCCGTGGATAATGCCCGGCGTGAATTCGGATTTGCGAAAATAGCCCGTCATGGCGTCCGCCAGCTTTCGCCAGAATTCATCACCGCACTTCGCGTGAACCGCTGCATCGCCGATGACGGCAAATTTATGCGAGCGGGGGGCCACGAAAATCAGCACCCCGTTTCGTTCCGGAGATTTGTCCAGGCCCAGACGCATGAATACCGCCTGGGCGGCCGCGACCGGATCTTCGATGTGTTTCGGGCTGATGCTCACCTGGATTTCGCCGGTGGTCTTGTGTCCGGCATCGCTGATCGCCGCAACGATGGTGTCGTGGTGCAGGTGTTTGGCAAATCGCTTGGGGTGCATAAATTACCAGCTCCCTCCCGCGCCGCCACCGCCAAAGCTGCCGCCCCCGCCCGAAAATCCACCCCCGCCGCCGCCCCCGCCCGAAAATCCTCCGCCCCCCCAGCCACGGTTTGTGCCGCTGCTGGAGAGCAATAGCCAGGGTAAAAACATCCCCGAACCTCGCGCAAATATAACTATTATTATCAATAGGATCAAAAAACCGTAGCCCAGCAGGGGACTATTGGATCCTTTGGATGCGCGGCTGTCCGCCACCGTTCCACCGGTTCCTTTGTATTCGCCCTTCGTCGCCGCCAGAATTGCCTGCACCCCCGCCGTCAGCCCGCCGTCAAAATCACCGGCCTTGAACCGCGGGGCGATCTGCTCGTCGATGATCCGTTTGCAAAGCGCATCCGGCAGGACGCCTTCCAGTCCGTAGCCCACCTGCAGAAACATTTTGTGATCCTGCACAAAGACGAAGAGCACCGCTCCGTTGTTTTTGTCCTTTTGCCCCGCCTGCCATGAACGCGCCACCCGCACGGTGTAGTCCTCAATGGATGAATCCGACTGCATCCTGGGAAAGATGGCCACCACAATCTGCTCGGAAGTCTGCCGCTCGAAGTTTTCCAGCGTTGTGTTGAGCTGTGCCGCCGTGCTGGCGGCGACAGCGTTCGCATAGTCATTGAAATAAGCCGCCGGCGCGGGGGGCATGACTTCCTGGGCCAAAAGCCGGAAACCGCAGAGCAAAATCAGGATGGCGCCGATGCGTCGCACACTTCAGGGATTTGTGGCCGTCGCCGGCTTGTTGAAATCAAACGAGACTTTGGGCGGCGTCACGGCCCCGGCCGTGGCAGTAAAATAGGGCTTCGGGCTGAAGCCGCAGGCCCCGGCATAAAACACCGCCGGAAACGATTTGATCGCGGTGTTGTAATTCTGCACGGCGGTGTTGAAATCCCGGCGCTCGACACTGATGCGATTTTCCGTCCCTTCCAGGGATGCCTGCAAATCCCGGAATCCCTCCGTCGCCTTCAAGTCGGGATACTTCTCCACCACCACCAGCAGCCGTGACAATGCGAACGAGAGCTGGCCCTGCGCCGATTCAAAGGCCGCCAGCTTGGCGGGATCGGTCGGTGCCGAGTTGGCGTCCAGCTTCACCTGCCCGACGGACGCCCGGGCCGCCGTGATTTCGGTTAACGTCGATTTTTCAAAATTGGCCGCGCCGGAAACCGTCGCCACCAGGTTGGGAATGAGGTCGGCCCGGCGCTGGTATACGTTTTGCACCTGCGCCCATTGACTGTCCACTCCCTGCGAAAGTTTGACCAGGCGGTTATAGCTGCCGCCGGCAATCAGGATCACGCTAATAGCGAATATGCCCAGCACCGCAAAAATCCCGATAATAATGGCTAGTTTTTTCATAACGTGATCCAGTTTGAACCTTCCTCCGCCGGGCAACAATTATAAAATGGATCGCGCTTTGTAATCACAGATGCATTCCTAAATTCATCCGCTGGCTTTATCGGCCGAAGTCCGGCGCTGTTTTCAAAACCCGGCGTAATCGATCTCGCATTAGCCGGAAATATCGCTGAATCTGGCGCGTGAAAATTGCCGGCTCCATCGCGCTCCTCTGGTTTGCCGCCTCCGGTCTGGTGGCGTTCCTGGCCTTCGCCCTGGACAAGTGGCGCGCCGGCCGGCACGGCCGGCGCGTC
>CAIJNQ010000150.1 GCA_903822015.1 uncultured Verrucomicrobia subdivision 3 bacterium | reverse complement strand
CTGCCGCTGATGGTGACTTCGCCGTGCAGCGGCACGCCGCCCTTGATGATGAGACTTTCCATGTAAAGAATTGGATTGGTGGATGTGGGGATGGTTGGATGAATGGCGGCGCAATCCATTCACCAGCAATCCGACTATCCTGCCCGTTTGTTTTTTCCGTGGTTAAAATCCGTCAGCGCCGCGCGACCAGAATTCTGGCGCGGTGACTGTAATCATCCTTCACCGCTTCGACAATCCACTTTTCGGTTTCAAATATTTTCTGAATCGCCCCGGCCTGCCCGTCGCCGAATTCCACCATGACTTTCCCGCCCGGTTTCAGCAAAGCCCCGGCTTGCCCCGCGATCAAACGATAAAACGCCAACCCGTCCGCGCCGCCGTCCAGCGCGGCGCGCGGATCAAAATCCCGGACCTCCGGCTCCAGCGTCTCAATCTCGGCGCTCGGAATGTAGGGTGGATTGCTCACCATCAAATCAAATTGGGCGTGCGGTGACATGTCACTGCTTTCGCGAGCGCCGGCCTGCCGGCGCTCGCCAGGATCTTCCAGCGCCGCAAAACCGTCGCCCAGCCGGAATTCAATCCGCTCGGCGACCTGGTTCTGCGCCGCGTTTTCTTTCGCCAGCGCCAGCGCCTCAGCCGAAATGTCCGTGGCGACAATTTTTGCATCCGGACATTTCGCCGCCAGGGCGATCGCAATGCAGCCGCTACCGGTGCAAAAATCGAGAACCTGACGGGGCGCGCAATCCCCGGCGCGCCGGTCGGCCGGCAAGGGATTGCCCGCCCCGCCCTGAAGAAATTGCCCGCCTAGTTCAACCAGCAGTTCCGTTTCGGGTCGTGGCACCAGGACGTTGCGGTTCACGGCGATTTCATGCCCGCAGAATGAGGTCGCGCCGGTGATGTGCTGCAGTGGTTCGCGCTGGCCGCGGCGTTTGATGAATTCGCGCAGCGTATCCGTTTCCGCCGGGGTGAGCCCGCGGTCGAAATTCAGATACAATTTCATGCGCGGCATTTTCAGCACATGGGCCAGCAGCAGTTCCGCCTGGAGCCGCGGCGACTCGACATTTTTTTTGCCGAGAAATTCGGCGCTTTTTTGAATCGCTTCGAGGACGGTCACGCGCAGCAGTCTAATTCCAAACTGCCGGTGGCAAAATCCTTTTTACGGAACTAGTTTCTGATCGTGCGGGTGGACGAACAGGCCGCTGTAATAAACGAGGCAATATCCGGCGATGAGGCTGAAGGTGAAAAATGTCAGCGGACTTTGAAACGGCAGCGCCTGTCCGGGAGCCGCCGCCGCATCGCTCAAGACCCGGTAGCGGTACAGCAGTCGCCCGATAAACAGCAGCGACAGCGCGACGCCGATCAGGGTGTTGGGCGTGTAAAAATGACCCTCGTCGGTCGTCTCAAATTGCGTGAGGCGCAGCCCGATTATACCGAGCAGCGCGCCCGGCAGCAATCCCCCGCCGATGCCGAGCAGCAGGTGTGACTGCCCGAGCGACATGGCGATAAACAGGACGGTGACCGCGGAAAAGATGACGATGGAAAGGGTTATGCGGCGCGGCCGCAATTTCTGCCGGCCGATGTTGCGGCGCAACCGGCGGTAAATGCTCCAGACGATCAGTCCGCCAAATAAAACCGGCAGGATTGGCGCGGACGTCATGCGCGGAGGTCAGATTTTCAATTTCGCTTGTCGAGCGGAATCACTTTCCTTCCACACCTTTGAGATAAGCCATGATCAATTCCGGCAGATCGCGGCTGTAGCCGCCCTCAAGCAGGCTGAAAAACGGGATTTTCAAGGCGTGCAGTTCCCGGCCGAGCCAGTGAAAGTCCTCCGCGAGCAGCGGGCCTTCGGCCAGCGGATCGCGCGCGTACGCGTCAAAGCCGGCGGAAACCGCGACCAGGTCGGGCCGGAAATGCTTCAGGTCGCCCAGCGCGTGGACTAGGGCGGCGCGATAAGTCCCGCGCGGCGCCCCGGGCCCGACGGGATAATTAAAACAATTGCGGCCCCGATTCTCCGCGCCGGTGTTCGGATAAGCCGGATGCTGATGCACGGAAAAAAACTCGATGCCGGGCCGGTTCAGCAGAATTTCCTCGGTTCCGTTCCCGTGATGCACGTCGAAATCGAAGACGGCGACGCGCTGGCAACCGGCCGCCGCCGCCTCCAGCGCGGCAATGGCGATGTTGTTCAGGTAGCAGAACCCCATCGATTGGTCGCGCGTGGCGTGGTGGCCGGGCGGGCGCATGAGGCTGAATACCGTTTCACCGGCCCGGGCCAATCGCAGCGCGTCCAGCGCGGCGGCCACCGAGGCCCGGGCGTAACCGGAAATATTTTCAAAATACGGCGTGTCCCCGTCAAAATCTTCCGGCACCGACAGGCGGGCGAGCATTCCGGGCGAGTGGGCGCGGAGGATTTGCTCATCCGTTGCGCCGGCCGGCGCCACCCATTCCAGCGGCAGGTCGGTCTGACTTTTCAGTCGGGCCGCCGTGTCCGCGATGCGTGACGGGCGTTCCGGATGCCCCTGGCGCGCATAGCCGGTGCAGCGCTCATCGGTGATGATTTTCATTGCGATGCCGTGATGGTTAGCAAAAACTGCGGCTGGGATAAATTATGAATTTGAAATTTTTTTCCGGGCTGGCCGTGCTGGGCGCCCTGGCTTTCCACGCCGGGGCGTGGGATTACGAAAACCATCACGTGGTCAATGAACTGGCGCTCGCGTCCTTGCCGGCGGATTTCGGCGGCTTCACCCTGACCCCAGCGTTGAAGGATCGCATCGCCTTTCTGGCGGGCGAACCGGACCGCTGGCGCAACATCGGCGACCTGTCGCTCAAGCATGTCAACGGCCCGGATCATTACTTCGACCTGGAAGACATCGCCTTGTGCGGGTTGACGCCGGAAACGCTGCCGCCGCTGCGCTATGATTTTGTCGCCGACCTGGCCCGGGCGCGCGCGGCCCACCCGGAAAAATTCCCGGCGATCGACCCGGCGAAAGACGCCGACCACACCCGCGAACTGGACGGTTTTTTACCGTGGGCCATCACCGAGTATTACGAAAAATTGAAGTCCGGTTTCAGCACGTTGAAGGCGCTCAGGCAATACGGCGGCACCCCCCAGGAAATCGCCAACGCGCAGGCGAACATCGTGTATGTCATGGGCGTGATGGGCCATTTCGTCGGCGACGGCGCGCAACCGCTGCACACCACGAAACATTTCAACGGCTGGGTGGGCGAGAATCCCAAGGGCTACACGACCAAACCGACGTTCCATGGCTGGATCGACGGCGGCTATTTGAAAAAAACCGGCGCTCTCAAGGCGGAAACACTCGCCGGAAAAATCCATCCGGCGGAAAAAATCGCCAACGCGGATGAGCCCGAAGGCATGTTCCGGGACGCCGTCGCTTACCTCGTCGAGCAAAATAAATATGTGGAACCGCTCTACGAGATGGAAAAGACCGGCCAGTTGTCGGGCGCGGTCGGCAAGGGCCTGGAAGGCCGGCCGTTTCTTGAAGGCCAGATTTTGAAAGCCGGCCAGATGCTGGGCAACATCTGGCTGACCGCCTGGCTGGACGCGCCGGAGGATACTTACCTTCAACGGCAGCTGGAACAGCGTTCGGCGGCCGCCACTTCGAACTGAATTCAGGCTACTGACGGCGACTCATATGACCGACGCCACGCGCACCCGGGTTGCCGCCGCCTCGGGCTTTCTGGCCGTGGCCCTCGGAGCCTTCGGCGCGCATGGACTCAAACCAATCCTCGCCCAGAACGATACCACCGCGATTTGGGAAAAGGCGGTGTTCTACCATTTCATCCACACCCTCATGCTGTTTGTGGTTGCCGGCCGAAAACCGTTTGCCCGCATAGCCTGGTGGGGCTTTTTTGCCGGCATCGTGATTTTCTCCGGCTCGCTGTATTTGCTCGCGGTGACAAATTTG
>CAIJNQ010000149.1 GCA_903822015.1 uncultured Verrucomicrobia subdivision 3 bacterium | reverse complement strand
CCTAGGACTGATGGCGAAGTGGTGCGCTGCTGCTTTGAGAGTCTCACGCTAAAATATCGCGATACACTCAAATCGCTCGAAGAACTCACCGGAAACCGGATTGAGGTGATTCACATCGTCGGCGGCGGTTCGCAGAACAAATTGTTGAGCCAGTTCGCCGCCGATGCCTGCCAGCGGCCGGTGGTCACCGATCCGGTGGAAGCGACGGCGATGGGTAACCTGCTGACCCAGGCGCGCGCCGATGGCGAATTGGGTTCGCTGGCCGAGATGCGTGACGTTGTCCGTGCATCGAGCACCGTGCAACATTACGAACCATCCAATTCGAATCAGATTGCGCTAAGCGCGGATATATTTGGAGGATGAAGCCCAACGACTAACTAAATGACGGTCACCTTGTTCATTCCCTGTTTCATTGATTCGCTTTATCCGAACGTCGGCATCAGTGTGGTCAAGATTCTGGAGCGGCTGGGACATCGCGTTGAATGTCCTGAAACCATCGCGTGTTGTGGTCAACCGGCATTCAACTCCGGCTATTGGGGCGAGGCCCGATCATTGGCGTTGCCGGTTTTGCAACAACTCAAAACTGCAGAAGCGGTCGTGATTCCATCCGGTTCCTGCGGCGCGATGCTCAAAGTTTTTTACCCTCAACTCTTTGCCGGTTTGCCGCAGGCAAACGAAGCCAAAAATCTATCGGCTAAAGTTTGGGAGCTTTCTGATTTTCTCGTGAACAAACTTGGCGTCACCGATCTTGGTGCATGGTTTCCGCACAAGGTGACCTTCCACGATGGGTGCCACGGCTTGCGGGAATTGGGCATCAAAAAATCGCCGCGCACATTGCTGGCCAACGTCAAAGGCTTGCAACTTGTCGAGATGGCCGAGGCGGAGACGTGCTGTGGTTTCGGCGGCACGTTTGCCGCCAAATTTCCGATGATTTCCACCGCGATGGGCGATGTGAAATGCGCCGCCGCCGCCGAGACCGGCGCGGAATACATCGTGTCGAATGATTCGAGTTGCCTGATGCACCTGCAAGGTTTGCTGTCGCGCCAGGGCAAGTCGATGAAAACCATCCACCTCGCTGAAGTGCTCAACCACCGATGAGCACGTTCGCGACCCAATTTCTGAATCAAGCGCGCGCGACGGCGGGTGATTTGCGCCATCGCCAGATCATCCGCACGGCGCTGGGCAATTACGAGCTTGCACGCGACAAGGGCCGGTCGGCGTTTCAGGACTGGCAAGGCGCACGGCAACTTGCCGCCGAAATCAAATGGGATGCCGTCAATCATCTGGATAAATATCTCGAACAGTTCGTTTCAAAGATTGAAGCGCGGGGAACTAGGGTTCATTGGGCGAGCACCGGCGCCCAGGCGCGGGAAATCATTTTGCAGATCGTCCGCGATAAAGAGGCGCGCTCGATCATCAAGTCCAAGGCGATGACCGCCGAGGAGATACATTTGAACGACGCGCTCGAACAGGCGGGGCTCAACGTCGTCGAGAACGACCTTGGTGAATTCATCATGCAACTTCGCCACGAGGCACCGTATCACATCGTGTTTCCCTCAATGCACCTGACGCGCGGCGAAATCAGCGGGTTGTTTGAACGCGAACTCGGCAGCGCGCCCACCAACGATCCCGAAGAACTGACGATGATCGCGCGCCGGGTGCTGCGCAAAAAATTTCTCACGGCCGACATCGGCATCACCGGGGCAAACTTTGCCATCGCCGAGACCGGCATGATCTCCATCACCGAAAACGAGGGCAATGCACGGCTCACCGCTGCGCTGCCCAGGACGATGATCACCCTCATGGGTATTGAGAAGGTATTGCCAAAGCTGGAGGATCTGGCGCTGTTCCTGCCGATGCTCGCGACGATGGGCACCGGCCAGCCGCTGACCTGTTACAATACAATGTATGGTGGACCGCGCCAACCAGGTGAAAGTGACGGGCCGGAAGAATGGCACATTGTGCTGCTGGACAATCATCGCACCGAACTGCTGGCTGACGCCGAGCAGCGCGACGCGCTTGGCTGCATCCGCTGCGGCGCGTGCCTGAACGTCTGCCCGATCTTCCGCAACGTCGGCGGCCACACTTACGGCACGACTTACAGCGGTCCGGTCGGCGCGGTCATCACGCCGCATCTGCGCGGCT
>CAIJNQ010000148.1 GCA_903822015.1 uncultured Verrucomicrobia subdivision 3 bacterium | reverse complement strand
GCCGACAGGGCAAACGTCCACGGTGTTCAGCGTGTAATTGTTGTCGAAGGGCATGCCCGGAAAGGTCGCGATGGTGTTGTAGCTGCCGCGATTAATGATGCCGAGCGCGTCGTCGCCGGCAATGTCCCGGGTGAAACGGATGCAGCGCGTGCACAAAATACAGCGTTCCGCATCGAGCATAATGCGCGGGCCGAGATCCACGGCCTTGGGCTTGTGAACTTTGGCCTCCACAAAGCGACTCCGGCTCTGGCCGTAGTCCACGGAATATTCCTGCAACTTGCATTCGCCGGCCTGGTCACAGATCGGGCAGTCGAGCGGATGGTTGATGAGCAGGGATTCCAAGACGCCTTCGCGCATCTGTTTGACGGCGGGCGTCTTGGTATAAATCTCCATTCCGGGCGAAATCGGGGTCGCACAGGAAATTGCGGGGCGGGGAGATTTGGCGATCTTGAAGGAGCCGTCGGCGTTGACCACCGGCTTGCGGTCGGGTCCGAGCGCGGGGGTGCCGAACTCGACGAGGCACATGCGGCAGTTGCCGACGACCGACAATTTGGGGTGCCAGCAATAATGCGGCACGTCGGTCTTGGCCAGTTCACACGCCTGAATCATCGTGGTGGGCGTGAGTTTGCCGGACCAATCCGCGGTGAGACGCGGCACTTCGATTTCGCGCCCATCCACCTTGACCTTGATCTTCTCGATCGCGGTGGCGGCGGGCTTCGTTTCAGTTGTGGCGGCGGCTGACATTTTTTAATTGGCCACCGAGGCACAGAGGACACAGAGAGAGAAAACCCTCGGTGCACTCGTTGATCCGGTGGCAAAAATTTTCATTTCAATGGTGGGCTGAAGCCAATTGCTTTGGCTCGGCGGTTCTAGAATTTTCCTTGGCTCGACGGGCCTCATCAGCAGCGCCCCGGGCGACAAATTCATCCTTGAACTTAGCGACAAAACTCTGCACCGGCCAGGAGCAGGCCTCGCCGAAGGCGCAGATGGTGCGGCCGCCGGGGATGTTGTCGGCGATCTTCACGAGATAATCCGCGTCCTGCGCGCGGCCCCCGCCGTGCGTGAGGCGATGGAGCGTCTTGTTCATCCAGAGCGAACCTTCGCGGCAGGGCGTGCACTGGCCGCAGCTTTCGTGGGCGTAAAATTCGGACAGGTTGGCCAGCGCCCCGACGATATCCACGCTGTCGTCCATGACGATGATGGCGCTGGAACCGCTCATGGTGCCGGCCTGGGCGAGCGAATCAAAGTCGTAAGGCAGATCCAGCATGTCCGTCTCAACCAGGACTTCCTTGCCTTCGGCGTCCTTTTTCTTGAGTTTGAATTTCTCGCCGGCCTTCAAAACCTTGGAGGACGAACCGCCCGGAATGATGGCTTTCAACTGGCGCCCGTCGCGGAGGCCGCCGCCAAAATTCTGGTCGAAGAGCAATTCCCGGAGCGTCGCCTTGCCGACTTCGATCTCGTAGTAGCCGGGCCGCTTGACGTGGCCGCTCAAGCTGACGATGCGGGTGCCGGTGTTGTTCGGCGTGCCGAGCTTGGCAAATTCCGCGCCGCCCATCGCGACGATATGCTTCACGTTGCAGAGCGTCTCAACATTGTTGACGATCGTGGGGCACATCCAGAGGCCGAGCACCGCGGGGAAATACGGCGGCTTGATGCGCGGATACGGACGCTTGCCCTCGAGGGACTCGATGAGGCCGGTTTCCTCACCGCAGATGTAGGCGCCGGCCCCGCGATGAACATAAATCTCCAGGTCGTAGCCGGTGCCCAGAATGTTTTTGCCGAGGAAATTTTTCGCGCGCGCCTCGGCGAGGGCGCGATTCAAAATCCGGGCGCCCTCCGGCATTTCGCCGCGGATATAAATGTAGGCGAGCTTCACGTCGTTCGCGAAGCAGGAGATGATCATGCCCTCGATCAGCTGATGCGGATCCTTGTGCATGATCTGCCGATCCTTGAAGGTGCCCGGCTCGGATTCGTCGGCGTTGCAGATGAGATAGATCGGCTTGCCGCTCTTGCGATCCACAAAGCTCCATTTGAGGCCGCAGGAGAAGCCCGCACCACCGCGACCGCGCAGGCCGGAAGTCATTACTTCCTGACGAAGCTGTTCCGGCGGCGTCTGGGTTTTGCCATCAGCCAAAGTCTTGGCCTGAAACGCGAGCGCTTTCTTCAACGTCTCATAGCCGCCATGACGCAAATAGCACGCGAGGTCCGGCGTGTACCCGGGCTCATCGGCGTGCTTCAATATCAATTTATATTCTTGCGCCATGTTATTCTTGTTAAAACGTTGAATGGTTAAAGCGTTGAACCGGCGCTCCGATGCAACCATTCAACCATTCAAGGATTCTTGACTCATTTTTAAAAACGTTTAATTTACTCGTCCCATCCTGCCCGATGGTGTAACGGTAGCACAACAGACTCTGAATCTGTTTGTCATGGTTCAAATCCATGTCGGG
>CAIJNQ010000147.1 GCA_903822015.1 uncultured Verrucomicrobia subdivision 3 bacterium | reverse complement strand
GCGAAAGAGGTTGCCGCCACGTTCGCCAACACCATCAACACTTCCATCCGTAGTGTGAGTTCCAATCTCACCGGCGTCATCATGGGCACGGAGACGTGGGCGCAGGCGCTGCGCAACATTTACAACACCATCATGACGGAGATCATCCAAAGCATCATCCAGATGGGTCTGCGCTGGGTGATGACTCAATTGATGATGGCCATGATGGGTCGCTCAATTCTGGCCGCGAGTGTGGCCGCCACGGCGCCCATCGCCGCCGCGCAGTCTGCGATCTGGGCCGTGCCGGCTACGCTCTCAACGATCGCATCCTATGGCAGCGCCGCCGCCGCCGCTCCAGGCGAGATCGCGGTCGCGAGCGCGTTGACGCTGGGCCTCTCCGCCTTTGCCGACGGCGGTGTCCCGCCCGTCGGGAAAATGTCACTCGTCGGCGAGCGCGGCCCGGAGCTATTCGTTCCGAACACGACTGGTACCATCATCCCGGCGGATAAAACATCGGCGATTCTTGGTGGTGGTGGCGGCGCCGGGGCATCAGGGGGGAAAAGCGTTTCGGTATATTCATTCACGGATCCGCGCCAGATGGCGGATCACCTACAGCGGAACGATGACCACGAAAAATGGGTGGTGGATGTGATGAGCCGCAACATTCACAAATTCCGGTGAGTCCAGGGCATCATTATGATTCAAGTCGTTTTCAACGCCGCCACGGCATTCCTGCTCGATGACCAGCCGAACTGGTCCGCCGGCATTGTCGTGGATGCGAGCATGCCGGCAAGCTACGAGCGCGGCATCACCGGCCGGGAGACGCGGCGGCCCACCGGCGACACGTTGCGCCTGGCGTTGAAGTTTTCCTGCAACCTGAACAGCGCGGCCGCCATCACCACGCTGCGCAATTCGCTCCAGGCTTTGAATGTTCAACCGGTGCTGTGTCCGTTCTGGCCGGGCGGTTTTGCCGCCGGCACGATGCCGCTCATCACGGCCGCATTCTACGTGCTTTTTAATGCCGACGGTACCTACTCATCCATCCAGCCGGCTGCTGCACTCGGCGGTGGTTTTGCTAAGACAGCTTATCCGCTGATGGTCGGACGGTTTGCCAGTGATCCGGATCCGGACCTGCTCTTCGATACCTACGGCGTGGTGAATTATTCCTTCACGGAAGACGCCAACTATCCACTGGCGCCGGCGGCGTATGTGCCGCCGGTCGGCATCGCCGCTGCAGCGGGCTTGCGGCCGTTGTTTCCGTGGCGGCCGAACTGGGGCACGACACCGAAGTCCGGCGGATCCGAGCAGGACATCGACCGACAGCAAATCGGCCAGTTGCGATCCATGGCGGCAGCGTATTATTCACAAATCGGCCGGCGCAAGGTCAGCCAGGACTTCACACTTTCAAACGCGGATCCGCTAAACCTGCTCGCCTTCTTCGTCGCGCAACAAGGGGAACAAAATAATTTCTGGCTGCCGGCGGCGTTGAGCGAGGCGTCGCTCACGCAAAATGTTTTGACCACGGATGCGGCCTTGCATGTGGATAACGTCGGCGCGATCGGCACAAACGATTTCGTGCTGCTGGATGATTTGAACAACCGCGTGCCGCTGCAGGTGACCGGCACGGCCGGCAGTACCTGGACGCTCACAGGTGCAGTGGGCACCGCATTCAAGCAGGCGGCAACGCGCATTGAATCGCTCGTGCTGGCCAGGTTCGACGTGCTGAAGATCACGCTGAACTTCACCGACCCGACGCTGGCCACGGTCACGCTGAAGTTCAAGGAGACGCCCTGGGAGACAGCGGCCGTCGCCGGCGAGACCATCAACGTGACACAGGGCGCTCTGCCGGTGACGGCGATCTTGTTCGTGTTCACGCTTAATGTTCCAGGCGCGGCCGTGGCCAGCTACTTCACCAACTTTGAGCGCAACCTTAATGACGGCGTGAACACATACGTCTCGGCGCCGATCGAGAATGAGCCGATCACTGAAGCGGCCACGCTGGAAAAACAGACGGTGAAGATCAAGGCCCGCAATTTCGCCGGAAACCCGCTTGCGCAGATGATTCCGTTCAATCTGGAATGGCCGCTCACGCTGGATATTTATGAGGCGGATGTGACCGTTTCCGCCGTGCCGACGATCGCCACGCTGCAGGCGGCCGGCCGCTGCCTGTTCTCCGGTGAAGTATCCGGAAGCGATATTGACCCTCCATTTATCAACGCCTCGTGCGACAGCATGAAGGCCATCTTCGACCGGCAGATCCCGCGCCGGCTTTACCAGCGGAACTGCAACTGGGTTTTGTTCGAGTCAGCCTGCGGCCTGTTGCTGGCGAACTGGCAATGGAATGCGCTGGTGGTGAGTTACAACGCGGCCACGTCCACGATGGTGATTGGCACCATCACCAGCACGAACGGCGCGGCGCTGGTGGCGCATTTCTTTTCCGCCGGCTACTGCACCATCACCACGGCCGGTGTCGCGCAAAACCGGATGGTGAGCGATAACACGGCGCCGGCAGCCGGGCAGATCTCGCTTTACCTTTCATCGCCGCTGGTCACCGCGCCGGCCGTGGGCGACGCGGTCAAATTGTTTCCCGGCTGTGACGGCCAGAAATCCACCTGCCTGAACAAGTTCAATAATTATTCCGCGTTCGGCGGTTTTCCGTTCATGCCGGTCGGCAATCCGACGGTGATGAAGATCAACCAGCAAGCATTCGGCGGAGGTAAAAAGTGAACGTAATTGACAAGCGCAAAATCATCGAGAAGGCACTTCATGATCTGGGCGAGCATTTTGATGCCGTGCAGATTTTAAGCACCTTCGTTGAGGAAGGTGTGACGATGCGCTGCTTCCAGGGCACGGGCAACTTTTACGCGCGCCAGGGCATGGCTCACGAATTCATCAACACGGACCTCGCGGAAGAAATGGGCGCGCAGATCGCCAAACAACTCAATCCACCCGACGAATCATGAACACATATTTTTCAACCCAAGCGCGGCGACAACTCCTGGCGGATGAAGCCGAGAAATGGCGCGGTACTCCATTCATGCCGAACGCCTGCATCAAGGGTTCCGGCGTCTCGTGCCAGAAACTGGTCGGGGCGCTTTACATCGCCACCGGCGTGTGGCCGGCCACATTTGAAATTCCGGACGGTCCGATGGATTGGAGCAACGCGCACGAGGATTCGCTCATCACCAAGGCGATGGTGGACGAGGTGGCCAGTGGCCGGTTCAGCGAGGTGCTGGATTCGCAGGCCGCGCCCGGCGATCTGATCGGGTTCAAACTCGGCGGCTGCCTGCATCACCTCGGGGTGGTGCTTACGAGCAGCGGTT
>CAIJNQ010000146.1 GCA_903822015.1 uncultured Verrucomicrobia subdivision 3 bacterium | reverse complement strand
GCCGACATGGCGTTCGACATCAATCTGCTCGTCGCCATCAAGCACGCCGGCTTCAAGATTCTCGAGGTGCCGACGGAATGGACCGACCAGATCGGTTCGAAGGTGACGCTCACCCGCACATCGTTCACGATGCTGCTTTCCGTGATCCGCGTGCGCCTGATTTACTGGCCTTGGCTATACGAGATGCTCCGGCCGCTGCGGCCGCTGGAAATCTGGATTTACAAAAAATTGCGCGCACCCCGGCCGTTGAGCGGACCGAAGCATTAGGCCTTTGGCGGCAGGGCTCTAGCTTTTGGCTTCCAGCGAGGCCTTGTTTCCCCAGGCGAACCACGCGCAAACGCCGAAGAGCATCAGATTGAAGGCGCCGAGCGTTTGCAGGGCGACTTCCAGGCGGCCCGGAAAATGGCTGAGCATCGCCGGCAGCGCGAAGCCATAGGCCACGGCCAAAACCACCATCCACGGCACCACGCCGAAGCGGCCGCGCGCCAGCAGGTCGTTCACCATCACGTTGGCGAGTGCCAGCGGCACCATCGCCCCCGCATACCACGGCAGCAGCGCGGTCGTGGCCGCGACGTAGCTGGTCTTGTAAACAATCTTCACCAGGATCGGTCCGACCACCCACAAGCCCAGCGCCCCGCAGATCGCCAGCACCGCCGTGCCCAGCACCACGAGGTTGAAGAGGTTCGTCTTTTCCGATTTCGCCGCCGCGTGCACGAGTTTGGGGAACATCACCGCCGCCAGCGGCAGCACCAGCCAGAGCAGTGCCCGCGACAGCGTTCCCGCCGCGACATACGGCGCCATCTGGTCGCCGGTGAAATACGCCTTCGCAAACATCGTGTCCGAGGTGAACATGAACTGGCACGCGCCAAAGCCGAACATCAGCGGCACCACCTGTCGCATCAGGCTTTTGCCGTCAAACGCTTCCGGCCGCAGCGACCATAAATCCCGCGAGCGCCAGATGACAATCAGGGCCGAGATCCCGATGCCCAGCAGCGCCCCCGCCATCATGCCCGCCGCGCCGAAACCCAGCGCCAGCACCAGGACGGCCGCGGCGATGATTCGTCCCGCGCCGCCGAAAATGGTTGTCCACCCCAGCCAGAAAAAATCCTGCCGCCCTTGCACCACGCCCGAAAACATCGGCAGCCACAGCGACGCCAGTAGCAGCGGCAGCGTCACCCAGATGGCGGTGGCATCCGGCAGGTGCCAGCCGGCGACGATTTGTCTCTGGAAGATGAAAACTGCCAGCGCGCCGGCCGCCCAGACGATGAACGTCCACATCCACGCCATCCGCAGCATGCCCGCCAGTTGCCGTTCGCGGCCCGTCGCCAGCGCCAGCGCGGTTTGCTGCGCGAATATCATCTGCAGCGGCATCGTCGGCAGGCAGGCCACCACCATCAGCAGCGTCCCGAAAATCGCGTATTGCGATTCGGGGATGGATTTGGCCAGAAAATGCACGCCATACATCATCACTCCGCCGACCACGCCCGAGATGACCAGCCAGCCGCTTTGTCGGAAAAATGCCGCGTGCGGCTTGTGGTCTACCGTCTTGATGGTTTCTGTATGGGCTTCGGACATGAGCGTTGGACAATACGCAAGCCCGGCCGTTCAGGAAAGCGAATTCAAAAGTGCGGCTATCTGTTTAGGTGGGGCGAGCCTCCTCGCGAGCTGGGGAACCATTCAGGGCAGCCCTTGGAGAAATTTCTTGAGCCGGTTTTTCCCGCGCTCCAGTTCCACCAGCGAAATCCATTCGTCCGCCGTGTGCGCCTGCGCGATGTCGCCCGGCCCGAACACCACGCTCGGAATCCCCCCCGCCGATAGCACCGCCGCATCGCAATAATAATCCACGCCCGCGGGACGCGACTGTCCAACGCTGCGCAGAAACTCCCGGACGAGCGGCAATTTGTCATCGGTTTCCAGCGCCAGCGCCGGCGCGAGCTTCGTGCTCCATATCGTCGCGGACAACTTTTTTGACTTCAGCAGTGCGGTGATTTCGCGCCGGACGGAACCTTCCGTTTCGCCCGGCAAGGTGCGGCGATCGATGGAAATCGTACAGCCGTCCGGCACGATGTTCGGTTGCTTGCCGCCGGTGATGGTGCCTACGTTCACCGTCGCTGTGCCAAGCAATGCGTGTTTGTGCCGCCGCAACTGCGCCGCGTAATCCGTTTCCAGAACGTCCACGATGCGCGCCATTTCGTGGATGGCATTTTCTCCAAGATGCGGCGTCGCGCCGTGCGCCGCCTTGCCGCGGGTCTTGAGTTGCAGCCAGAAACTGCCCTTGTGCGCGGTGACGACCTGCGACCGGGTCGGCTCGCCCACGATGGCCAAGTCAGCTTTGAATTTGCTTTTCGCCAGCGCGCGGGAACCGGCCTGCGCCTGTTCCTCATCGATCAGGCCGGCGAAAACAATTTCCGTCTCACGCGGACGATTTTTTGATTCCGCCAGTTCGCACAACGCGGTGAGCATGGCGGCGACGGAACCTTTGGTGTCGCACGCGCCGCGCCCGTGCAGTCGGCCGTTTTTCAAGCGCGGGACGAATTGCGCTTCTTCCGCGCCCACGGTGTCCAGGTGCGGCGCGAGCAAAATCGTGCGGCGGACGTTTCCCGCCGGCCGCAGCCGCGCGATTAAGTTGGATCGTTCCAGTTTGGAGTGCGGCGACATGTCGCCGCTTTTCCAAGCGCGGACATGTCCGCGCACTCCCAAGACGGTTTGAAATTCGATTTCCAGGCCGGCGCGGGCGGCGACGGTGGCGAGAAAATCCGCGACGTTTTTTTCACCATAATGCGAGACCGGAAAGCGGGCCTGCCGCGCCGAAACTCCAGTGGCTGGAGCGAAGGCGGGATTCACGCTGGGCAGCGCGATGAGTTCAGCCAGAAGTTTTTCTGTGCGCGTCACCGCCGCAGTATGTCACCGCCCGTGTCGCTTTGCCACTTTCTTCTCGACACGCGATTTTTGCGGACGACAATGAAAAATACCGATGAAAAAGTTTTTTAAATGGTTTTCCCTGGGTTTGTTTTTCGCTGTCATTATTGTGTTACTTTTTCTTGGCTATGCTTGGAATAAAGCTTTCGGACCAGGCTATACGAAAGAAGAAACGGCTCATATTCTTGTCACTGATCTTAAGTTCGGTGGTCGGGCTGAACAAAAAGCTATTAAATATGGCGATAGCATTTTACCAATTATTCAAAACGAATCTTCAAATTTCGAAAACCTTAATGGCAGAAATTAATTTTGGATTGCTGAAGTATTTGGAAAAGTCCGAACTGAAAAATCACGTTCCATTCTTCTAGATTTGTATTCTCGAACTAATCGATTCGCCAAATTTACTGGCGCTATCGGTTTGTGTGAACAAGGCGTGTTCCCTGAAACAATTACAACCAACAGCACGCTCATTCAAACCGTTGAAGCTGATACCATCCAAACCGAAACACAGCTTGCCATTATTGCCCTCGGATATTCTAAAAACACAAATGCTTTGCCATGCTTGTTGAATTTATTAAAGAAGCAACCTTTTGATTATTGGCATCACGCCTATGCTTGCGAAGCTGTAGCACGAATTGGGTCTCCCGAAGCCATTCCTGTTTTGGAAGACTGTCTGAAGTCAGCAAATTTTTACGCGTTACCAAATGCATTTCGCGCATTGATTGCATTGGGAGACAAGCAAGCTGTGCCACTTGCGATCGCCCGCGTTTCACCTGAAATTTAAATGCAAAACAGCGGGTTTATTGTAAGTGAGTAAAAAAAGTAACCGGCAAATCTTTTGGCTATTCCCGTGATGCCTGGCAAAAATGGTGGGATTCTGTCAAAACAACATGGGAAATTCCCCGGGATTATCTCATGCCTTGGGACGAGCAAAAACCTGTTTATTGAGTTTCACAGTTTATACGGTAGCACAATAATTTAATCCAATTTCTTCCCGCCGCCTTTCCACCAGCACGCCCCGACCATCAGCGCGCACAGGCCGGTGAAGGCCGCCGGCACGAGGCGTTCCTCCACGGTCATCGCCGTGCCGCCGAAGAAAGCCAGCAGGTTGGCCACGGTGAAGCCTGCCCAGAGCTTGGCTGCCGAGGGCTGCGGATTACGCAGCATGTCCACGAAACCCGGTATGCCCGCCAGGCACACCGCCGTCGTCACAGCGATGGTGGCGTTGCGCGGGCCGCTGATTTTCCATACCGCCAGGCTCGCCAGCACCATCAGTGCGATTACGGTCTCAAACCGGCCCCACGACCAGCTGCCCTCTGCCATCAGCACCGCCGCCAGCACCACCCCGCCCACCGCGAAGCCGAGTGAGAGATAATAATTTCCGTGCTGCTGCCACAGCGTAATGGTCAGGATGATGTCCAGCACGGCCCACAATCCCCACGTGGCAAAGCTCTGACCTGCCCCGCGCGTCCGGATTATTTCCCGGGTCATCGGCAGATACACGGCTAGCGCCAGCCCGCCGCCCGCCAGCTTGAGTGCGTCGTGCGGGTTCATGCCGGAAATATTCCCCCGCCGGCTCCGGGTTCAAATGCCTTGCGATTCACAAATTCAACCAATATGGTGGCTCCACGTTTCACCGGCAACTTTTCACTCATGAAAAAATTCATTTTTATCTTTGGTGTTCTGTTTTTGATGGCCGGCCATATTCATGCAGGAGCAACCAGCCTGCCGCCGGTTCGCATCGCCATCATCGGTCTCGTTCACACCCATGTCCGCGGATTCCTCCCGCGGGCGCTCTCCAGCCCGGACGTGCAGGTGGTCGGCATCGTTGAGCCCGACCGGAAACTGGTGGCGCAATTCGCCGGGCTTTATCATCTCAACACCAATTTGTTTTATTCCCGCCTCGAAGATGTCCTGGCCCAAACCAAGGTGCAGGCGGTGGCGACCTTCACCAGCACATTCGATCACCGGCGCGTGGTGGAGGAATGCGCGCCGCGCAGCATTGATGTGATGATGGAGAAGCCGCTGGCGGTTAACTTGAAGGATGCCCGCGCCATGGCCGACGCGGCCAAAAAGGGTGGCATCCAGCTGCTCGTGAATTATGAGACCACATGGTATCCCGCGAATCAGGCCGCCTACAAAATGATCTGGCACCAGAACGCGATCGGGGAGTTGCGCAAGTTCGTCGTCCATGACGGGCATCAGGGGCCGAAGGAAATCGGCTGTCCGCCGGAATTTCTCGCGTGGCTGACCGATCCGAAGCTGGACGGCGGCGGGGCGTTGATGGATTTCGGCTGTTATGGCGCCGATTTGATGACCTGGCTCATGCGGGACCAGCGGCCGACCTCCGTTTTCGCCGTGACCCAGCATTTCCAACCGGACGTTTATCCGAAGGTCGACGATGAGGCGACCATCGTGGTGACGTATCCCCGGGCTCAGGGCATCATCCAGGCTTCCTGGAACTGGCCCTACAACCGGAAGGACCTGGAGATTTACGGCCGGACCGGCTATGTGCTGGTGCCGAAAAATAATGTGCTGCGCGTGTTGCAGGGCAACCAGCCCGAAAGCGAGATGACCGTCCCGCCGTTGACCGGTCCGGAGGCTGACCCGATCTCCTATTTCGCGGCCGTGGTGCGCGGCGAAATAAAACCTGCCGGCCTGTCATCGCTTAAGGTGAACCTGGTCGCCATGGAAATTCTCGATGCCGCGCGCCGGTCCGCCGAGACGGGTAGACGGATTGATCTGCCGGCGGAACCGCCTTATCCGCAACCGTAGGGGTTTCGTGCGGTAATCGTCCCGTATTTTAGACGATCTCCACCGGGCATTTCGGCAGCGCGTCGAGAAACGCCTGGCCGTATTGCTTCGTCAAAACGCGGTTGTCCAGGATCACCACGATGCCGGTGTCGGTCTTCGTGCGGATGAGCCGGCCGACGCCCTGCCGGAATTTCAAGATCGCTTCCGGCAGGGAGAATTCGCCGAAGGCATTGCCGCCGCGCGCTTCAATCGCCTCCAGCCGTGCCTCGATGAGCGGATGATCCGGTACCGCGAACGGCAGCCGCGTGATGATGACGTTGCTCAGCGCCTCGCCCGGCACGTCCACGCCCTGCCAGAAGCTGTCCGTGCCGAATAGCACCGAGTCCACGTTGTCCTTGAATTGCTCCAGCATTGTCGAGCGCGGCGTGCCCGTGCCTTGCACGAATAGCTCCAGCTTCAGCCCTTCAAAAAACGGGCGCATCCGGTCCGCGACGTCCTGCATCAGCTTGTAGCTCGTGAACAGCACGAACGCCTTGCCGTGGGTCTGTTTCACGAAATGCGCGATCCAGTGTTCCAGCGCCTCGGCGTAGCCGGCTTCGCGCGGGTCCGGCATTTTTTTGGCGACGAACAGTTTCATCTGCCGCTCGTAGTCGAACGGCGTGCCGACCTGCAGTTGCGTGGCGGATTCGCCGCCGACTCTTTTGGAAAAATAATTTAGCCCGGCGTT
>CAIJNQ010000145.1 GCA_903822015.1 uncultured Verrucomicrobia subdivision 3 bacterium | reverse complement strand
GCCGTTCGTGGGCATTAAACCATATGGGAAATCCCAGTTTAAATTGAAATACCTTGTAGAGTCTCCTCCGAGAGTCGCAAAGGTAATCCCGCACACGCAAACAGAAACCTAAATCCATGAAAACCAAACTCTATTGCCTTTTTACCATGCTGGGATTTGCTGCTGGCTTAGTTTCCGGCCAGAACCTGTTGATCAATGGAAGTTTTGAATTTCCCAATACCAATGGCACGATCTACGGTTACGCCTATTTCCCCGGCGGAAGCAATGGCATTCCAGGTTGGACAACGATTCTCAATGGCGTCGAATATGGCGCTCCCAGCGAGTCCTTTGATGGCAAAATCCAGACCTACCATGGCGTGGCCGAGGATGGAACATACGCCATTGACCTCCCGCCATTGACTTTCACTGGCGGCGGTATCCAACAGACGTTTCCGACGGTCGCCGGCGATACTTACGCCGTCGATTTTTACATGGGAAATGTAGTTTACGCCGGTCGGGATGGCTCCGGCACGCTGACGGTCTCAGTCGCCAATGTCACAAATTTTTTCGCGTTCACCAATTTGGCAGCCTTCGAGCAATGGGGCGCGCGCAGTTTCAACTTCACAGCGGTGAGCAATTTAACGACGCTTACCTTCTGGTCATTCGACGATCCGGCGGCGCACTTTTCACAATTGGATAATGTTTCCGTAACCCTGCTGCAGGCGGGCCCGCCTGTTCTGGCCATCAACCTTTACCCCGGCATCCAAATCAATGGCACGTCCGGCCAGACTTATGTTCTCGAATATTCAACGCCGTCGGACACCAACCTTGTCCAATTACAATATATCACGCTCCCCACGCCCTCCAATCTGGTTTATGACGTGACCTCGCCGGGAACGATCACCAAGGCATATCGGGCATTTCAGTATTTGTCGAGCAGCACGCTGGGCAGTGAAGTGCCGGTAAATGTCGTGGGACTGGTTCCAGGAATTCAACTCATCGGTGCCGCCGGGCATAATTATACCATTCAATACACCGACAGCCTGTCACCCACCAACTGGCAGTCGCTCTCAAATTTTACTCTAACCACCTCCACCTCAACCTCGTTTGATCCGGGCACCAGCGTCACCAAACAGCGGTATTATCGGGGATTGCTGGTTTACTAAGTAAGCGTCAGCCATAGCACCTCTATCTAAATTCTCGCGGTTATTGTAGACCGGCCTCAATCATTAGGCAATTCCCCATCAGGCGAAATGGGGCATGCCAACCAACGAGGTTTATCGGCTTCATGCCGGCGGCTTTTCCCCGGCCGGGTCATCCAAAACGGACCGGATGGTTTGGGCGAGATTTTGCAGCGGGAACGGTTTGGTGAGAAAGTTCACTCCTTCCAGCAACAGCAAATCCCGGGCGACCATGTCGGCCCGGTAACCGCTCATGTAAATCACCTTGAGCTTGGGATTCCCCTGAAGCAGGCGTTGGCCCAGCTGATTGCCGGTCATGCCATCGGGCATCATCAAATCGGTGAGCAACAAATCAATTTTAGAGGCGTGGGTTTGCCAGACTTCCAGGGCTTTGAAGCCCGTGGCCGCTTCCAGCACTTGGTAGCCCAGCCGCGCGAGGCTGAGTTTGATTGCGGTACGCAGCGCAAACTCGTCTTCCACCAGCAGGATGGTTTCATGGCCAGCCTGGGCGGTGGCCGGCGGTTTTTTAATGATTGTTGAATCCGGCGATTCCGCCAGCCGAGGCAGATAGATTTTGAAGATCGTTCCGTGGCCGACTTCACTATGGACGCTGACCCAGCCCTGGTGCTGTTGCGCGATGCCAAAGACGGTGGCCAGACCCAGGCCGGTGCCTTTGCCGACGGCTTTGGTGGTGAAGAACGGCTCGAAAATCCGGGCCAGATTTTCCGGCGGGATCCCACAGCCGGTGTCGCTCACGCTCAAACAGACAAAGGAACCGGGCCGCGCCTGGGCGGTCTGCCGGGCGGCAAATTCGTCGAATTCCACGCCGGCCGTTTCGATCACCAGCCGGCCGCCGTCGGGCATGGCGTCGCGGGCGTTCACCGCGAGATTCAGCAAGACCTGATCCATCATGCCCGAGTCGGCACGGAGCAACATCGGTTGGGGTGCCAGCTGGAGCTGCACCGCGATGTTTTCGCCGAGGGTGCGCTTCAGCATCTTGTTCAATTCGGTGATGGAGGCGTTCAAGTCCAGATCGCCCAGCTGCAAGGTTTGTTTCCGGCTGAATAAAAGCAACTGGCGGGTCAGGGCAGCGGCGCGTTGAACCGCAAGGCCGATGTCGTCGGCCAGCTCCGTCTGCTCGGCGGATAGTTTGGCGCCGCTTTTCAGCAAATGCGCCTGCATGGAGATGACGCCCAGAATATTATTGAAATCATGCGCCACGCCGCCGGCGAGCGTGCCGATGGCCTCCATTTTTTGCGCCTGGCGGAATTGGGCTTCAAGCGATTTGCGCTCGGTGAGATCGAGGACGAAGCACACGCCTTCGTCCGGGGCGTCCTCAAACGCAGCCGCGCCGATCAGAATCGGCACATGCCGGCCGTCCTTGCGGATATATTCCTTTTCAAAGGGCACACAGACGCCGGTGTCCGCGATTTGTTTCAGGGCGCGCCGGTCAAGGTCGGCGTAATGCGGAGGCGTAATGTCAAACCAGTCAATCGGCCCGGCGGCCAGGTCCGCAGGGGTGTAACCCAGGAGTTTCAGGAAGGCGTCGTTGGCCGAGGTGATCTGGCCTTGCGTGTTCCAGAAAACCACCCCCTGGGCATTGGAATCCACCAGCCGACGGAAACGCAGCTCAATCCGTTTTTGCTCAGAGATATTTTCGTGGGCCACGACCACCCGCGCCGGCCCGCCGCCGCTGAAACGGGTTGTCCGCAGGATGAACCAGCCCTGCCCCTTGGAACCCTGGCACGGATATTCGAGGGTGAACATCTCGCGCTGCCCGGCAATAATGGCGCGGATGCCGGCGGCCACCGCCGGGGCCACATTGCTGAATTGGCCGGCCGCCGCATCGCAGACTTGCAGGTAATTGGCCCCGATGTCGCACTCGCTGCCCAGGAAATGGTTTTTATGGGCAAAGAATTTCCAGGCCAGGTTGGCGGAAATAATGTTCCCGTTTTCATCAAGGATCGCGATGTGCGCGGAGAGGGCGTCCAGGGCGGAACTTAGAAAACGCTTCGACTCCCACAAGGCATTTTCCGTTTTTTTGCGCTGCGTAATGTCGGTGAACGACCAGATCCGGCCGTAATATTTACCGGCCGGGTCGCGGACCGGAGCGGAATAGCGGTCAAAAACCGTGCCATCAACCAATTCAACTTCGTCCCGGCTCGCCGTATCCGGATGGGCGTAGAGATAGGCGACTTTGCCGGCAAATTCCCGGGGATGCTTCGTCCGGCTGGTGACGAATTCAACCTGCACTTTGTCATCGGGATTCCCGGCGACTTCCGGCGGGATTTTCCACAAATCACACATGCGCTGGTTCTGGAGAATCTTTTTTCCCTGATCATTCACCACCAAAATGCCGTCGAGGGTGGAATTCACCTGCGCCTCCAGAAAAGCCGTTTTCCAGCGCAATTCAATTTCCGCCTGCCGGCGGGCTTCTGCGCGCACAAAATTGTCCAAGGCAAACGATATGTCGGACGCCACTTCCTCCAGCAAGGCAATTTCCTTGTCCTGAAAAAAATCCACCTCCCCCGCATAGACGGTAATCACACCGCAAATCACGCCGCCCAGCCGGATGACCAGACTCGCCGAGGATTGAAAGCCGGCTTGCGCCGCCGCCTTGCGCCAGGGAAGGGTGCGGGGGTCGTGACTGAAATCGTTGCAGATATAAGGCCGCGCTTCGCGAATCGCCGTGCCGGTCGGTCCCTGACCTTCGGGCCGGTCATCCGCACAAATGATCACTTGGGAAAGATAGTTCAGGTGATCGCCATATTGGGCGACCGGGTTGACCCGCCGGGTATCGGTATCGAGCCAGCCGACCCAGGCCATGCGTAATTGCCCGATCTCAACCAGGACGCGGCAGATTTTGGCGAACAGCGCTTCGCGGTTGTTCACGGTGACGATCGTCTGGTTCACATGACTCAAGGCCGCGTAGAGCCGGGACAGTCGCCCGATTTCAGATTCGTGTTTCTTCCGCACCGTGACGTCGCGCAAGATCTTCGAAACCCCGATGACTTTGCCGGCGGCATCTTTGATCGGTGAGGCCGTGACGGAGACATCCACCAGCCGCCCGTCCTTGGTCCGGCGCAGGGTTTCAACATGCCCGATCGGTTCCCCGCGCTTGATCTTCGCCCGAATTTGATGCTCCTCCTCCTGCCGGTCGGCGGGAATCAGCCGCGTGATGGAAGTCCCCACCATCTCACCGGCGGTGTAGCCGAAAAGGATTTCCGCGCCCCGGTTCCAATTGGTGATGATCTCGTCCAGATCCGTTCCGAAAATGGCGTCGTTCGACGATTCGACGATCGCACCCAGCCGACTCAAGCCCAATTTCGCGGCTTTGCGCTCGGTGATATCCCGGATATTGCATTGCATCACCCGGTGTCCGTCCACGATGTAGGTGTTGCTGACAAACTCTACGTCAATCCGTCGGCCGTCGCAGGTTTCCAGCGGCAGATCATCGTAACGGATGTATTCCCGGGCCTGCAATTCCTGGAAGTGGGCTTCGCTGGCGGCGATGTCCTTGAAAAAACCCAGTTCCCAAAGATGCTTGCCGATAAACGTTTCCCGCGGGTAACCCAGCAATCCGGCCAGATACGGGTTGACGTCCACAATCCGGCCGGTCGCGGCATTGAGGATCAGGATGCCGTCCTTGGCCGCCTCGAACAGCCGACGATAGCGGGCCTCGGAAGCGATCATCGCCCCCTCCGTCCGCTTGCGCTCGCTGATGTCGCGAATGTTGCATTGGATCACCTGTTCGTCGCCGGCCCGATACACGTTGCTGACAAATTCCACCGAGATGCGGCGCCCATCGCGGGTTTCCAGCGGCAGGTCTTCATAGCGGATATAGCCCTCTTTCTGCAAACGCTCCAGCATGGCTTGATTGGACAGGAGATCCTTGAACGGGCTCAATTCGCCGACGGTTTTGCCCAGCATATGGCTGTGGGAAAAGCCCAGCAGTTCAATCAGGAACGGATTTACATCGATGATGCGTCCCGTGTCGGCATTCAGAATCAGTATGCCATCCCGCGCGGATTCAAAGAGCCGCCGATAACTCAATTCGGAGGCGCGGAGCATTTGGGTCTGCGTCTCAGACTTTTCGGTCCGCGAGTCGGCCTGCTCCGTCCGGACGTTGGCTTCGGCCGTTCTTATATTGGCCAGATCCGTTCGGGCATCGGCCTCTTGCATGCGGATGTTCGCCTCGTCGGTCCTGGCGTTGGCCTGCTCGATCAGCCTGCTTTTTATGGGGGGACATTTTATTCCTTTTATGTCCCCAAAACCACGAGATGGAGGCGAGTCGGAAACCTCCGGCGGTTTTACATAAGGATGCTGGGAGTCCATGCTTTAAACACGTTGCGCCCATTATCGGCAAACGCGCAATGGGGTGTTCACCCCATACGATGAGGCGAGGGAAGCGATCGGGATTAATGGATTATTGGATTATTGGATTGGTGGATTGCGGTTGAAGGTTGAAGGTTGAAGGTTGAAAAAAGGAAAATGATATGGTTGACGCATGGGGTGAAGGCGATCAGGCAAAGGTTACGGCTCGACGGAGTCTCGCCCCACCAAGGCGAACAGAAAGCGTTCGGGGCAGGCGGCGGCTCGCTGAGG
>CAIJNQ010000144.1 GCA_903822015.1 uncultured Verrucomicrobia subdivision 3 bacterium | reverse complement strand
TCATATTCCTCCACATCGCCGCGCTTGAGAATCCATTCGCGGCGCAGCGCGGGCAGGCCTTCCTCGGATGCGCCCGTGAACGTGGGGTCGCCCCACGGGCCGCTGCAGTCATAGACGCGCACGCTGCCATTCTTCTCGATCGCGCCGGTGTATGACTTGGTGTCGCTGACTTCGATCTCGCGCATCGGCACGCGGATGTCCGGATGAATCGTGCCCGCGATATACACTTTTTTACTGGCGGGCAGTTGCTCGCTGCTGTGCGGTTCGAACGATGCTTTGGTCGCGATCATAATTTTTCTGGTTTTAACAGGAACCGGAAAGCGCTCGGTGTAAGGCGCGCGGCTCATTGGCCGCCACGCAGTGGCTCCATGCGCCGGCATTATCCGGATCAAGTTCACGGGTCATTGCTGCTCGCGCGGCAAACTCTCAGCGTCGCCCCGAAGGCGATTTGGCTCCCCGAACGTTGCCAAACTAAAGCGGTTCAACCACAGCGTCAAGTGCGCATCCGGTTCCGCCAATCGCGGGCCAAAGTTACGGCCGGGTAAATTCTGGTTTTCCCCAAAACTTAACGTGGCAATCGCAGCCTGATTGGTTAGTTTTGGTCAGCGCAATTGTGATTTTATGGCCAGCTTGAATGTCCCCAACCATCCCCCTGGAGCCGATCTGCTTGGTGAGGCCGCCATCAAGGAAATCCCCGAAGTGCTCCAACGGCATGGCACGTCGCCCAATGGCTTGTCCGAGGCGGAGGCGGAGGCGCGGCTGGCGCAATACGGTCCCAATGAGGTCGGCCAGGAAAAAAAACACGAATGGCTGCACCGGCTGTGGACGGCGGTCCGCAATCCCCTGGTGATATTACTGACCGTGCTGGCGACGGTCTCGTATGCCACCGGCGACCTGCGGGCCGGCACGGTGATGCTGCTGATGGTGGTGCTGGGGGTCACCCTGCGCTTTGTGCAGGAGACCAAAGCCGACACGGCGGCGGCCAAACTCAAGGCCATGATCAAAGTCACCGCCACCGTCGTGCGCGCCGGGCAGACCCGGGAAATTCCCCTGCAGCAGCTCGTTCCGGGCGATATCGTCAAGCTCTCGGCGGGCGACATGATCCCCGGCGACGTCCGGCTGATCGCGGCCAAGGATTTGTTCATCATCCAGGCCACGCTGACGGGGGAATCCCTGCCGGTGGAAAAATCCGATGCGCGGGATGTGCGCGCCAATGTCTCGCCCATTGAACACACCAACCTCTGTTTTCTCGGCACCAGCGTGGAAAGCGGCGCGGCCACGGCGGTCATTCTGGCGACCGGCACGCAGACTTACTTCGGCAAAATGGCCAGCAGCCTCGCGAGCCAGCAGGTCGAGACCGCCTTTGACAAGGGTGTTAAAAAATATGTCTGGCTGATGCTGTCGTTCATGCTGGTGATGGTGCCGATGGTTTTCCTCATCAACGGCCTGTTCAAACACAACTGGAAAGACGCCTTTTTCTTCGCGATGGCAGTGGCGGTGGGGCTCACCCCGGAAATGCTGCCGATGATTGTTTCCGTCTGCCTCTCGAAAGGCGCGCTGGCGATGTCCCGTAAAAAAGTCATTGTGAAAAAGCTCAATTCCATTCAGAACTTCGGGGCCATGGATGTG
>CAIJNQ010000143.1 GCA_903822015.1 uncultured Verrucomicrobia subdivision 3 bacterium | reverse complement strand
GGCCATCAGCGTGCCGACCATTGGCATCGGCAGCGGGCCGGATTGTGACGGGCAGATCCTGGTGACGCCCGATTTGACCGGCAGTTTCCCGTGGTTTACGCCGCGTTTCGTGAAGCCGAAGGCAAACTGCGCGACGGAAATCAAGGCGGCGGTGGCAGATTGGAAACGTGAAATGGGCGCCTGATGCGCGGAGTTCTGACCAGCCTAATTTTGATCGCGTCACTGACCGGATGCATGACACGGTCGAAGCCGCAATGGGGATCCGCCCAAGTGAGCCCGGCGGGACCGAGGCCGGAAATGAGCCAGCCGGCAAAAGGGGTCACGGTGGTCGGGCCGGTAAAATATCCCAACGTGCCCTGGGTGGCGGGGCTGACACTGGCGCAGGCCATCGCCACGGCGGAGTACATCGGAAGCGTTGACCCGAGGGAAATCATCATCACGCGGCAGGGTGAAAGAGCGACCCTTGATGCCAAGACATTGCTGAAAGGCAAAGATATACCGCTGGAGACCGGCGATATAATTGAATTGCGCTAAGGATTTTAGGACATCCATGAGGTTAAGAGCGAATCAAATAAAAGTGTGGCCATTTTGGAGGTGTCATGGACGGTGTTGGCAAGGAGGGAACCGCGCCGCCATATTCGAGCGGGCGAAGATTGTGGAAGGGTATAAACCCCCGGGTGCGGGCGAAAGCGGCGTGGCGCTTCGCTTCCCGCCGCAGTCGAGGACGCGCCCGGTCAAACCGCACCCCAAACTTTTTAGCGGCTACCGTATTTCTTCAAACGCTCCAGCCGGCGAGGGTCACAGAGCCATGACTCGCGGGATGGCCGCGAAGCAAGCAAAGGGAATGCAAATCCGGGCTCACCCAGAGGCTCACGCAAAGACGCGAAGGCGCAAAGATACGAAAAACGAACGTCCCACCAAGGGTCGAAGTCACCGAGGTTACCAAACCCATTTTATTCCGGACTTTCAGTTTGAGCCTCCTTACGTCGGCGTCTACGAGTCAAAGCAAGGAGCAGACGCAATGGGAATAACTTCCAGAGAACGGCTGGCTCGCCGGCGAAAGCGAGTCCGACCCGGTGACAGGCCGATGATTAATTCAACCGCCCTGAATCCTCAATAAACCTTGCGGAGGTTCGACGGCAGGATGTTGAGTTCGTCGCGGTATTTGGCGACGGTGCGGCGGGCGATGGTGATGCCCTTGTCGCCGAGCATCTTGACCACTTCCTGGTCGGACAGCGGCTTGCCGGGGTTTTCGGCCTTGAAGATATCGGCGATCATGTCCTTCACGCGGGCGTTGGAAACGCCCTCGCCGCCGGCCGTGGTCTGGAGCCCGGCGGTGAAGAAAAATTTCATCTCGAAAATCCCCTGCGGGGTTTCCATGTATTTGGCGGAAACGGCGCGGCTGACGGTGGTTTCGTGGACACCGACGACCTCCGCCACCTGCGCCATGGTCATCGGCTTGAGATGCGCGACGCCCTTTTCCATGAAATCGCGCTGACGCTTGACGATTTCCCGGCCGATGTTGGCAATGGTCTGCTGCCGCTGGTGCAGGCTTTTGATGAGGAATTTTCCGGCGCGGATTTTTTCGCGGATATAATTCTTCACCTCCACGTTATTTTCGCCCTGCGACATGAGGTCCTTGTACACGTTGCTGATGCGCAGATGGGGGACGTTGTCGTTGTTGGTGGTGACGGTAAAATCATCGCCGACCTTCTGGACGAAGACCTCCGGGGCGACATACTGCTCGGTATCGGGCAGGAAGGCGCGGCCGGGGCGCGGCTCGAGCCGGGCGATTTTGGCGAGCGATTCCTGCACCTCATCCACCTCACGTCCGGTGCCCCGCGCGATTTCCGGGATGCGGCGCTTGCCGAGGGCCTCCATGAAATCGCGGATGATGCGGTATTCGAGGGAATCCTCCTTATCCGCGCGCTCCAGCTGGAGCATAAGGCACTGGCGCAAATCGGCGGCGCCGACGCCCGGCGGATCAAAGGTCTGGATGACCTTGAGGACCCCGGCGATTTTTTCCGCCGGCAAATTGTTAGCGGCGGCGATTTCATCCACGGTGGCCTTGAGATAGCCGTAGTCGTCGATGTTGCCGATGATCAGTTCGGCGACGGCGCGCTGGTCGTCGGTCAAATCGGATTCGCGGGCCTGATCCATGAGGACCTGGGCAAAGGAAGTGCCGGCGGTGAGGGAGTCGAACATGAACTGCCGCTTTTCCTCGTCCTCGGAGGACTGGCGGATGGGGGAGTTGCTCTGGGCGAAATTGTCGCGCCATTCCTGGTCCAGCTGGACGAGCTTGTCAAATTCCTCCTGAAAATCGTCCGCCGGCGCGGCTTCCGGCTTATCGAAGTCGACCTCCGAGGGGACCTCATCGGTGCGTTCGGCGGGATCGGGGGCGGCGGTGGCGTCGCTGGTGTCGCCCAGGTCCTCGACCGGTTTATCGGGGAGCTCGACATCGGTGCCCTCGATTTCCTCGAGGACGGGGTTTTGTTGAAGCTCCTGTTCGACGAGGGCCTTGAGCTCCAGCATAGGTGCCTGCAGCAGAGCCAGCGACTGCTGGAGCTGCGGTGCCAGCACCATGGACTGCGTCAAGCGCGTTGAGAGTTGCATTCCCTGAACCATTTGCGCGGCAACTTAACGCAGTTCCGGACAAAGACAAGTAAAATTGGCACGAGTCTCGCTGTACGGCGAAAAGTTGAAGTAAAACTGGATTTTCGAGCGTGGAAAATCCATTTTAAAGACATGAAATTGATCCTCTCGACGCACAACCTGAAATTAACCAAGGCCATTGAGGCGCACGTGGTGAAGTGCATCACGAAACTGGACCACTTTGATCCCCGGGCGATTGACGCGCGGGTGACGCTGGAGCACGACCATACGCGGGCGCCGGAAAAACAGTTCAGCTGCTCCATCCGGCTGGCGGTGCACGGGCCGGATCTTTTCGCAAAGGATGTGGAAAGCGATCTATACGCCGCGATCGATCTGGTGACGAAAAAAATCGAGCAGCAAATCCGCAAGCAGCACAGCCGGTACAAGACGCACAAGCACAAGGACGCGGCCAAGCTCAAGAACGTCCGCCGCGCCGCGGGAGTCTAAAAGGTGGCAAGTGGCAAGTAAAGGGTGGCGAGGGGAATGATTAAACACCAAAGGCAGCGCGCTTTTGCCGTCGACCGTCACCTGACACCTTGAAATGATACTCCGCGCCCGCACGGTACTCCCGATTTCGCAACCGCCGATCGAAAACGGCGCGGTGGTGATATCGGGAAACCAGATCCGGTGGGTCGGTGCGAGGCCGGAATTGGCCACGGCCGATGAACCGGTTTTGGATCTGGGCGAGGTCATCCTGATGCCCGGGCTGATCAACGCGCACTGTCATCTCGACTACACGGACATGGCGGGCAACCTGCCCCCGCCGAAGACCTTCACCGACTGGATTTCGCTCATCACGGCCGCCAAAACGGCGTGGAGCTATTCGGACTATGCGGATTCCTGGCTGCGCGGGGCGCACATGCTGCTCAAAACCGGCACCACCACCGTGGGCGACATCGAGGCGATGCCGGATCTGCTGCCGGAGGTCTGGGACGCGACGCCGCTGCGGGTTCATTCGTTTCTGGAAATGACCGGCATCCGCGCGCGGCGCGCCCCCCAACAGATCTTACACGAGGCGGTCAAAAAAATCGACTCACTAGCCCACGCCCGGAACCGGGCGTCGCTGTCGCCGCACGCGCCTTACTCAACCCTGCCGGAGCTGCTGCGGCTCACCGCCAAGGTGGCGCGCAAGCGGAAATGGCGGGTCACGACCCACGTGGCGGAGTCCGACCAGGAATTTGAGATGTTCATGCATGGGAGCGGCAAGATGCATGACTGGCTCAAGCGGAACGAACGGGACAATTCAGACTGCGGCCACGGCTCGCCCGTGGCCCATCTGGCCCGGCAGCGGCTGCTCGGCGAAAACGTCCTGACGGTCCACGTGAACTGCCTGGCGCGCGGCGACGCCACCCTGCTGGGAAAAAACAAGACGCACGTCGTGCACTGCCCCCGCAGCCATGATTATTTCCGCCACCCGCCGTTTTTGCGCGAACGGCTGGCGAACGCGGGCGTGAACCTCTGCCTGGGGACCGACAGCCTCGCGACCACCCGCAAAACGGGGAAACAAAAGCCGGAATTGAGCCTGTTCGAAGAAATGCGCGCGCTGGCCGGCAGCGACCAGGGGCTGGCGCCGATGGAAATTCTGCGGATGGCCACGGTCAACGGCGCGCGCGCCCTGGGGCTGGCCGGCCAAGCGGGCGAAATCTCGAGGCACGCGCTGGCCGATCTGATCACCATTCCTTATGCCGGCAAACCCGCCGGGGTGCCGGAGGCCATACTGGCCCACACCGGCAGCGTGAGCGCGAGCCTGATCGACGGGCGCTGGGCGATACCGCCGCAGAGCTAGCGCACCGCAAACAGAGTTCCAGCCAGCCGGCTTTCCATCCGCAGCCAACTATGTTTAGATGTGGCCGAATTGAACCTGTTTGACGACGAATTGAACCGCCGCCTCGCAACCTTGACCGAACAAGGCTTGCGCCGCGAGCTGCGCCGGGTGGATTCACCGCAAGGCCCGCGCATTGAAACCGGCGGCAAAACCCACCGTAATTTTTCGTCCAATGATTATCTCGGGATCGCCAATCATCCGGCCCTGAAAGAGGCCGCGATCCGGGCCCTGGAAAAATTCGGCGCCGGCGCCGGCGCGTCACGGCTGATCTGCGGCTCCCTAGCCCCGTTTCACGAACTGGAGGAGACGCTCGCCGGATTCAAAAAAACGGAGGCGGCGCTGACGTTTGCCACCGGCTACGCGGCCGCGCTGGGCACGATCACGGCACTGGCCGGCAAAGACGACATACTCATCCTGGACAAGCTGGTGCACGCCAGCATCGTGGACGCGGCAAAACTATCCGGGGCAAAGCTTCGCGTCTTCGACCATAATGATCCGGGCGATCTGGAGAAAATCCTGATCTGGGCGCAAGCCAAAATCGCCCAGCAGGAGCCCGCGGCCGGTCAGGTAATCATCGTCACGGAAGCCATTTTCTCGATGGACGGCGATGCGGCCCCACTCCGCGAACTGGTCACGCTCAAAAACAAATACGGCGCCTGGCTCATGGTGGATGAGGCGCACGCCACCGGACTGTATGGAGCGGACGGGCGCGGGCTCGCGAACGAACTGGGTGTCGGCAACCAGATTGAAATCCAGATGGGCACACTGGGCAAAGCGCTGGGCGCCAGCGGCGGCTACATCTGCGGATCGCGGGGGTTGATTGATTTTTTGACGAACCGCGCCCGCAGTTTCATTTTTTCCACGGCGCCCGTGCCGGCCGCCGCCGCCGCCGCCACGGCGGGGATTCAACTGGCGCAATCCCCGGAGGGTGAAGCCCGCCGCAAAATCCTCCGGCAACGGGTTAAAAAGCTGAGGTCCGAACTCCGAATGGCGACGGGCGAGATCGACGGGGCAATCATCCCCATCATCATCGGCGACGAGGCCAAAGCCGTCGCGGCGGCGGCAACCTTGCGCGCGGAAAGCATTTTTATTCCGGCCATCCGGTATCCGACCGTGGCCCGGGGCCAGGCGCGTTTGCGGGTGACATTGACCGCCGCACATTCGGAAGACGATGTGGCAGAACTGGTCCGCGCGCTAACCGACTTGAAAACAACATGAACCGGTTTGCGCAGCTCGACCATCAGTATATCTGGCATCCATTCACCCAGATGCGCAACTGGCTAGGGCGGGAGCCGATGGTGATCTCGTCCGGCAAGGGCGCGGTATTACGCGATGTAAAAGGCCGCGACTACCTGGACGCCAACTCATCCATCTGGACGAACCTGCACGGACATAACCATCCGAAAATAAATGGAGCAATCCGGCGGCAACTGGTAAAAATCTCCCACAGCTCGGCGCTGGGATTCGCCAACCAACCGGCGAGTCTGCTGGCGGAGAAACTCGTGAAAATTGCGAATCCAAAACCGGTGGCCGGGCGCGATTTCTCGCGAGACAAAATCGGAGGTGAAAAATCAGGGCTCGACGGAGTCTCGCCCCACCTGAACAAGGTTTTTTTCAGCGACGACGGGTCGACGGCGATGGAAGTGGCGCTCAAGCTGGCATACGAGTTCACCCGCCGCACGCGCGGCAAGGGAACAAAACCAAAATTCCTTTCGCTGGACGGAGCGTATCACGGCGACACCGTGGGCGCGGTCTCAGCCGGCCACATCGATCTGTTCCACAAGGCTTATGCGGGATTACTGTTCAAAACCGACAAGGTGATGTCGCCGTATTGCTACCGGTGCCCGTACAACCGGGCCAAACCGGAACGGGCAGATGCGCGGGAATACAGGAAATGCAATTGGGAATGCGTCGGCCTGGTGGAGAAAAAATTTGCGGCGCAAAAGAAGCGCGGCAACCCCTATGCCGCCCTGGTCTTTGAGCCGCTAATGCAGGGATCGGCGGGGATGATTCCGCAACCCGGCGGCTGGCTGGGGCAAGTCACGGACATCGCCCGCAGCCACGGCGCGCTGCTGATCGCGGATGAGGTGATGACGGGATTTGGGCGGACGGGTTTAGCAGGAGACGACGTGAGGAGAGTCTATTCAAAAGAGAAAAACAAGTCAGAGCCACCTTACGTCGGCTCCTACGAAAATAGTTTGTTTGCCTGCCAGCAGGAAAAGGTGCAGCCGGATTTTTTGTGCGTGGCGAAAGGGTTGACCGGGGGTTATCTGCCGATGGCGGCGACGCTGACGACGCAAAAAGTCTTTGACGCGTTTCTGGGGGAATACTCCGAGTTCAAAACTTTTTTCCACGGGCACAGCTTTACGGGAAACCAACTGGGCGCAGCCGCGGCCCTGGTCAGCCTGGAAATATTGCAGTCGGAAAAATCAGTGCGCCAGCGGGCGGCGCTGCAGAAAAACCTGCAAGCAGGCCTGCAAACGCTGTGGTCGCTGCCGAAAGTGGGGGATATCCGGCAAGTCGGGCTGGTGGCGGGAATTGAACTCGTCAAGGACTGGCGGACGCGCAAGCCGTTTGCCCTAGGGGAACGAGCCGGCATCCGCGTCTGCGAAGCGATGGCGCGGCACGGTGTGCTGACGCGGCCGATTGGCAACGTGATCGTGCTGATGCCGCCGTATTGCACGACGGCGGAGCAAACGAGGAAAATGGTTTCCGCCTTGCGCGATTCAATTCAAAGCTTGCCGGGCTGACCCGCAGTGAAAATCCGCCGCCTTGCCGGCGGATCAAGAATGATTTTTTGAGGCAGCGCATTCATCCCGGCGGCGATTGACGTGCGAATTAACAAAGATGCCCCTGAGTTTTGAAGCCGCCCTTGCCTTGGGCGAGCGATTACTTTTTGACCGGGCCGAGCGGGAGAATGGTTTTGCCGTAAAGCTCGTTGAGCACCTGCGCCAGACCGGCATAAATGGCGGAGAAACCGCAGACCAGCCCTTCGTAGCCAGTAAAATGTTTAAAGTCGGGGCCAGCAGCAGTAAAATCGCCCCAGGCCAAGAGGAAAAACAAAACCGTCAGCGAGCCGAAGACAAACTGCAGCGCGCGGTTCAACCGGAAGGTACCGAGGAACATGACCGCGGTGAACAGGCCCCAGAGGGAAAGATAGACGGCCAGGGCGGTTTCATTGGTGGCGGCGACCGCGGGGACGATTTTGGGCAGGAGCACGAGCGCCACGAGCGAGAGCCAGAAAAAGCCGTAGGAGATGAACGCGGTCGTGGCAAACGTATTGCCCTTTTTCCATTCCATCATACCGGCGATGACCTGGGCGGTGCCGCCGTAGCAAAGCCCCATCGCGAGGATCATGCTGTTCATTTCATAAAAACCGGCGTTATGAAAATTCAAGAGGACGGTGGTCAGGCCGAAGCCAAGCAAGCCGAGCGGGGCGGGATTCGCGGTGGCGTCCTTGATTTGAGTGATGGATTCGTTCATGGAATAGTTCTGGTTAGAGATGGTGTTCCGGGTTCGGGCGCGATTTTTAACCGCCCGCCACGCCCGGGTCAAGCTTTCGGCGCAGCGAGTCAGGGCCGGGTTTCCGCCAAATGCAGGAGCCGCTCAAACTGAGCCGCGGTCACCGGCGACACGGAGAGGCGAGATTGCCTGGCCAGAATCATTTCCTTGAGCAGTTTATCCGCCTTGATGGCGGACAAGGCGACGGGCCGGGCCAGGGATTTTTCCAGCGCGAGGTCCACGCATGACCAGTCGCCCTCCCCGGCGGTGGGGTCGGGATAAGCCTCCCGGAGCACCCGGCTGAGGCCGACGACCGATTTATCCGCGCCGCTGTGGTAGAAGAAAACACGGTCGCCCGATTTCATGGCGCGGAGATGGTTGCGCGCCGCGTAATTGCGCACGCCGGTCCAGGCGGTCCGGCCATCCTTCACGAATTGGGTCCAGGAGTAGGTTCCGGGTTCGGATTTCACCAGCCAGAAATTCATAGAATGATTTGCGATTTACGATTTGCGATTTACGATGCGGGGGTGAGTTTGCCCGACAACCTAAATTCAATTCAACAACGGATTTCCGCCGCGTGCGACCGGGCCGGGCGGGACGCCAAAACCGTCACGCTGCTGGCGGTGAGCAAGACGCATCCGCCGGAAACGATCCGGACGGCGGCCGGGCTGGGCCTGCTGGTGTTCGGGGAAAACAAGGTGCAGGAAGCGAAGGCGAAAATCCCGCTGTGCCCGGGCAAATTGCGCTGGCATTTCATCGGCCACCTGCAATCGAACAAATGCCGCGACGCGGTGCATTGTTTCCAAATGATCCAGAGCGTGGACAGCCTGGCGCTGGCGCAGGAGATCAACAAGCGGGCCGCCGACGCCGCCAAGACGATGCCGGTGCTGCTGGAAGTGAACCTGGCGGGCGAAGCGAGCAAGTTCGGCTACACGCCGGAACGAATGCTGGCCGAATTGAAGGAGATCAACGCGCTGCCGCGCCTGGAGATTCACGGCCTGATGACGGTGCCGCCGTGGTCGGCGGAGGCGGAAAAGTCGCGCCCACATTTCCGGCGGCTGCGGGAATTGAAGGCCGCCGCCGAGCAGGCGCTTGGAGCGCCGCTGCCGGAGTTGAGCATGGGCATGAGCGGGGATTTCGAAGTGGCGATCGAAGAAGGCGCGACCCTGGTGCGGATCGGCACGGCGCTGTTCGGCCCGCGGGTGAAGGCAAAACCGCGCGCCGAGGATGATTATTTTTAATGCAATCGGCCCGGCATGAATTAAGTTGAGGCCATGACCGCCGACTCGTTCAAGCGCGAAATTGCCCTCGCCGTCAAGACATACGATCAATATATCGTCTGCCTCGGGAAGACCCCGGATGAATTTGAAGCGGCACTGGATTCATTGATGGCGAAGGCGATCATGGCCTACGAGACCCGCGGCGAAGGGCTGAGGCACGGCATCGCGCTGGACAACCAGGTGACGGTCATCCTGAGCCAGGGGGACGGCGCGCTGCCGCTGTGCGGCATCTATTTCAACCTGCACTCGCCCTATCAAAAAAACGCCCTGCCGAAAACGGTCAAGCCGCTGGTGGAAAAATCCCCCAAGCCGGAAAATTAAACGAGGGTAAAACCCTACTGGTCGCGCACCTGGTCCCCGGCCTGCGCGTCGCCGCTCAGCAGGTCGGCCACAGTATTATCATCGCTTTGGGGACCGGTGACGGTGACCTCGGCGACCTTTAAACCGGCACGGTAGATAAAGAGATGCTGGTCGAGTTTCGGCATCCGGGCAGCGGGGAAATTCAAGACCACAAACCGGCCGGTTTCGTTATAGGAGACCACGGTTCCCGCGAGGGTGGTGTCCGGGGTGACAATGGCGGGAGCGGGCGTGCCCACCACGGCGGGGCGAGCTGGCGCCGGCGCTGGCTTGTGGTGGAAACACCCGGACAACAGGCATCCGCCGGAGACAAGCATCAAGGATGCGAACCGTTTCATGAGCACAGTTAAGCGCCGGGCGAGGCGCAGGTCAATTCACGATTCCGTGATAATGGTATCGCCGTGCTCGTAGGCGGGCGCGCAACAGCACAGCAAACGCAAGGTTTCCGCGCCGGTATTCCAGAGCTTATGCTTTTGCCCGGGCGGAATCGCGATGGCGTCCCCTGCCCTGACATCGCGGGTCTCACCTTCGATGCGGATGCGACCGGAACCGTGGATGAGGTAATAAATTTCCTCGGCCAGCGGATGGTAATGCTCCTGGGTCGCGCCACCGACGGGCAGACGCGCCTCGGCGAGACTTTGATGGCGGATGGCGGAGTTGCGATGGGCCAGCAGTTCGCGGATTTCCGAACCGTCCTTGGTGGTGAACGGCGGAACTTCGCCGAGGTTTTTAACATCCATACAGTTCAATTTTTAACCACGAAAGACACAAAAGACACGAAAAATTCCGCCGGGGTGGAGTTACAAGCACTGTTTCCGGCCAAGCCGGCAGGTCTGCCCCAACGGTTTTAAAAACTTTCCGGCAGCTTAAAAATCTTTGACCAGTCCATCTGGCCGAGCAGCACGCCGGCGATAATCAAAACCATGGCCGCACAAAAAGTCGGGGTGATGGGTTCGCCCAGGGTGAAGTGGACCCAGGCGGTGGTGGAGAGCGGGATGAAGTTGTTGAAGAGCATCACCTGGCTGGTGCGCCAATGTCGCAGGGCGGAGTTCCAAAGCGAATAGGGAATGACGCTGCCGAACACAATGCAGAGGGCCTGGACGCCGAGATGCGGCGCATCGACGACGAGCCCCCGGGTGGCGACCTCGCAGAGGCCGACGGGCAGCAGCCAGGCGCCGGACATCCACATGGAATGCGCGGCGACCTCGACGCCGGTGATTTTCCCGCTGAGGAAACGGACCTGCCAGCTGTAATTCGCCCAGCAGAGGCTGGAGGCCACGCCGAGCAATTCGCCGAGCAGACTGGATTTGCCGGTATGCAACGACGGCCAGAACAGCACCAACACACCGGCCACGGCCAGCAAGGCGGCGGCGTAACGGCGCAGGCTGGGGAGATTCCAGCGCGGCCGTTCCTCGGCGAGCAGCGCCCAGATGGGCGACGCGCCGAGATACAGGGCGACATGGGAAGCCGCGGTGAGCCGCAAGGCCCAGCAGAACACGACGATGTAAGCCGCCAGGGCGAGACCGCCGCGCAGCCAGAGCAACCGGTAAAGCTCCCGGTTCAGCGGCTGGAATTCACCGAGCCAGCGGGTAAAGCGCAGGATGGCGAGCAGGATGAAGCCGGCGCACAGAAAGCGCAGGCTGCCCGTCCAGACCGGGGGCCAGGAGCCGACGAGCCACTTGGTGCCGGCGTTGTTGCCGCCCCACAAAAACACCACCAGCAGGAGTCCGCCGGCGATGGAAGCGTTGTTTTTGTTTTCCGACACGCGGCGAAGTTAAGCCAAAGACCGACCTGCTTGCCAATGAAATACGTTGTACAAACACCATCCGAGACGTCTGTTATCCAAACCTTTTCAGTGCGAACTCAAGCGATAAAAACGGACGGAATAATTTGTCCACTGCGGGTCGCTGAAATAAGATGAGCCAGTTGTGAGCACGTTGGTTTGCACCGGTTGCCAGTTGATCAGATCCATACTGTCTTCTACCACCACCGTTTGGCCAGTCGCCCAATTGATGTTGAAACCGAATCCATTGGATTGCACGCCGAAGCCGCCGTCCGCGGTTTGCACCTGCGGCAACCAAGGCACGGCTTGGGCAGTGTCAAATGTCGCGCCCCAACCCGATGTGCCTGGTGACCGGGTTCACTTTTCTGTGCCAGTCCATGAGTTAGTCCTGGGACTTGGTTGTGTTTATTTTTTTGTTTGTTTCTTGTCCATCCCCTGCGGTGGGTGGGCGAAGCCCGACCGGAGCTGG
>CAIJNQ010000142.1 GCA_903822015.1 uncultured Verrucomicrobia subdivision 3 bacterium | reverse complement strand
GGGATGCAGGATTGGAAAGCCGCTTCAATGGCCAGTTTGCCGCTGGTGACCGGGCGCGCCTGATAGCCGTTGGCCTTGAGCATGGCGGCCAGCAGGCGGAGATTATCCGGCACGTCGTCCACTATCAAAATCCTGGGCGCCGGGGCGGATTTCATTTGATCGTTTCCTGCCGGGAGGATTCCACCAAATGAATCAGGTTTTCGACTTCAAAGCGTTCCGCCCGTGCGTTCAGGCGGCTGGCCAGCCCCGGGTTTACCGCGCCGATTTCACGGATCACCTGGTTCACCGCGTCATAATCCGCGCCAACCAGGGCGCCGTGGAGTTGGCGCCGCAAATCCGCCGGCACCGCAGACATGTCCGCCACCGTCAGCGGCTCCAATAATTCGGCCGGCGCCGGCGGCTCGGCCACCCCGGCCGGCTCATTTTTTGACGGTTCAAAAAAGGAATTGATCAAGGCCAGGAGTTTCTGGCTGCTGCGATCGATGATTTCGATCTGGGCGCGGACGGATTCAGACAATGATGTTTCCCGTTGCACCATTTGCGTATAACCCATGATGGTATTCATGGGCGTGCGCAATTTGTGCGCCAGGGCGGAAAGCAACTCCGTTCTGACCTTGCCGGCGGCATCCGCCGCCGCCAACGCCTGTCGGAGCGACGCCTCCGTTTTCTTGAGTTCGCTGTTGTTAAAAACCGTGCTCTGGCTCCGGATAAAATTACCCGCGGCATCGCGCACCACGGTGACACTGACGCTCACGGGGAGCAGGCGGCCGCCTTTCCCCTGCAATTCCAGTTCAAAGTTGTAGAAATTATCCGACGCCTTCGTGGCCACGAAGCGGCTCGCGAACTGGTCGCAGCTTTTCGGGGCGAGGAACCCGGTGATATTTCGCCCGATGACCTCCTCGCGCGCGTATCCCAGCCAGCCCAGTTCCGTGTCGTTGATGCGGATAAACACCCCGTCCCGGTCGAGACTGTGGTAGCCGCAAGGCGCCCGATGGTAGAGCTCCTCCAATTCCAGCACGCGGACCTCCAATTCCCGGATGCGCCCGGCCGCGCTTTGATCCAGCCCGTCAGCGGCCGGGGCCGCCGGCCGGGAATTCCGGCTCCGCAACTCCTGCTGGAGCCGGTACAATTCCAGATGGGTGCGCACCCGCGCCAGCACCACCTCAGCCTGAAACGGCTTGACGATATAATCCACGCCGCCGGCTTGAAAGGCTTTCATCTTGTCCTCGTCCTCGTCGTCGGCGCTGATAAAAATGACGGGGATGTGCCGGAGCGGATCGGCGGACTTCAGTTCTTGGCAGACTTCATAACCATCCATCTGGGGCATCCGGACATCGAGCAGGATCAAATCCGGCAGCAACAGCCTGACCGCCTGCAACGCCAGATTGCCGCTCACCACCGGGCGGACCGTGTAACCCGACCGGCCCAGCAGCCGGGCCAGTAACTGCAGATTTTCCGGCGTGTCATCGACAATCAGAATGTTCGCCGGGCGTTGGGTCGGGGTATTCATGCACCAGCGGATCAACGCGTCTGGAACTTTCTCATGCAGCGGTTGAAGACCGGCGTCCCCCGCTGGCTGACCGGGATGATTTGGGTGAAATCACGGAGATGGATCTGTTGTTTTCCTTCCGGGTCTTTCTCGACGAAATCGATAAACTTCAAGTTGATGATCGCGTGCCGGTGGACGCGGACAAACTGGTCCGCCGGCAGTTCCATCTGCCATTGCTTGAGCGGCTTCCGGAACATCATGTGCTGGTCCCGGCCCCAATAGATGTTCGAATATTCCCCGTCCGCCAGCAAGGCCTTGACCTCCGAAAGCTTCAAAAACTCCGAGCGGTTGTTGTTTTTGATCATCACGGAAGCCGGCCGGCCGGAAGCACCGTTCGTATTCAGGGTCTTCCGCACCCGCTGGATGATCTGATTTTGCTCGCCCACCATTCCCGAAGCCGTCTGGGCCAGCCACATCACTTCCGGCGCCTGGTTGTTCAAGTCATGGATGATCCCGACGAAAATCTCCGCCGCTTTTTCCACCTGCCGGTCCAGCCGCTGGCGTTGCTTGTTATGCCGCTGCAGCTTCGCGGTCACCGCCTCCAGAATATCCTCCAGCGGGGCGGTTTTGGTGATGAAATCATCCGCGCCCAGATTCATGCTGCGGCGGATTCTCCCGTGCTCGGTGCAGGCGCTTAAAAAGATGATCGGGATTTCGCCCTGATGTTCATCCCGCCGCATGATCGAGACCACATCGTGCCCATCCAGTCCGGGCATGTCCAGATCGCACAAGACCAGATCCGGCTTCAGGACGGCGGCCGTTTTCAAGCCCCGGTCGCCATTGGGCGCGGTGGCCACTTCATGGCCATGGCGGCTCAGGAATTCGCCCACCAGACTGCATACTTGTGGATCATCATCGATGATTAGTATTTTAGCCATATCGTGTCCTTTCCAAAGTTATCCGGACCTGCAAAATCAGCGCCTGGTCAGATTGATGATATTTTACCTTATCCGCCATCTTTTTGGAATAAATAATTTTCACCCAAAAACCGGACGGGGTGTGAAGGGTT
>CAIJNQ010000141.1 GCA_903822015.1 uncultured Verrucomicrobia subdivision 3 bacterium | reverse complement strand
GGAATGGTTGTGGCATGGCTACCCGCCGGCGAACAAATAGAATGGGGGTCAGATCATTTTCAGTTTGATCAAAATTTGCCTTTCCGAAGGGAACCGATAAGTTATTTATAGGCTAATTTCTGATAATAATGAAAGCATTCAGGACATGGTTCGCGATTTTGTTTGCGGCAATCACGGCGCAAGGCATGGCTTCGCCGCCATCGATTCTTATCACCAACCTGCCCGCTTATGGAGCCTTTAGTCCGCTTTCCGGAAAAGTGTTGAATGTAAATCCGGCGTCGAACGCGGTGGCGGTTTTCATTTACGTGCCGGGCTACGGCTGGGTAACCAAACCAACCTGCGCGCAACCGCTCGCGCCGATTCAACCGGATGGCTCGTGGTCAGCCAACGTGACCACCGGCGGTGCGGGGGACGCCACCGCCACGCGATTTGCCGCCCTGCTGGTCAGCACCAATTTCAACCAGACCTGCGTGCTGGGTGAGGCCAGTTTAACAAACACTCTTTACGCCCAAGCCATCGCCAAGACCGTGGTCACGCGGCCATCGCCCGGCGTAAGATTCCTGAGTTTTTCCGGCTACGACTGGTGGGTGAAGAACTACACCACGCAAGTCGGGCCGGGACCGAATTATTTTTCCGACGCCACCAACAATGTCTGGACCGACACAAACGGCTGGCTGCACCTGCGCATCACTCACCGGACGAACGCCTGGCAATGCGCCGAACTCATCTCGGCGCGCACCTTCGGCCCGGGCAGCTATCGCTTTGAACTGAATACGCCGGTGAACAATCTGGATCCGAACGTCACGCTCGGCCTGTTCACCTGGAGTGATGATCCGGCGTACACGGATCGTGAGATGGATGTCGAATGCAGCCGCTGGCAAAACGCGGCGGACACAAAAAACGCGCAGTTTGTCGTCCAGCCTTATTACCTGCCCAACCAGCTGGCGCGCTATCGCGTGCCGCCCGGTCTGGCCGACTCCACTCATCTTTTTATCTGGGAAACCAATCGGATCAGCTGGCAATGCCAGACCGGCGCTTACTCCGCCGCTGCGACCAACCTGATCGCCGCCTATGTTTTCACCAACGCCGCGAACGTGCCGCAAAGCGGCGACGAATGTGTGCATCTTAATTTGTGGCTGATCAACGGCATCCCGCCCACCGACAACAATGAAGTCGAAGTCATAATCCAGAACTTCAATTTCGTTCCACCGGGAACCTTGCCGCGCGCCGTATTGGGCAAGCCCCAGATGTCCGTTGCCGGCCCGTTCAAATGCGAGTTCAACCTCCAGCCCGATTATCGATACGAAGCGCAGACCTCCCCGAATCTCCTGGTCTGGTCGCATCTGGCAACCTTCCTAGCGACCAACTCCACGTTCACCCTGGCGGACTCAAATGTCTTGCCATCGGGCCCGCGCTTCTATCGCGTCGTCACCCAGCCGTGAAAGCGGACAGCGCCCAGGAATGAAGCCAGGAAAGCGGCGCGGGCGGAAAGTGGCACATGGTCAGGGTGAACAAGTTGAATGGGCGCCATGGTTGGAGACAAACATCCAGCAAGAGGAAGAGAGATTAACTTTTGCACCGCTTCCAAATGACTGACAAAACACCCGGCTGAAAGCAATTTGCTTCAGAAATTTTGAACTTACCGGGCGCGCCACCGAACAATTAGAACATTTTCAAAAATACTGTAGCCATTCGGTTTGTCTCGTGAAAGCGGGCGGTCATTCAGGCGAAGGTGAGGCCAGGTCACCTAGCGGGTTTGGCGTTCCAGATGGCCAGCGTGTCCGGCGACCCTTGCGAGCGGACGCCGTTGTCCGTCAGGATTTCATCCGTGGCGGCCAGCATCTGAGCGCGCGGGAAAACCATGGTTTCACCGTAACGGGTATCACAGGCGACAGTGATGAATTCATCCTTTGAATCACGGAGTATCGCCACGAGATGATTGAGGTTTTTTACGAGAACCCCGTTCACAGACCTGACGACTTCCGAACGCGGGCTGCCATAGCCCTGAGCCAGCTTATGCGGGAAAAACGGCGAAGAAATGACTACCAAACCCTCGCCGGGAAACGCCGGCTGGTCCGACATCCGCGTCAACAGCGGATTGCCGGAGGCGCTAAAACGAGTCAGGATGGTGGCCGCATATTTAGACCGCAGATAACCGCCCAGATAATCCTCCGTGGCAGCGGAGAAGACCAGCGGCCCGTAAATAAAATATGAAGGATAGGAGCCGTGCAAACCCGGAATCAGCAGAGGATATATTGGCGAGACGGGCAGGTTGACCCGAAGATCCTTACCCGCACGGACAATGGTCAGCGGCACGGTGCCGTTGGTGGCGACATGCTGGATGAGAAATTGAAAGCGCACCCGCAGATCGTCGCCGATCCCGATCATGCCCTGGTCGTCCACCGGCGTCTCGCCGATTTTTGAGATGACATCCCATTCCTTCAACGGACAAGCCGCACCAAACTGATAAGGTTTGTGCACCACCATGCCATGGACCGCCGGATCCAACTTCAAGTAGGAACGCAGCGCAGGATTTTCGAGAGTCTGCAAATCATCGTACATCATGGGTTTACCGTCATAATGGCCGTCGGCAATGTCCTGCAGGAACAGGTCGATCTCCTCGCTGGGGATGATGTAGCCGATATTCTCAGCGCCATTCAGGCGGCTGAAGGTCAGACCGATCATCTTGTCGCCCACGACCGCCGGCCCGCCGCTGTTGCCGGGATTGATAGCCGCATCAACCTGAATACGCAGACCGAACACGGGAAAGCTATACGGCGCAAATTCGACGCGTGAAACGATGCCCTTGGTGATGGAAAGATTGTTGCCACCTTCCGGATAACCATAAGCCATCACCGCATCCTTAATGGCCGGCAGCGTTTTGGCCCGCACCAATGGCGGATGGGTATCGAAGAATTTTTCATCATCCAGCTTAAGCACCGCCAGATCAATTCCCGGGGCAATGAACTCCACGGTGGCGGAGACTTTGTCCCCGGCCAGATTTGCCTGGATCTGCACCTCGCTGGCATAATCCACAACATGGGCATTGGTCAGGATGCGCCGGCCTTCGATCACCACGCCACTACCGGTAAAATCTTCCGGCGACTCCTTGGCCCACGGCTTATAGGGGTCAGGATAACGCACCGTGGCAAAAATCTTGACCACCGAATTTTCAATGGAGCCGGCGGGGGCATTCGTGGCGGTAGTGGATGCAAGGGGTTCGGCGGCAACCAAGTTGCACCCGGCGGCAAATAGACAAAGGAGAAGCCGGGCAGCCCGGAAGCCGGCGGGGGGAAATTTGGGTCCCATAGATGAAAGTGATGCTAGTTAACGGTTCCATCCCAAGCAAAGCAAATGTCGCCCAAACTCCGACCGAAAGAGTTGGGCAGAAAAACCAGGGAATAAGCAATCTTACCGGAGGGAATTCATCACGCAGGCCTAAATCCGAGTTTGCCGATCGGAAAACCATTACATCGTTTGTACTTTCGACGGCAATTACAACCTAGTGAACCTTGCCCACGGCATCCGGATGAATTGGAACTATTTATATTATCGTTATAATTAACATTTATTACATTATGTATAGCGGGTAGAAAATTTACTTTAACGAACAACATCCTAATTGAGTGTACTAATATGCATTAGTCACAAAGGATGACATTCTGGAAAATACATGAACGATCCCAGGTAAAATGACGGCGCGAATGGCCGCCCAATTTCAACCGAAATTGATCAGCCAATTTAGCTTTTTTTGCTCTTACCGAAAACCACCATGTCCAAGGAGATCATGCCGCCACCGGTGATGAGCAGGACCATGAAACCGGACAGGTAAATGAACGCCAGCTCCCCGCTATTCTTGCCGCTCAAAGCCGACTGATGAACCATCAAGAAGGCGACGAACAGGTCAATCACCAGCATCAGCGCAGCAAACCGCGTGAGCAGCCCCATGATCAGGAGAACCGAGCCAACGACTTCGGCGAACATGACGAGCGCCAGGCTGACGGGCTGGCCAATGCCCAGCGGATCGGCAAAGTTGGGCGAAATGTCCTTAAAATGGGTGAGTTTCTCGATGCCATGATTGAAAAACATCGCAGAGCCAAGCCACAGCCGCATGACCAGCAGGCCCAGATTGGTCAAGGCGGTGTCCTGACTCGGGGAGAAAAGGAGCTTAAACATAACTTGTTGACGAGAAGTTTAACTGAAATGTCGTGCCGCCACAAATAAAAACCGCCGGCGACAAGATCCGGGTCCGGACGGGAGCGATGCCAAAACGCGATCCGCCGCGACTTCAGGCCCAAGTCGCCGGCATAGCGAGTCCCGGTTTAGCGGTTCCCCCCAGCCCCCTGCCTCAACAAAAAATGGTTAACCTTTGCCAAATCTGGTGAAGTGTTCCAACCCCACGACTGCCAGCCTATTTATGCGGTGAACAACTGAATATGAACACACCAAATTTATCTTCCGACACACTCGAATCGGCCCACGACATCCTGCATGAACCACGGCGGCGCCCCCTGACCTCGATTTTTTCACCCAAAGTCATAGCGGTGATCGGCGCAACGGAACGCGAACGCAGTGTCGGGCGCACCGTGATGACTAATCTGAGGGAAGGCGGTTTCCCTGGCAAAATATTCCCGGTGAATCCCGTCAAAGAGACAATACTCGGAATGAAAGCGTATCCGAATGTGGCCGCGCTACCAGAAAGGCCGGACCTCGCGGTCATCATCACCCCGCCGAAAACCGTGCCGGGCATCATCAAAGAATGCGCCGAGGCCGGCGTCCCCGGCGCCATCATCATTTCCGCCGGTTTCAAAGAAACGGGGGCGGAGGGGGCGGCGCTGGAACGACAGATCCTGGCGGAAGCGGCACGCGGCAACATGCGCATTGTGGGTCCGAACTGTCTGGGGGTGATGGTTCCGAGCATGAGGATGAATGCCACATTTGCCGCCGACATGGCGCGGCCGGGCAGTGTGGGGTTCATCAGCCAGAGCGGCGCGCTCTGCACAGCGATCCTGGATTGGAGCCTGAAGGAAAACGTCGGCTTCAGCGCGTTCGTCTCCCTCGGCTCGATGCTGGATGTGAGCTGGGGCGATTTAATTTATCATCTCGGCTCCGACCCCAACACCCGCAGCATCGTGATTTACATGGAGACGATCGGTGATGCGCGGGCATTTCTTTCCGCCGCGCGGGAAGTGGCGCTGACCAAACCGATCATCATCATCAAACCCGGCCGCACCGAGGCAGCCGCGAAAGCGGCGGCATCGCACACCGGCTCGCTGACGGGCAGCGATGAAGTATTGCAAGCCGCGTTTCAACGGGTCGGGGTCCTGCGCGTGGACACCATTTCCGAATTGTTCGACATGGCGGAAGTGCTCGCCAAGCAGCCGCGGCCAAAAGGCCCGCGGCTGACGATTGTGACCAATGCCGGCGGGCCGGCGGTAATCGCCACGGACATGCTGATCGGCAGCGGCGCGCAACTCGCCGGGCTGACCCCGGAGACGATGGCGGCGCTGAACCAACTATTACCCCCGACGTGGAGCCACAACAATCCGGTGGATATCATCGGCGACGCGGGCCCAGAGCTCTATGCCAAGGCGGTCGACATCACGGCAAAAGATCCGACCACGGACGGCCTGCTGGTGATATTGACACCGCAGGCGATGACCGATTCGTCGGCAACGGCCGAAGCACTCAAGACCTATGCGCACATTGAGGGCAAGCCGATCATCGCGAGCTGGATGGGGGCCGGACAGGTGGAAGCGGGTGAAAACATCTTAAATGCGGCCAACATCCCGACCTTCAAATATCCCGACCGCGCGGCACGGGCATTTTACTACATGTGGCGCTACAGCGAGAATCTGCGGGCGCTGTATGAGACGCCGGCCAGTTCGGATGCGATCGGACGCGGGGAAATCGACCGCGCGCTGGCGGGGAAAATCATTGCCGACGTGCGCAAGACCGGACGGATGATCCTGACGGAGTTTGAATCCAAAAACCTACTGGCAGCCTATGGGATTCCCACCGTGGAGACGCGCATTGCGTTGACGGAGAATGAGGCGGTGAAGCAGGCGGCGCACCTGGGATTTCCCATCGTTTTAAAACTTTATTCCGAAACCATCACCCACAAGACCGATGTCGGGGGGGTGCACTTGAACTTGCGGACGGCCTCGGCGGTCCGCCAGGCCTGGCGATCCATTGAATCGGCAGTCACGAAGAAAGCGGGGAAGGAGCATTTTATCGGCGTCACGGTCCAGCCGATGATCAAATTAGACGGTTACGAATTGATCGTCGGCAGCAGCGTGGACGCGCAGTTCGGCCCGGTACTGCTTTTCGGCACGGGCGGCCAGCTGGTGGAAGTATTCAAGGACCGCGCGCTGGGTTTGCCGCCCCTCAACGCCACCCTGGCGCGCCGGATGATGGAGCGCACCAAGATTTACACGGCGCTTAAAGGCGTCCGCGGACGCAAAGCCGTCAATCTCCCCGCCCTCGAACAAGTGCTCGTGCGCTTCAGCCAGCTGGTGGTAGAGCAACCGTGGATCGCCGAGATAGACATCAATCCGCTGCTCGTTTCCGCCGACCGGATGGTGGCGCTCGACGGACGCGTGGTGCTGCACAATCCCAAGACCCCGGAGGCCAAGCTGCCCAAGCCAGCCATCCGGCCGTATCCGGCGCAATACACCAGCTCGTGGAAAATCAAAAATAAAACCCTGGTCACCCTCCGGCCCATCAAGCCGGAAGACGAACCGCTGATGGTAAAATTCCACGAGACGCTGTCCGCGGAGAGCGTTTACCACCGGTATTTCTCCGCGCTGAAATTATCGCAGCGCGTCGCCCATGAGCGCCTCACCCGCATTTGTTTCAACGATTACGACCGCGAGATCGCGCTGGTCGCCGAGGTGAAGCAAGCCCGGGCGGGCGAAGGCAAAAAGATCATCGGCGTCGGGCGCTTGAGCAAGTTGCCGCAGGCGAATGATGCAGAGTTCGCCGTGCTCGTCAGTGATCACTGGCAACATCAGGGGCTGGGCACCGAACTGCTCCGCCTCCTGATAGAAATCGGGCGGGCGGAAAAACTCGACAAAATCTCCGGCCAGGTGCTGGCCGAGAACCACGCCATGCAGCATATCTGCGGCAAGGTGGGATTCAAAATCGTGCACGACCCGGAAAGCAATTTTTACAACGCCAGCTACACCTATTAACCCGCCATGAATAAGAAGCCCGTCTTTAAAACCATCGACGGCTGCGAAGCCGCCGCCCATGTCGCCTATCGCCTGAATGAGGCGATGGCGATTTATCCCATCACCCCGTCGTCGCCGATCGCCGAGTGGTGCGACCAATGGGCATCCGAAGGCAAAAAGAACCTCTGGGACACCGTGCCAGCGATTGTGGAAATGCAGAGCGAAGGCGGGGCGGTCGGGGCGGTGCACGGGATGCTCCAGACCGGCTCCATCAGCACGACATTCACCGCGTCGCAAGGCCTGTTGCTGATGATTCCGAACATGTTCAAGTTCGCGGGCGAACTGCTGCCGACAGTGTTTCACGTCACGGCCCGCACCGTGGCCACGCACGCGCTATCCATTTTCGGGGACCACAGCGACATCATGGCCTGCCGCTCGACGGGCTGGGGAATGCTCGGCGCGGCGTCGGTGCAGGAGACGATGGATTTCGCGCTGATATCCCAAGCCGCCTCGCTGCGCACGCGCCTGCCGTTCATCCATTTTTTTGACGGTTTTCGCACCTCGCATGAGGTCTCGAAAATCGAAATGCTCGACGAAACGGTCTTGCGCGCAATGATTGACGACAAAATCATCGCCGAAATCCGGGCCCGCGCGATGTCACCGGACCGGCCGGTGCTGCGGGGCACGGCACAGAATCCGGACGCCTTTTTCCAGGGCCGAGAAGCCGCGAACGGTTTCTATTCAGCCGGTCCCGACATCGTCCAGAAGGTCATGGATGAATTCGCCGGGCTGACCGGGCGGAAATACAACCTATTCGACTACGCCGGGGCGGCGGATGCGGAGCGAGTGATCGTGCTGATGGGTTCCGGCTGCGAAGCGGCCCACGAGACCGTGGACTATTTCACGGCAAAGGGCGAAAAAGTCGGGGTGCTGAAAGTGCGCCTGTACCGCCCGTTCGACGGCAAACGCTTTATAGCCGCGCTGCCCGCCTCGGTGAAGAAAATCTCCGTGCTTGACCGCACCAAAGAACCCGGCGCGACCGGGGAACCGCTGTACCAGGACGTCGTCACGGCACTGATGGAAGAAACCGCCGCCGGCCGTTCGCACCTGAAAACGGTGCCGCAGGTATTCACCGGCCGGTACGGCTTGTCCTCGAAGGAATTCACGCCGGCCATGATCAAGGCGGTATTCGACAATCTCGCCGCGGCCACGCCAAAAAACCATTTCACCGTCGGCATCAACGACGACGTGTCCCACACCAGCCTGGCCTTTGACCCGGAGTTTTCGACGGAACCGAAGAATGTGGTGCGGGCCCTATTCTACGGCCTCGGCGCAGACGGGACGGTCGGGGCGAACAAAAATTCCATCAAAATCATCGGCGAGGAGACGGAGAACTACGCGCAAGGCTATTTCGTATATGACTCAAAGAAATCCGGCTCGATGACGGTCTCGCACCTGCGTTTCGGCCCGCAGCCGATCCGCTCGACGTATCTGGTCTCCAGCGCGAATTTCGTGGCATGTCATCTCACAGGATTTCTGGAGCGTTATGAAATGTTGCGCGCCCTGGTGCCGGGCGGAACCTTTTTGCTGAACACGCCGCACGGCAAGGACGAGGTGTGGTCGAAGTTGCCGACGCCGGTGCAACACAGTCTGGCGGCGAAGCGGGCAAAGTTCTTTGTGATTGACGCCACCAAGGTCGCGCGGGACAGCGGCATGGGCGGCCGCATCAATACCATCATGCAGGTCTGCTTCTTCGCGCTGTCGGGCGTGCTACCCAAGCCGGAGGCGATTGCGGCGATCAAAAATTCCATCAAGAAAACCTACGGTAAAAAAGGCGACGAGATCGTGAAGATGAATCTGCAGGCGGTGGACAACACGCTGGCCCATCTGCATGAAGTCGCCGTAGCGGACCAGCAACTCAATGGCGCGGGCGACCTGCTGCCGCCGATTTCGCCGGAGGCGCCGGCGTTTGTCCGCAACGTCCTCGGCCAGCTCGCCGCCGGTTTTGGCGATGACCTGCCGGTGAGCGCATTCCCGAATGACGGTTCGTTCCCGACCGGCACCGCGCAGTACGAGAAGCGCAATCTGGCGCTGGAAATTCCCGTTTGGGACGAAAAGACCTGCATCCAATGCCTGAAGTGCGTGGCAATCTGCCCGCACGCCACCATCCGCGCCAAGGTTTATGACGGGGGTGAATTAAAGAACGCTCCGGGCACGTTTAAAAGCTGCGACTCGCGGGTGCCGGAGTTCAAAGGCCTGAAGTTTACGCTGCAAGTGGCGGCGGAAGACTGCACCGGCTGCAACCTGTGCGTGGAGGTCTGCCCGGCGAAGAACAAGACCGAGGCCAAGCTCAAGGCCATCAACCTGCGGCCGCAGGCGCCGTTGCGCGCGGGGGAGCATGACAACTGGAATTATTTTCTCACGCTGCCGGAATTCGACCGGCGAAAGATCAAGACCACCACACTGCGGCAGCAGCAGATTTTACAGCCGCTATTCGAGTTCAGCGGCGCCTGTGCCGGCTGCGGAGAAACCCCCTACATCAAGATGCTGTCGCAATTGTTCGGCGACCGCGCGGTCATCGCGAACGCGACGGGCTGCTCCTCCATCTATGGCGGCAACCTGCCGACCACGCCTTACACCAAGAACCAATGCGGTCGCGGGCCGACGTGGTGCAATTCGCTGTTCGAGGACAACGCGGAATTCGGCCTGGGCTTCCGCGTCTCGATTGACAAACAAAAGGAATTTGCCGAAGAGCTGCTGAAGAAACTTTCAACCAAAGTCGGCGACGATCTGGCCAGCGCCCTGCTTACCGCGGATCAAAGCGACGAGGCGGGGATCCATGACCAACGCGAACGGGTCGTGGCACTGAAGGCGAGGCTGAAAAACCTGGATGCACCCGAAGCGAACCTGCTGTTGCCCCTCGCGGACCAACTGGTGAAGAAGAGCGTCTGGATTCTGGGCGGCGACGGCTGGGCTTACGACATCGGCTACGGCGGGCTGGATCACGTGCTGGCCAGCGGCCGCAAGATCAACGTCCTGGTCATGGACACGGAAGTTTATTCGAACACCGGCGGCCAGATGAGCAAATCCACCCCCCGCGGCGCGGTGGCCAAGTTCGCCGCCGGCGGCAAACCGGCAGGCAAGAAAGATCTCGGCCTGATCGCGATGAGCTACGGCAACATTTACGTCGCGAGCGTGGCGATGGGCGCGAAGGATGAACACACGCTGAAAGCGTTTGTCGAAGCGGAATCCTTTCCCGGACCGTCGCTCATCATCGCCTACAGCCATTGCATCGCGCACGGCATTGCGATTGACACGGGGATCGGCGCGCGGCAACAGAAGCTGGCGGTCGAGTCCGGCCAGTGGCTGCTTTACCGGTATGATCCGCGCCGGGCGGATCGCGGCGAAAACCCACTGCAAATCGATTCGAGCGCCGCGAAGTCGCAGGTCAAGGATTTCATGCTCACGGAAAACCGGTTTAAGATGCTAACGAAGAGCAAACCGGAGGACGCCAAAAAATTCTTCGCGCAATCGCAGGCGGATGCCGACCGCCGGTGGAAGTTCTATCAATTCATGGCAGCGCGCGACGGAAAGCCGGAAAGCGCACCGGCAGCCGCGCCGAAACCCGCGGCCGCAGTGGACGCAGCAAGCAATTCTTAACCGGAGAAATATATATGGATCTCACCACACAATATCTAGGAATGAAGCTGCGCTCGCCGCTGGTCGTTTCGGCCTCACCCCTCTCGGAGGATATCGACAATCTCAAACGCATGGAGGATGCCGGCGCCGCCGCCGTCGTTTTGTATTCCCTATTCGAAGAACAGTTGCGGCAGGACCGCCTGGAACTGAACCAGCGAATGGACTCAGGAACGGAAAGCTACGCCGAGGCGCTGACCTATTTTCCCGAACCGCACGATTTCCATCTCGGCCCGGAGGAGTATTTGAAGCACATCGCCGCCGCCAAACGGGCGACCGGCATACCCATCATCGCCAGCCTGAACGGTTCGTCCGCGGGCGGGTGGACGAATTACGCGCAACAAATCCAGCAAGCCGGCGCGGACGCACTGGAACTGAACATTTATTACATTCCAACCGATTTGGATCTGGCGGGCGAGGTCGTCGAGGAAACCTACATCAATATTTTGCGCGCGGTGAAGGCCAACGTGACGATACCCGTGGCGGTGAAATTAAGCCCGTTCTTCAGCAACTTCGCCAACATGGCCAAGCGGCTGGATGCGGCGGGCGCGAACGGGCTGGTGCTCTTCAACCGATTTTACCAGCCCGACATAGAACTGGAAACACTGGAGGTGAAACCAAACATCCTGTTGAGCACGCCGATGGCGATGCGTTTGCCGCTGCGATGGATCGCCTTGCTGCACGGAAAATTGAGCGCCAGCCTGGCGGCAACCAGCGGCATTCACCGCGCCGCCGACGCCCTCAAGATGCTGATGGTAGGCGCGGACGTGACGATGCTTTGCTCGACGATCCTTCGTCACGGCATCCCGCAGATCGCCATGATCGAGCGCGACCTGGTGGACTGGCTGGAAGAGCACGAATACGAATCGATCAGCCAGTTGAAGGGCAGCCTGAGCCAGAAGAATTGTGCGGAACCGGCAGCATTCGAGCGCGCCCAGTACATGAAGGCGCTCACCGGCTATTCGCTGACGCAGATGTGAACTTGTTCGAAGAAATTCCAAATGGCAGGCGTTTGCGGAAGTCGGGGAACCGATGCTGCCACGAGGGTCCAAGGGCCGCCGGTTGGTAAATCTTGCCAAATACCGCACCGATTTTGCCGAAATCGAGCCCGGACCCTTGGCTTATGGAATATTTCTGCTAATATTGCCACATGAGCAATAACAGGTTTTTTAAAAAACCCGGCACGGGCGGTGTCATTGCCCCACATGATCGGAGCGCCTGGATCAAGGGTGGAAATCAACGGTGCGTAATGCCGCCGCGCAAGCCGGCGGGCAGGGCCTGGCGGATCATTCTGCTGGGGGCGCCCGGCGTGGGCAAAGGCACCCAGGCCGAGATGCTGTGTGAACGGCTTGGCCCCTGCCATCTTTCAACCGGCGACGTTTTCCGCGCGGCAAAAGGTTGCCGCGGTGTTCACCGTTCCACCGCCATGAAACGCGCCCAGGAACATATGAAGCGCGGGAACCTGGTGCCGGACGAAACCGTCCTCGACATCGTCAGCGAACGGACACAGTGCCTGAACTGTTCCGGCGGTTTTCTACTCGACGGTTTTCCCCGAACGGTGATGCAGGCGGAGGCGCTGGAGCACTTACTGGGAAGCCTGGACCTCAAGCTCACGGCGGTAATTGATTACGAGCTGCCCAGCGAGCAGATTATTTCCCGCATTTCCGGCCGCCGCACCTGCGCCCTATGCAAAACCGTTTATCACATCACCACCCGTCCGCCGACGGTGGCCAACCGATGTGACCATTGCGGAGCAGAGTTGATTCAGCGGGAGGACGACCAACCCAAATCGGTGAAGGTACGGATGGAAGCCTACCAGAAATCCACCAAACCGCTGATTGAATTCTACCGGCAACGCGGCCTGTTGCACACCATCCCGGCCGCCGGCTTGCCCGAAGAAATCTACCAGCGGACCCGGCTCACGGCATTAGCCCGACATTAACAAATCCGCGGCAATTGCTCGCCGCTTGGCATATCCAGAATCCGGTTCACGCCCAAAGCACTTTTCAGAGTCACCAACGGATGGGAATTTTCGAGAACCCGGCCGATGAGCGCGGCCCGGGCGGAAACCTCAACCTCACGCAAAACCGGCAACGCCCGGGCGGCGTCTTTCGCCGCGACAAAAGCAACAAACCGGCCTTCGTTGGCAACGTGCAGCGGATCGAGCCCGAGCATTTCGCACGCGGCGTGAACATCCTCGCGCACGGGAATGGCATTCTCGTCCACCGCGATTTTCACGCCGGCAGCCTCGGCAATTTCGTTGAGCGCACTCGCCAGCCCGCCGCGGGTCAAATCGCGCAGGCAGTGGATTTCCACCCCGGCTTTTAACAAGGCGGAAACAGCGGCATGAACCGGCGCGGAGTCGCTGGCAATCGTGCTCTCGAATTGCAGGCCTTCGCGGACGGCCATAATGGCCATGCCGTGCCGCCCAGATCACCGCTCACAATCACCGCGTCACCGGGCTGAACGTTTTGGGGTAATATTTTTTGCGCATGTTCAATGACGCCGAGGCCGGTAGTGTTGATGAACAAGCGTCGCCCTTGCCCTTGTCCACCACCTTGGTGTCGCCGGTGACAATTTGCACGCGGGATTTATTTGCCGCGTCGCGCAGCGAACACACCACGCGCCACAAGGTTTCCATTGGCAAACCTTCTTCGATGATGAATCCGCAACTCAAATATAAAGGCCGCGCACCGCTCATCGCCAAGTCATTCACCGTACCGTGAACCGCCATCGAGCCGATGTCGCCACCGGGAAAAAACAGGGGCCGCACCACATACGAATCCGTGGTCATCGCCAGCCGTCCGGGCGGCACCGTGAATTGCGCCGAGTCGTGACGCGCGTCGAGAATCGGATTGGAGAAAGCTTTGCCAAATACATCTTCCAGCAGACGGTGCATGAGCTTGCCGCCACCGCCGTGCGCCATCAGGACATGCGGATACTGGGAAATGGGAATCGGACAGGCCACGCTGAAATCTGGAGTTTTCATTTTGCTCCCGCCATTTCTTTCAGGTCATGACGCCGATACCGATAATAAGCCGCGCAGGCGCCTTCGCTCGAAACCATGGTCGCGCCGAACGGATGTTCCGGGGTGCAGCGCGCACCGAAGGCCGGGCATTCGTGCGGCTTTTTCAATCCCTGCAAAATCAGGCCGGCGATGCACTCAGCCGGTTCCTCAACGCGATGATCCGTCAGCTGGAATTTTTTTGCGGCGTCGAAGGCCGCGTAACCCCGGCGCAAACCGAGTCCGCTTAGGGGAATTTCGCCGATGCCACGCCACTTGCGGGGAACGACCGTGAAAACTTTTTTCACCAAATCCTGCGCCGGCTGATTGCCCGCGCGGCTGACGGCCCGGACATATTGATTTTCCACTTCCGCGCGACCGGATTCAAGCTGCTGCACCGTCATCAAAATTCCGTGCAAAATGTCCAGCGGCTCGAATCCGGTGACGACAATCGGCACGCGGTATTTTTTCGCCAGCGGTAAATATTCCTCGTAGCCCATCACCGCGCAGACATGGCCGGCGGCGAGAAACGCCTGCACGCGGCAGTCTGGCGACGACAGCAACGCCTCAATGGCCGGCGGCACAAGCACATGAGAGATCAGCAGCGAGAAATTTTTTAATTGTTTCTGCGCGGCTTGATAAACGGCCAGCGCCGTTGCCGGAGCGGTGGTTTCAAAGCCAACACCGAAAAAAACCACCTCGCGCAACGGATTTTCCTCCGCCAGCTTTACCGCATCGAGCGGCGAATAGACGATGCGCACGTCGCCGCCTTTCGCCTTCACCGCGAGCAGATCCGTTGTGCTGCCCGGCACGCGCAGCATGTCGCCAAACGAGGTGAAAATCACTTCCGGCCGCGCAGCGATTTCCAGCGCCTGGTCAATCACCTCAAGCGGCGTGACGCACACCGGACAGCCCGGCCCGTGGATGAGCGTGATTTGTTTTGGCAGCAGTTCATCAATGCCGAACTTCACGATGGCGTGCGTCTGACCGCCGCAGACTTCCATGATTTTCCATGCCCTGGTGGTGACACGGTGAATTTCCGCCGCGAGCTTTTGCGCGAGGTCGCCGTCGCGATATTCGTCGAGGAATTTCATGGCGATTTCTCCTCCAGTTCGCCCAGCTCGCCCATCTGTTTCAGATACTCAAAAACTTTCTGCGCCTCGGCCTCATCCACTTTGCTCAACGCAAAGCCGACATGGACGATGACGTAGTCGCCGACAACCACCTCCGGCACGTACGCCAGGCTGGCCGATTTCACAACGCCGGAGAAATCGATCCGGCCCATGCGGGTCAACGGATCATCACCGCTGATGCTCAAGACTTTTCCGGGAATGGCCAGGCACATAATTTATTTCAACTCCAACCGGTTGCGCGCGGCGAACACCTGTCCGAGCGCGATACCCCCGTCGTTGGCTGGCACCCGCTGATGCCAACAGGGCGCGAAGTTTTCCTCACGCAAACGGGTCACCGTGCGTTCCAGCAGATAATGATTTTGAAAACAGCCGCCGCTCAGGACCACGCGTTGCAGCCCGGATTTCCGGGCCACGGCAACCACCGTCCCGGCGAGCGCGTTATGAAACTTTGCCGAGATTTCCGCCACCGACACCCCGCCATTCACGTCGGCGAGGATGGAGTGAATCATCAAGGACCAATCCAAAACAAGTTTCGAGTGACGGGTGACGAGGGGCAGATCGTAATGCGCATCCGAGGCGCTGCCGGCGCGGGCAAATTCCAGATCCATCGCCGCCTGACCCTCAAACTGCACCTGATGGCGCAGATTGACCAGCGACGCCACGACATCGAACAACCGGCCGACGCTGGAGGTCAACGGCGAGTTAAACCGGCGTTGCAGCATGCCCCGCAAGGTGATCATTTCCACCGGCGGCATTTCGCGGAGCGGCGGCAAATGGTTCAGCTCAAAAGCGGCCTCGCCATATAATTCATAAAGCAGACCCAGGGCGGCGCGACGCGGCTCCTTTACCGCCTGGTCGCCGCCGGGCAGCCGGAAGGGCAGCAAATGCGCCAGGCGTTCCACGCCGGCATCCGTGACCGCGAAGAATTCGCCGCCCCAAATCGTGCCATCCGGACCGTAACCAGTACCGTCCCACGCCACGCCCAGCGCGGGCAAGGCAACCCCGTTTTCGGCGATGCATGAGAGGGCGTGGGCGACGTGATGCTGGACGCCAAAATTCTTTTTTCCGCCCTGCTGAGCAAATCGCGTTGAAAGGTAATCCGGGTGCAGGTCGGCAGCGACCGTTGCCGGCTCCACGTCATAGAGTCCGGGCAGTTCGCCGGCGACCCGACGGAACGCGGCATGGGCCAGCTCCGTTGCCAAATCGCCGATGTGCTGGCTAATGAAAACATTTTCACCGACGGCCAGCGCCACGGAATTTTTCAAATGCGCGCCCACCGCCAGAATATTCTCGAGTTTCCCCCCGGAACTTCGAATCTGAATGGGCAGCGGCGCAAAACCGCGGGCGCGGCGCAAAACCGTTGGCCGGTCCAGCAGCACCCGGACGATGGAATCGTCGAGGTGGCGCACGATCGGTCGGTCATGAACCAGGAAATAATCAGCGATGCCGCGGAGCCGGTCGAGCGCCTCCGCTTCATCCGTGCAGATCGGCTCGTCGCTCAAATTGCCGCTCGTCGCCACGACCGGAAAATTCAATTCCGCCATCAACAAATGATGCACCGGACTGGATGCCAGCATCACCCCCAGGCAGGGATTGTGCGGGGCGACAACTTCGGCGACCCGCCATTCCGGGTTGGTCATATCCCCCGGCAAGCGGCGGCGGAGCAGAACGATCGGCGCTTCCGGAGAACCCAGCAAACGTTGCTCCAGCGGCGAAACCTGGCAGACCGATTTTGTGCCGGAAACCGAGGGAAACATCAGCGCCAAAGGTTTTTCATCCCGGTGTTTGCGTTCACGCAGCCGTAGCACGGCCGTTGCGTTGCGCGCGTCCACCAGCAGGTGAAAACCGCCGACCCCCTTGACCGCCACAATTTTTCCACGGCGGATCGCATGGGCGGCAGCCCGCAGCGCTTCGTCACCGCCAAAAATTGCGTCGCCCGCGCCGTTCCAAAATGCCAACTGCGGGCCGCAAACCGGACAGGCATTCGGCTGGGCATGAAACCGCCGGTCCGGCGGGTTGTCGTATTCCTGCCGACAAGCCGGACACATGGCAAAAATCTTCATCGAGGTATTCGCGCGGTCGTAGGGGAGGGCTTCAATGATGCTGAATCGCGGCCCGCAATTCGTGCAGTTCGTGAAGGGATAACGGAACCGCCGGTTCCGCGGATCGGAAATTTCCCTTAAACAATCGGGGCAGGTGGCGATGTCGGGCGGCACCAGCGCGGTGATATCCCCGCCGCTTGCGCTGGCGCGAATTTCAAATTTCTTGAAGCCGACTGCTTCGAGCCAAGTCGCCTCCATGCTCTGGATGTAACTGCGCGGCGGCTTTTCCGATTCCAGCCGCTGGAGAAAATGCTCGAGCGTGGGGCGCGGACTTTCGGCTTCGACGAAGACGCCCTGGGGAGAATTGTTGACCCAACCCGTCAACGCGAGCTCCGTGGCGAGACGATGAACAAAGGGGCGAAAACCCACGCCCTGCACGGCACCACGCAGGGCGAGTTTCACACGCACGCGCGAGAGAAGCGGGGGCTGGCTCTTCATAAAATCGGAAGCTGCTGGAACCGTGACCACATCCTATATTCCAGCACCTGCTCCGTCGCAACTTATCTTCTTTTGGCTAAATGCACCCGAAAATTGCCAAAGCGCTCTAAGGGTTTGATTTTATTACCCAAGCAGTTCACGTTGAGGGTGCATCCATGCATGAGGTTTCCATCATGTCCGAGGCCTTGCGGATCGCGGTGGACGCCGCAAAATCGGCCGGCGCCAGCCGGATAGTGAAATTGCGCCTGCGGATCGGCAAATTAAGCGGGGTCGTTCCGGAAGCGCTGCAGTTCGCGTTTGACGTCGTCGCTCACGGCACGATGGCCGAAGGCGCGACCTTGGAAATTGAAACGGTGCCGGCGGCAGGCTGGTGTGCGACGTGCCAAGCGGAGTTTGATTGCGTGGACTTATTTAACGAATGCCCGCGATGCCACAATTTCAGCGGCGAATTGCGGCGCGGGCGGGAATTGGAAATTGCCGACACGGAGATTTCATAATATGTGCCAAGAATGCGGTTGCGGCAGCGGCGGTGGCGACGTGAAAATCGGCCCGCCCCCACACCAACACGATCATCATCATGGCCCCGGTCATCCCGAGCACGGCCATGCCCATACCCCGGCACATGGCATTTTGACCCTGAACCTCAACCGCTCGCTGATGGAAAAAAACGCCCTGGCGGCCGAGCGCAACCGCAGATTATTTCGCGCAAAAAAACTGCTGGTGCTGAATGTCGTTTCGTCGCCGGGATCAGGCAAAACCACGTTCATTCGCGAAACCGCGGCCAGCCTGACAGGAAAACTGCGCGTGGGCGTCATTGTTGGCGATCTCGCCACGGACAACGACGCCGCGCGGCTGCGCACCGCCGGCATTCCCGTCGTACAGATCACCACCGGCACGGTCTGCCATCTCGATGCAGACATGGTTGCCAAGGCGGCCAGCCAGCTGAACCTAGACCAGCTGGACGTGCTGGTGATCGAAAATGTGGGCAACCTCGTCTGCCCGGCGGATTATGATCTTGGGGAAGATTTGCGCGTGGTGCTGCTTTCCACAACGGAGGGCGAGGACAAACCGCTCAAATACCCGCCGATGTTTCATTCCGCCCACGTGGCAGTGATCACCAAATGCGACATGGCAGCCGCCGCCGGCTTCAATCGAGACTGGGCCCTTGCGAACCTGAACCGCGTGAGCCATCACGCAAAAATTTTCGAGCTGTCCGCCAAGATCGGCGACGGCATGAAGGGGTGGCTGGATTTTCTCGGGGAACGAGCGGCGACAACCCAGCACAAATAAATAAAAGCGCCGGAATTAATTTGCCGGCGACGACCGGCAGAAAGCTTGAATTCTCGCCAAGGCCTCCCCAAAGCCGCGCCGAGCCGCGGGAGAAAACTCTTCGTGAAAACCCAGATCCACGGCGGGAATGGTAAGCCACCAAGCCTCGGGCGAGCGGCCGAAAACATCGCGAGCCAGCGCCAGCAGCGTCCGCGGATCGGCGGCGTGCGCAATAAGCTGCGTGGTTTCGCCCGGCACCAGCTTGCGCCATTGCACCTGCTGCGGCAGGTCCACGGCGGCGTCCACGAAGATAACTTTTCGGGCGCGGGAAACCGGATCGGCGAGCTCCGGCGTGAGCAGCGGACAGATGAGGGTGCGCACGCCGGGCAGCCAGAGGCGCCCCACGGCTTCGGCCACGCGCGGACCCACCCCGTCGTCGCCGCGCAGCGTGTTGCCGTAGCCGATGACGAGCAGTCCGGTTCCCATCGAAACTTCGTTATCCATAATTTTTGCCGGCGAGGCAACGACCAAACCACGTTCCCCCGCCGGCGTTTTTTGTCCAACCAACCCAGACAAAAATTGTCAGCCGCGCGCGACCTCGTTGAGCACCGTTCCGTCCGGCGCGATAATTTGAACCCGCAACGGCATTTGCCCGACGGCGTGCGTGGAACAGCTCAAACACGGGTCGTAACAGCGGATACCATGCTCGACGCGGTTGAGCATGGACTCCGGAATCGCATGACCGCGAACATAATGCCGCGCGATCTGCGCGACGGTCTGGTTCATTGCCAAATTATTCTGCCCGGTGGCGACAATGAGATTAACCTTTTGCAAAAGGCCAGTGCGGTCAACGGTGTAATCGTGGAACAAGGTGCCGCGGGGAGCTTCGCTCACCCCCACGCCGCGCAGATTGTTGATGCCGGCATCGGCGCGCAGATCGTCGCTTGAAAGTTCCGGGTCGTCCAGGTAGCGCTCGACGTATTCCAGGCACGCCAGGATTTCGATCAGCCGAGCGTAGTGATACAAGAACGACGAAGTCACGGCGCCGTGTCCGAATTTCTTGAATTTTTTCAACTCCGCGTCCGCCTGCGGCACACCCATCTGCTGGCAAATATTCAGCCGCGCCAGCGGGCCGACGCGATAAATTCCCGCCGGAAACCCCAGCGGTTTATAATAAGGCGATTTGAGATACGACGAGCCCTGCACGGATTCGCCGATGTACTCGAGATAATCCTGCGGATCCAGCTGATCGGCGATGATGCTGCCGCTGCTGTCGGAAAAGCGCAGCCGGCCACCGTGATGCTCCCAAGTGCCGTCCGCGGCGACGAGACCCATGAACAGCGATGGGAAGTTGCCGAAAATCTGCATTTCGCGCTGGTGCGTCTCCATCGTTTGCTTCCAGAGGTCAAAAGCGGTCCGGGTGGTGGCGTAAGCTTCGGGCAGCCAGGCGCGGATTTTCGCCCGGCCAGCCGCGCTCAGCGCCGAACGGACGCCGCCGGGAACGGCCCACGCCGGATGAATCTTCTTGTCGCCGAGAATCTCGATGATTTCCTGGCCGAACTGGCGCAGGCGGATGCCGGCGCGCGCCAATTCCTTGTTGGACGCGATCAAGCCAAAAACATTCCGTTGCGCCGGGGCGGAATCCCACCCGAGCAAAAAATCCGGCGCGCTCAGATGGAAGAAGCTCAGCGCATGACTTTGAATGATCTGGCCGAGGTTCAGCAGCCGGCGCAATTTATCCGCGGCGGATGGAATGTTCACGGCCATGAGCGCGTCGCCCGCCTTGGCCGAAGCGAGCGTGTGGGACACGGGACAAATACCACAGATGCGCTGGGTGATGCCGGGCATTTCCGTGTAAGGCCGGCCTTCGCAAAATTTTTCAAAGCCGCGAAATTCGACCACGTGAAACTCCGCGTCGGAGACATTGCCGTCGTCATCCAGGAAGATGCTGATCTTGGCATGGCCCTCAATGCGGGTTACCGGATCAATGATGATGCGTTTTGACATAACAAATTTCTTCAACCGAATTTCAGCTGTTCGCCTTCCAGTTTCGGCGCGTGGCCGGACAGCAGCTGCGCGACCAAGGATTTGATGCGCGAGGCGGACGGCGGACAGCCGGGCAAGAAGTATTCGACATAGACCATTTCATGGACCGGCCGCACGCGCTCGAGCAGCGGGGGCACGATGCCATCACCCTTGGGCACCGCGGGATGGTTTTGTGCGCTTTCGATGTAGGCCCGCTGCAAAACATTCTCCGCGTTATCAATGCCAAACTGATTACGCATAGCGGGCACATTGCCGGTGACGGCGCAATCGCCGAAGGCCACCAACGTCTTCGTCCGCGCCCGGATTTTGTGGAGGATTTCCAGATTGTCCTCGTTGCAGACCGCGCCTTCAATTAAACACAAATCCACGTTTTCGGGATAATCCTTCACATCCACCACCGGGCTATAAACGAGATCCACCGCCTCGGCGAGTTCGATGAGAAACTCGTCAAGATCCAGGAACGACATGTGGCAGCCGGCGCAGCCGCCCAACCAAACTGTGGCCAAACGAATCTTCATAGTTCAATTTTCAATCCGCGGCGACCCATTGTTTTTTCTCGCGGGCGGTGGTGATGAATTCCAGTTTATCGCGGTCATGTTCCATTTCGCCCACCGTCGAGCCTTTTTGGAACAGCGCGCCCGTCGGACAGGCCATGACACATTTGCCGCATTCAGTGCAGGAAACAGAATCGCCCCAAGCCTGGTTAAGATCGGTGATGATCTTCGATTTGCCGCCGCGACCGGCGACATTTTTCGTGCCCGCACCCTCGATGTGCCAGCAGACCCGCACACAGCGGGTGCACAGCACGCACCGGTTGTGATCCATGCCAAACAGACGGTGGGTCGTGTCCACGCCCCATTTCGGGAAAGTATAATCGTAGCGGACGTGCTCCATGCCCTGCGAATACGCGAGGGTCTGCAGTTCACAATGGCCGTTCGACACGCAGACCGCGCAAACGTGATTCCGCTCGGCGAAGAGCAGTTCCAGAATCAGGCGGCGATATTTCCGGAGCCGTTCGCTGTTCGTTTGAATTTCCATGCCCTCGGCGACTTTGGTGGTGCAGGCGGGCAGCAGTTTGGCCACGCCGGTGATTTCCACGATACAAAGGCGGCACGCGCCGACGTCGTAAACGCCGGCGAGGTGGCAGAGGGTCGGGATTTTGATGCCCGCCTCAGTCGCGGTCTGCAACACCGTGGCGCCTTCCTCGGCGCTGATCAGCTTGCCGTCAATGGTCAGAGTTTTGGCAGCCATAAAATTATTTTGTCACCCGTTCCGGGGCTAAGGGCGCTCCGCCGGCCGCGGGGCCGAACGGATCGGGTTGCAACAGCTCCTCATATTCTTTGCGGAAAAATTTAAGCGTGCTGATAACCGGATTCGGCGCGGTCTGGCCGAGTCCGCACAGGCTGGTATTTTTCACCATATCGCAAAGCTCCTCGAGCTTGGCCAGATCGCGGGCCGTGGCCTGGCGCCGCGTTATTTTTTCGAGCAGATTGAACATCTGCACAGTACCCGCGCGACAGGGGATACATTTTCCGCAGGATTCCTCCATGCAGAACTCCATGTAAAACTTTGCGATCTCAACCATGTTGGTGCTGTCGTCCATCACCACCATGCCACCGGAACCCATGATGGAGCCGAGCTTGGTGAGGGATTCATAGTCCACCGGCGTGTCGAGATAATTCGCCGGAATGCAACCACCCGAGGGTCCGCCGGTTTGCACGGACTTGATCGAACGACCATCGGGCGCACCACCGCCCATTTCCTCCACGATCTGGCGCAAGGGAATACCCATCGGCACCTCAATCAGGCCGTTGTTTTTGATCTTGCCGGTGAGCGCGAAGACTTTGGTCCCCTTGCTTTTTTCGGTGCCGATGCCCGCATACCAGTCGCCGCCGCGATTGATGATGGCGGAGATGTTGGCGAAGGTTTCGACATTGTTAATCAAAGTCGGACAACCCCACAACCCGCTTTCAGCCGGGAAAGGCGGGCGCGGACGCGGGGTGCCGCGTTTGCCTTCGACCGACGCCATGAGCGCGGTTTCTTCGCCACAGACAAAAGCCCCGGCGCCGATGCGGATATCCACGTTGAACGAAAAGGGAGATTCAAAAATGCCCGCGCCCAGCAAGCCCAGCTGCTTCGCCTGTTTGATCGCAATCTGCAAACGCGATATGGCCAGCGGATACTCGGCGCGCACGTAAAGATAGCCCTGATCGGCGCCGACCGCATAGGCGGCAATCGCCATGCCTTCGAGCACGATATGCGGATCACTTTCCAGAACGCTGCGATCCATGAACGCTCCGGGATCACCTTCGTCGCCGTTGCAGACGATGTATTTTTTTGCACCGGGGGATTTGGCGACCGTGCCCCATTTCAAGCCCGTCGGAAAACCGGCGTCACCGCGTCCGCGCAAGCCGCTCTTGGTCACTTCCTCGACGACCTGTGCCGGCTGCAATTCAGTGAGCGCATGATGCAGCGCCAGATAACCGCCAATGGCGATGTAATCTTCAATGCGTTCCGGATCAACAATGCCGCCGTTGGCGCGGACGATATGCATCTGCTTGGCGAAGAACGGATGTTTGGGATCCCCACGCTGCACCCGGCATGCGCCACCTTTCAGGGCGGAGATGATGGATGGCGCATCCTCGGGTTTCACAAACTCCCAAAGATTATGCTCGCCATTTTGATCCACCCCCACAAGCGGACCCTGACCGCAGAAACCCATGCAGCCGACACGGCGCACTTCGACGTCCGCCTCCAGACCCTGCAATCTGGCCTCGGTTTCGAGGTTCTTTTTGATCACATCCGCCTGCGAGGACATGCAACCCGCCGACATGCAGGTGCGCACGATGATCTTCTTCCGGGACCCTTTATGTTTCTCGGCAATCGCAATGAGGTCGTCCAATTGCATAATTCAAATCCAAGTTTTGATCTTTTCGAGGGCAGCCTCGGGGGTTTGCTTCGGGGCCACCTGACCGTCGTAGGTCACCGCCGGCGCAATGCCGCACGCGCCGATGCAGCGCGCGGTGAGCAGGGAAAGTTTGTTGTCCGCCGTCGTCTCGCCGGACTTGATTTTATATTTTTCCTGAATCCCCCCGATGATTTTATCCGCCCCTTTCACATAACACGCCGTGCCGAGGCAGACAACACAAGCGTGTTCGCCCTGGGGCTTGAGCTGAAAGAAATGATAAAACGTGGCCACCCCGTAGACCCGGCTGGGTGGCAGCTTAAGTTTGGTGGCCACAAAGAGCAGCAGGTCATCTTCGAGATAACCGAACAGTTCCTGCGCCTTGTGCAGCACTTCGATCAAGGCATCCTGCCGGAACTGATGCTTTTTCATGTGCAACTCGAGAATCTTGAAGCGCTTGTCTCCGCTGGAATGCGGCAACCCGCTCGCGGCATTCTTCCCATTTTCCCCTGAAGGCTTCGGCAACATATATTTATGCGTTGGCTTTATTTACCAAAAGAAACTTATGGTTCAGAAGACTCACAGGCTCCACAACGGTTGGCATTGAATGGACATTTTTTGCACACGCGCCGCCAGCGAAGGGCCGGCCCAAGTCAAGAAAGGCAAAGGAATTGCCAAGAAATGTGCAGAGGGTTCCCGAATAAAATATCAGATTTAAGCTGCGGATTGCGTGGCAATTTAAAATCCGCTTATTGAACACGCATTCCTCTTTAAGAAAAAATGGTTTGCTTTCGGGGCAGCGAACCGGCGGGGGTTCCGCCGATGAGCCGCGCGGCGGTCACAGGGTCAGCGGCAAGGCCAGACAGAGCAAATCCGGTGCGGGGCAGGATAGCAACAATTGAAGCAGTGGTTTTAACCAGAAATATATTTTTATGCAAAAAAGAAACCTCCTTATTCCCGGCCTCATCGCGGCGGCCGGCTGGGTCACAACCAGCGGCCTGCAGGCGGGCGAAGCGGATTTGAAAATTCCCAGCCTAGAACAAGTGAGGATCGACGGGCTGGGCGGCATCAGCGGGCTGACGTTGATGTATCTGGGCATCCTAATGTGCGCCATCGGCGCCATTTTCGGGCTGGTCCAATACCGGCAGACCAAAAATCTACCCGTGCATGAATCCATGAGCGGCGTCTCGCACACGATCTGGGAAACCTGCAAAGAATACCTGTTTCAACAGGGAAAATTCCTCGCCATTCTCTGGCTGCTGATCGCGGGCTGCATTTTTTTTTATTTCAAGGTGCTCGAACACAAAGATTACGGCGACATCACCGTGATATTGCTCGCCTCGATTCTTGGCATGCTGGGTAGCTACGGCGTCGCGTGGTTCGGCATCCGCATCAACACGACGGCGAACAGTCGCACGGCTTTTTCGGCCCTTAAAGGCAACCCGCTGCGGACGCTGTCCATTCCGCTGCAATCCGGCATGAGCGTCGGCTTGCTGCTGGTTTCCGTGGAGCTATTTTTCATGATCAGCATCCTGGTGTTTGTGCCGAAGGAATTGGTCGGCCCCTGTTTCATCGGATTTGCCATCGGTGAATCGCTGGGCGCGAGCGTGCTCCGCATCTGCGGCGGGATTTTCACCAAAATAGCCGACATCGGCAGCGATCTGATGAAGATCGTTTTCAAGCTCCCGGAAGACGATCCAAAAAACCCCGGGGTCATCGCCGACTGCACGGGCGACAACGCCGGTGATTCGGTCGGGCCAACCGCAGATGGATTTGAAACTTACGGCGTGACCGGGGTGGCGTTGATTGCGTTCCTCGCGCTGGCGCTAGCGGCCAACCCGCTGGTATGCGCCACCCTGATCATCTGGCTGTTCACCATGCGGGCCCTAATGATTGCCACCTCGCTCGCGTCATATTTTATCAACGATTCCGTCTGCCGGGCGCGCTACGGGAGCCTGAAGGATTTTGATTTCGAAGCGCCACTCACCCAGCTGGTCTGGATCACTTCGGCCATTTCGATTTTCGTGACGTTCATCGCCAGCTATGTGCTGCTGGCCAAACAAGCCGGGCTCGATCCCGACCTGTGGTGGGTGCTGGCGGCGATCATCTCCTGCGGCACCGCGGCGGGCGCCCTGATCCCGGAATTCTCAAAAATTTTCACCAGCACCAATTCGCAGCATGTGAAAGAAATCACCACCTGCTCCAAACGCGGCGGGGCATCGCTAAACATCCTGTCCGGCTTTGTGGCCGGTAATTTCTCGGCGTTCTGGACGGGGCTGGTCATCCTCGCGCTGATGTTCACGAGCTGCCTGTTTGCCATGTATCAGGGATCGCCCGTCGTGGCGCTGATGCCCGAGCCCTTGAAATTTGCCGCGCCGATTTTTGCGTTTGGCCTGGTTGCCTTCGGTTTTTTGAGCATGGGCCCCGTGACGATTGCCGTGGACAGCTTCGGGCCAGTGACCGACAACGCCCAATCGATTTATGAGCTAAGCCAGATTGAATCACATGAAGACGTGCGTGCGGACATCGAGAAACGATTCGGCTTCAAACCGGACTTTGAGAACGCCAAGTATCAACTGGAGCAGGGCGACGGCGCGGGGAACACCTTCAAAGCCACGGCCAAGCCCGTGCTCATCGGCACCGCCGTCGTCGGAGCCACGACGATGGTGTTCGGCATCATTATTTTGCTCGATAACATCGGGAAGGCCACCGATCCGTCCTTCAGCATTGTTTCCAAGTTGAGCCTGGTACTGCCAGAAATGATCCTCGGGCTACTCATGGGCGGCTCGGTCATTTACTGGTTCACCGGCGCCTCCTGCCAGGCCGTCGTGACCGGCGCCTACCGGGCAGTGGTTTATATTGAAGACAACATCAAGCTGGATTCCGCCACCGCCTCGGAAAAGGACAGCAAAGAGGTGGTCCGCATCTGCACGATTTACGCGCAGAAAGGGATGTGGAACATTTTCATCGTGATCTTCTGCCTAGCCCTGGCCCTGGCATTTTTCAACCCCTATTTCTTCATCAGTTATCTCATCGGCATCGCATTCTTCGGGTTGTTCCAGGCGATTTTCATGGCCAATGCCGGCGGCGCATGGGACAACGCCAAAAAAATCGTCGAAGTGGAATTACGGCAGAAGGGAACCGACCTGCACGCCGCCACCGTCGTCGGCGACACAGTGGGCGATCCGTTCAAAGACACCTCGTCCGTCGCTTTGAATCCCGTGATCAAATTCACCACACTGTTCGGCCTGCTCGCCGTGGAGATTGCCGCAACGATGCAAAACCAGAATTTGAAGAACACCATCGGCGGCGTGCTATTTGTCGTCGCGCTGTTCTTTGTCCACCGGTCATTTTACGGCATGCGTGTTCCCGAAGCCAAAGACGAAACCCTGTTACCGCCAGTCAGCCAGCCGGTGGAAAACGGGAAAATATCAAAATGGGTACCGACGGAACTAGCCGCGGAAACGCGCCGGTAAAGATATGGCGAGTCTCCGTCAGGGGGAATCGCCCAGGGCGGAGGCGTCCCATACCGGGTGCAGCCGCCGGCGGTCAAACGGCGAAATCGAAATCCGAGCAGCTCATGAAATAATGGCAGCGCGGACACCGCAGCTTGCACTTTTCGTTGACCAATTCATGGCCGCAGCGCAGGCAAAAACGCCAGTGCTCACCGTCAACATCCCCGCCTGCCGGTGCGGGACAAACATCCGGTTGCGATGCCGCCGGCATCGTTTTCAGCCTCGATTTTCCCATGAAATGAGATGTGTTACTGCGTTCGCCCGAATTTTTTCTCCAATTCGCGGTAATTCATTTCAATCAGCGTGGGCCGGCCGTGCGGACAAGTGTAGGGCATCGCGCAGCGGCGCAAATCCTCTACCAGATTAACCAGTTCCGCACCGCCGAGCGGATCGTTGGCTTTCACGGCATGACGGCAAACAGTTTTGGCCACAGTATGCTCGCCGAGCCGCGCGAGATTCACCTCGCGACCGGCGGCGCGAAGCTCATCCACAAGGTCGAGCACAAACCGGCGGGTGTCCGGCACCTTCACGAACGGGGGCAATGCGTCGAGCAGGAACGTCCGCTCGCCAAATTCACTCAACCCGACGCCGAGCCGGGTAAGCGCGGCAAGTTGTTCACGCAGAAACTGGGCGTCGCGCGGCGGCAGTTCAATGGTTTCCGGCAGCAGCAATTTTTGCGACGGCGTGACTCCGTCCTGTTCAAGGCGGTTCAACATCTGCTCGTATAAAATCCGCTCGTGCGCGGCATGCTGGTCGAGCAACACCAGTCCGCGATCCGATTCCAGCAGCACATACAATTTGCCCACCACGCCGATGAGCCGCAACGGCACGTTCAGTAACGGCGTCGGCAGCTGCGGATGGCGGATGGCGGATGGCGGATCCGGTTCTGGGGCCACCGGCGGCGTGGTGAATCCCGGATTTTGCGTTTTGAGATCAATACCCCCGGCAACCGGGTTGATCTGGCCCAAGGCGGACGAAACGCCGGTTTTAAAAGGCGCGGGAACAGGGGTAATATGCGCGGCGGCGGTAACGGGCGGTTTTAATTTCTCCGGGAAAGCCGGCAAAGCCGGCGCGGAAACTTCCGGGGAAAATTCCAATTCGCTGGTTGCGCCCGGCGGCTTGGCGGGGGCCGTTGGTTTCGCCGGTTCGGAGTGAAAGGCCAGCAAGGCTTCATGGACGGCCTGTGCGACAAATTTGCGCACTTCAGATTCGCGGTGGAATTTCACCTCACGCTTGGCGGGATGGATATTCACGTCCACGGCGGCGGGATCGATTTCAATAAAGAGGCAGCAGACCGGGTAGCGGCCTTTCATCAGCGAGTTATGATACCCCTCGATGAGCGCATAATTGACCCCGCGATTTTCCACGGGCCGACGGTTCACAAATACGAACTGGCCGTCGCGGGTCGCGCGCGAGACGCCCGGCGTGCCGATCAACCCCCAGACACGGATCTGTGCTTGCGAATTGGGCAGGACCGAAGGGGAGGGTTTCTCCGGCGAGGCGGTCTCAAAAATATCCGATTCATCCGGAACGGGCGGACGGCCATCTTCAGCGAGGGCGGCGGAAAAATTCATGGACAGCAGTTTTTCGTCACCCAGCAGGGTACGAAGCCGTTCGCGCAAAGCCTCGATGCGGCTTGAGGTGGCCACGCCCGATTTCACGGAAGGCAGCTGCCAGACAATGCGCCCGTCCTTGAGGTAGGTGAACGCCACTTCGGGAAACGCGAGCGCGGCCAGCGTGAGATAATGCTGAATGTGCGCGGCCTCGGTTTCCTCCGTACGCAAAAACTTCCGGCGCGCGGGGAGATTAAAAAAAAGCTGCCGCACCTCGACGCTGGTTCCCGGGGCGCTGCCGGCCGCTTTGACTTCGGCAATCGCGCCGCCGCTGATGATGATCTGGGTGCCTTCGGGGGAGGCGACGTCACGTTCGCGCGTGGTCAGCGTAAAGCGGCTGACGCTTGCAATGCTGGGCACGGCCTCGCCGCGAAAACCCAGCGTAGCGATGGACCCCAGATCTTCCGCGCGCACAATTTTACTGGTCGCGTGACGCTCAAGGCAGAGCAAGGCGTCGTCGCGGCTCATGCCGGAACCGTCATCCGTGACCCGGATGAGGCTGCGGCCACCCGCGCGGATTTCCACGGTGATTTTCTGCGCGCCGGCATCCAGCGAATTTTCCACCAATTCCTTAACAACGCTGGCCGGCCGTTCAACCACTTCGCCGGCGGCGATCTGATTGGCGACCTGCTCGGACAGCAGCCGGATGCGGTTCATGGTGCGTCGTGGCGTGTTGAATGATTAACCCGTTGCATCTGCCAGCCAGTCTGGCTTCTGTCCGCTTCCGATGCAACCCTGCACGAAACATGAAGCAACGTTCAGTGAGCCAGCGGCAGGGTAAAGCAAAATATCGCACCGCGCCCAGCCTCGCGGCGGGCGGAGATTTTTCCACGGTGATCCTCAATGATTTTTTTGCAGATGAACAGGCCGAGGCCGGTGCCTTGAGATTTGCCATGCGTCATGAAGGGCTGGAACAAGTTGTCCCCGATCTCCGGGGCGATCCCCGGTCCGGTGTCCTCGATCTCGGTGACCATTTCGCTGGCGCTGGCCTGGAAACGCAGAAAGATTTTCCCGCCGTTAAGCATCGCGTCGGTCGCGTCGTAACCGCGAAAAAAGATTGAAAAGGGTTGGTGTGTACGCTGAAAAGGGTAGCCGCGCCGCCGGCGGAAGAAGGGTTGTCGCGCTGCTGCAGCGCCACCGCAGCGCAGTTACCACGTCGCCAGTGGCACCCGATTCCAGGCGTTGCTGTTGACCCCCAGAATGAGGTAGTTCGTCCCGGTGATTGTCGTCCAACCAAACAGCCCCTGCACGTTGCCCAATGTCACGTCCGATGAGTTCGTCACCGTGATAAAAGGAAGCAGAATCGGTGGCGGTGGAACCAAGCTGGCATATGCCTGTCCGTATTGAGATGAAATCGAGCCGGAAGTGACCACCAAATTGGTGTCGTAAGAAGGGTCCAATCCAACGGTGAAACTGATGTTCGTTTGATTGAAATTGGTCACCAAAGCCGAGCTGGTGAT
>CAIJNQ010000140.1 GCA_903822015.1 uncultured Verrucomicrobia subdivision 3 bacterium | reverse complement strand
TGGCTTGCTCGACAACATCCAATTTTCATCTACTTCCGTTCCCGAACCAAGCGGGTTTGCTTTCGGCGCACTTGGAGCCTTGCTGCTTGGCTTCCCTCGCTGGCGGAATTCTTCAAGATGAATTACATCCAATGGTTTTCCAGCAACGCTTTCGGTGGGGCGCGCGTTCTCGCCATCCGTTCTTGAACCGTCGATTCTATGTTCTGGTGGGGCGAGACTCCGTCGAGCCCAATGAAGCTCACCGCCACGCCATTCTTGGCGAAGCTCATCGTCCGTGATTCCCCTGAAAACCCTCCTCGGCTTTCGCTGAATCGTTTCCATCAATGTCCGGCGCGGTTTTTTCAATTAATGCTCCGACCCGTTCCTGATCTATGGTCGTTCTGAAAGGAATGATCGGTTATGAAAAAATTAATAGTTTTGCCCGCCTTGCTGCTGGCCTGCGTATTCCTCACCGGCTGCATGGGCCTGGTGGTGGCTCATCCCCGGCAAAAATGCACCGAACAATTCTGTCTGGGCAACCGCGGCGCCATCTCCAACTGCCCCGCCGCCACGCCCCTGACCGAGGCGAAAGTGCTGGAGCTCTGGGGCCAGCCCGATGCCAGACAAACCAATCAAACCACGACCGTCTGGCGTTACCGGGGGAAAATGGGATGGACCGTGCTCATGCCGGCGTATCTGATCATCCTGCCCCTCCCGCTCCCGGCCGGCCATGATCAGGTGGACCTCTATTTCCAGGACGGCATCGCCCGGAAAGCCCGTGGTCCGGTCACCGTCTTCACCGGTATCTGCCTCGGCGGGGTGAATGTTTTGGCCTGGGAAAAGGAACCCGCCGCTAAATCAGCCGGTGACCTCATCGTCGGTTATGGCTTTGCCGCAGCCGATAAACCCGATAACCCCAAATAACCGGTGATCACCAACTCCCGAACAATCGGAGCCGGAGCGGAGCAATTATTTGGGCGCGCATCGTCCTGCCGTGTATCCTGGCCGGTTGCACCTCCGCCCCGTTCGGCCATCCCACTGCCCGGGCCCCCGCGCGCCGGCGCCCAGAATGAATATAAAGCCTCGACAGGTCGCGGGCACGGGCTTAGGTTCGAATTAAGGCCGCCGGAAGCATGAAACCATCGTTTAAACTTTGTTTATGTTGTTTGCTCCTTGCGGGCATCTGGTTTGTTTCAGGGTGTGCCACCCTCCGGGATGATGATAAGCCGGTGAACAGTGATAACGGCGATAAATTTTGGCACGATGTGTATGAGGCATACCCTCGTTCCCATTAGTGCTTTGACAGAAACGATGTGGCGATCGGCAGAGTGGATTCTTGGTTTTGGGCGGGGCTTCCGCGCTGGCGATAACTGGTTGTTGATAAACTAAATATGCGGTGTTAACCGGCCGTGAAATATATTGCGATCAAATGTTCGGTTTTAGCGGTTAGCTTTTTCTTTTTGATGGGCTGCTCCAGTTTTACCCCGACTCAAGAACAACGTGGAGCTGCCGCCGCCAAACCCTGGACCGGCCCCCCGGAGAATCCAAAATACCCGGCGGAGGGAATTGCTTCGTTGCTTCAACTTATAAAATAAGCCCGTCAAGAGGTCAAATTGATTTAACTTATTGACCATCAACACAGTCTGCCAAAAACCCCCGTCCGCCAATCCGTTATTGCGACCAAAAGCGATACAATGGAATTGAGGAACCACTCCCCTTTCACAAACGAAAAGGGATTCAGTTCTGTATGGCGGCTGGTCGGTTTGAACCTGTGTGCTGGGTGCCAGGCCAACCCAAAGGGTTAAGTTGACGACTGACGACTGACCACTGACGACTGACGCTCTCCCCTATTTCGGCACCGGCCCCTGGGTCACCTGCACCAGGCCATCCGGGCGGAGCCATTTGCTGAAGGCGTTTTTGACGGCCACCGCGTTGAACCGGGAATAAATCCTGCCGGCCTGAACCCGCTCGTCGAGCGGCAGTCCGAGCGCGGAATATGTCAGCCAGGCGTTGGCGATCCAGTCCACGCTCGATTCCCCCAGCGGTATGTCCCGCAGCATCATCAGCTTGGCCTGATGGAGTTCCTGCGCCGTCACTTTTTTGGTCTGCATGTCCGTGAGATCGCGCAATATCACGGCGCGCGCCTTGGAAACATTGGGCGGGTCGCAGGCGTATTCCACCTGATAGATCCCGCGAGTCAGGCCCACGTTGAACGAGGAATCCACAAAATACACCAGCCCGCTTTTCTCCCGCAGATCGCGATACAGCCGCGTCGCGTAAAAGCCGCCCCCGAGCACATGGTTGCCGAGTTGCAGCGCGTAATAATCCTCGTTCGTGCGCGTGAGTTGCAGGGTCTCCGCGAGGGTGATCTTATCCTGCACCCGGCTCGCATCCGGCACATGGGTCACCGAAACCGCGTTCGCGGGCGCCGCCGGAAACAGCGGGTTGGGTTTCGCCCCGGCCGGCTGCCAGTCGCCGAAGTATTTGGTCAGCACGGCCACGGCGTTTTGCGGCGGGATGTTGCCGATCACCACAATCGTGGTGAGGTCCGGCCGGAACGCGCTCGCGTAATAATGTTTCACATCCTCCAGGGTGAGCCGCTTGACGCTTTCGGGCGTCGTCTCGCGCCGGGCCGGGTCGCCCTGCGGGAACAGCGCGACCGTCAGGGCATGGCCGGCAATGTGGCCGGGACTTTTGATTTCACCCGCGATGCTGGCGGCTAGCTGGTGCTGGATGATTTTGAAGTCGTCGGCGGGCAGCGCCGGGGCCAGTTCGTTGTCCGCCAGCAGTTGCACCCCGCGCTCAAATTGGTCGGGCAGCACCTGCAATGAGAAATCCGCCCCGGCCGATTCGTTCGCCCCGATGTCATCCAGCGCCTTTTGGAACGCCAGGCGATCCAGGGTCTTGGTGCCATAGGAAAACAGCTTGTCCAGCGCCTGATCCACCCCGTCCTGGCCGGCCGGCACCTGGACTTTCGGGTTGTTCTTGACCCGGCCATAAATGCTGACGGTGTCGCTCACCGATTCGGGCTGCACAATCAGCCGGATGCCATTGGGCAGATTCGTGACCAGCGGACTCAGCGTCGTGGCCGGTACCGGCAGTTGCTCGGTGATTTTTTGCGCCCACGGCGGCAGTTTCACGTTCGCGTTCTTGGTCGAAACCAGCGACTCCCCGCCCCCGAAACTTTTTCCCGAGATCGGCTTGTCCGACGGCGTCGGCGTCAGGATCGCGCTGATGGCGTGGTCAAAATCCAGGTATTTTTTCGCCACCCGGTTCACCTCGTCCACCGTGACGGCGCGAAACAAATTGATGTCGTCCTCCGGCGAATTGCGGTTCTCGACCGCCACCGCAGTTGACCAGGCGGACGCCAGCCCGGACACGGAATTTTTTTGCAATTCGGCGCTGATGATTTCATGGCGTTTGGCCGCCTCCACCAGATCGGCGCTGACGCCGTTGGTGATTTCGGCCTCCAGAATTTCCCGGACGCTTTTCACCAGATTGGTCGAGTCGCCCCCGGCCGGGAACCCCGCTATCGCATATCCCAGGCCCGCTTTGGGGAGCGTATCATAATCAAAGGACGCAAAGAGCGCCTTGCCGTCCGGCACCAGGCCGTAAAGTTTGCCGCGCTCGCTGCTAAGCACGTCGGACAATATCTGTGCGGCAGCAAAGTCGGGATTGTCCGCGCCGGGAAACCGGAAGGTGATCGCCGTCATGCCGTAGGGCAGATCCGTGTCGAGCTTCAGCGTGTCCGGGGTCACGGTTCCGAAATTGAATTCCGGGCGCGCCGGCAGGGCCTTCGCCGGAATTTCGCCGAAGACTTTGTTCACCTGGGCCAGCACGGCTTGCGGGTCCACATTGCCGACGATGACCAGCACGGCATTGTTCGGCGTGTACCACGCGTTGTGGAATTTCCGGAGGTCCGCCCCCGTGGTTTTGTCGAACGACGGCCGCGTGCCCAAACCCGTGTGTTCATAGGGCGTCCCCTTGAAAACGGCGGCCAGCAGCTGCTGGTAAAACACGTATTCGGGATTCGACAAGTCCTGCGCGACTTCCTGTTCAATCGCGCCGCGCTCCTTGGTCCACAGCGTTTCGTCCGGCAGCAGGTCGCGCATCCGCGTGGCTTCCACGCGCAAGGCGACTTCAAGATTCTCCGCGGGCGTCGTGAAGAAATATTGGGTCACCGCCTGTTGCGTGTCGGCGTTGTCGTCGCCGCCGAACGCGGCGGATATCGCGGCCAGCTGGTCGGCGCTCAAGCCCGGGCTCCCGCGAAACATCATGTGCTCCATCGCGTGCGCGGTCCCGGGAAAATCGCTGGAGCATTCATCCGCGCCCACCCGGTAATTGACCATCGTCGTGACCACCGGCGCGATCGTGTTGCGGACGATGATGATCTGCAGGCCGTTCGTCAGCGTGGCGCGTAACACCCCCGCGTCTGCGCGGGCTTCATTCGCCGCCGCCGGTCCGGTCGCCGGGCCCGCCAGCCAGGCGGCCAGCAGCAGTGGAAAATAAAAAAACGGGGCGGCGGACGGCGATTTTTTGGGGGTCATAAATTTCGTATTCAGACAAACGATAAGCCCCCGCCGTTCAAGCGCGAGCGAAAAACACGCTGCGCGCAAAGTTGCGTTGCCATGAATCACCCGTCAGAATCACCCGATGAATCGGCCTTGGGAAAAATTGTGCGAACAGGCGCTCGCGGAAGTCGAGGCGACCCTGGCGGCCATGCCTGCGCCGCTCCGGTCGCGCGCGGAAAAACTGCCGGTGCTCTTCGAGCGCAGGCCCGATCCGGCTTTGCAGGCCGATGGCATCGCGGCGGACACGCTGGGTTTGTTCAGCGGGGCCGGATTTGTTGACGAAAACGAGGGCCCGCTGCCTCCGCAGATCGTTTTGTACCTCCAGAATATCTGGGACTTCGCGGAAACAAACGGGAAACATTTTCGCGACGAAGTGCGCACAACTTTTTTGCACGAGCTGGGTCATTACCTGGGCCTGGACGAGGACGATCTGCTCGCGCGGGGGCTCGAATAAGCCTTGTTTTACGGGCCTTTGCTCGATGTCCGGCCGCCGGCCGCCGGCCGCATTCGGGGTACCAAAAAAAAATTAAAAAAACTCTTGCATGATGTTTTGTTACTGATAAATTGTCTGTCCTTCGCGATACGCAAGGCTGGCTGAAAAGCCTGTTGACAAACGGTGCGATGTTGGTATAATTCGTACCCCTGAAACTCGAATCTGAGCAGCCGGGTGAAAAGTGATGATCGGCGCTCGGGTTTTTTTGTCCCCTGAATCGGGAAGGATTCAGGTCGGGTTTTGAGCAAGATTTTGGGTGTTTATACACCTGCTGCTCTTTGAAAATTGAATTGTGCGATTAGTAAAGAGCCCCTTCAAAGCTGGCGAGTTAGTTCGCTGGTTTTGAGGAGTTTAACCAAAAATAAGTAAAATGCCGACTGGTCTTACGATCAGTCGGGAATCAACTAAC
>CAIJNQ010000139.1 GCA_903822015.1 uncultured Verrucomicrobia subdivision 3 bacterium | reverse complement strand
CTTCCAGTTTCAGGCCGAACAGATCGAGGGGCTCCTTGACGAGGCCGCGTTCCACCAGTTTTTCCGCCACAATCCCGCCGAGCGATTCAAGGTCGAGCGCCTTGCGCTGCGCAAAATACTCAACCCGCCGGGTGAGCTGCGCCGGACAACCCGCAATGTTCTGGCAGCGCCACGCGACTTCATCGGTCTGGCCGCCGGACATTTTCTCCTTCGCAATCGGCCCGCCGCACGCCGGGCACTTGCCGCCGACTTGCGCGAACAGATCGAATTCCGGCGCGCCGGGCGGCCGCCTGGTTTTCACCACCTCAATGATCTCCGGGATGACCATGCCGGCCTTGCGAATGACCACGGTATCGCCGATGCGGATATCTTTGCGGCGGATTTCATCCTCGTTATGCAAAGTGGCACGCGCCACCGTCGAACCTTGCACGAAGACAGGCTCGAGTTCCGCCACGGGCGTGAGCACGCCAGTGCGTCCGACCTGCACGGTGATCGCCTTCAAAACCGTTTCCGCCGGCGTGATCCAGGGCACCGGCTTGTGGACAATCGCGTAGCCCGGCGCGCGGCTGCGACCGGGAATATTTTTCCAGTCCGCCAGGGTGTTGACCTTGAGCACAATGCCGTCAATCTCGTAAGGCAATTGCCGGCGCAGATCTTTGCCCTCGTTGAAGTGGGCAACGATTTTATCGCGGTAAACCTTCAGGACTTCCTCGATGCCGTCACAGACCCACCAGAGCTTCTGGGTGGGCAGACCGAAGTCGGCGAGCGCATCGAGCATTGCGGAGTGCGTTTTGAATTCGATGCCGTCCACCGCGCCGACCGCATAGAACACGGCGCGGATGGGTCGTTGGGCGACGAGCCGGGGATCCAGCTGCTTGAGCGTGCCGGCGGTGGCGTTGCGGGCGTTGGGAAAAGGCTTTTCACCTTCCGCGGCGAATTTCGCATTGAGCGCGTTAAAATCCTTGATTGAAATGTATGCCTCGCCGCGCACTTCGAGTAGTGCCGGTGGATTTTTTGAATTCAACCCCAGCGGAATGCCGCGGACGGTCTTGAGATTTGCTGTGATGTCGTCACCTTCCGCGCCGTCGCCGCGGGTGACGCCGAGCGCGAGCTTGCCGTGGCGGTAGTGGAGGCTGATGGACACGCCGTCCACTTTCGGCTCGATGATGTATTCAACCTGGTCACGCACAAGCTGTTTCCGGATGGTCGCATCGAAGGCGCGGAGTTCATCCAAAGTTTTTTCATCCTGCAGGCGATTACGATTTTCGCGGTCGGGCTCCTCATCCTTGGTCGGCGAATCGCTGGCCGCGACCTTGTCGAGCGAGAGCATCGGCACGAGATGCCGGACGCGGGCGAACTTTTCACAGGGCGCGCCGCCGACCCGCTGCGTGGGCGATTCCGGCGTGAGGAGATCGGGGAAATCCTTCTCCAGATTTTGCACCTCGGCGAAAAGCAAATCGTATTCGCGGTCGGTGATGAGCTGCCGGCCGGCGACGTAATAGGCATGGTCGTGCCGGCGGATTTCGGCGGACAAATCGGCGTGGCGTTTTTTGGCGGCGGCGTGCGTCACGGGAAAACATTTAACGCAAAGAGGCAAAGAAGCAAAGACGCGAAAGCCGGCTTTTTTGATTCAAGACCGGATTGACACCTGAATGGGGCTTGACCTGTAATTCGCCATTCGTAAAGGTTGCAGGCAATCAGTCTTATGCCGAAACCGCTAACCGCAAAAGGCGCATCCAGGTTCTCCCCCGGAGCACAAATCGTAGCCGGCATTTCCCTGGGCCTTCCGCTGCTGGGCCTCTGGTATTGTTTCAAATGGCATCACAGCATTCAGTTTGACGATCCGCGCTTGAACCTGGCCGCGCATGCGGGGTTGGTGGTGTTTCCCCTCATCTGGGTCGGGCTGATGAATTACCAACCGGTGGTGTATGAATCATCCGATGCGGACATCGTGCTGGATCGGTCAAGTTATATCAGCCGCCTGCCGGTGAACTGGTGGATGATGCTGATCATGTGGGCGACCCCGGTTTTTGCCTTGATTGCCGCCGGACAGGCGTTAACGGCACATTACCTGCCACATCCCGAAAGCCTGTCCACCTCCCCCGGCAAGGCGGTGCTGATCATGGTCGTGGTTTTTTGCCTGGGTGCGTTCTACGCGACGATCTTGTTAAGTCGTTCCGAACCGGCCACCCGCATTTCCAAAGAAGGACTGCGCACGGGCATTCTCCGGTTTTACGAATGGAAGGACATTCATCATCTGTCACAGCACGGCTGCCTTTATGCGATTTTTCATCAGACGAATCCCGCATTGCCGGCCACGTCGTTCCGGGTTCGCGGCCGGGAATCGCAGACGATTTTAGAACGTCACCTGTCGGAACATCACATCCGGATTTTTAACGAATCAGAGCCGGCTTATCAATTAACCAAGGTCGCCGTGGTCTTGGGCTTCGCGGCCAACCTGGCGTTTGGTTTCTGGCTGCGAACCCACACTTCACTTCCGTTGGCTGCGGACATACTTGTTTCTTTCGGCCTGGGCATTGCGATGACGGTTGCGCTGGAGAAATATCGCGGCGTTGCCAATTTTGGAAAACTCCGTCCCGTTCTCAAATTGACCGACGAGGGCGCATCCGGAAACAGCCAGACCCCTTTGAGTTGACCGGCACGCTGCCGGCAAAATACGGGAAAATCCCTTTTGACCGCGCGAGCTTGCGCTTCTACGCTGCTGGCGTGCGCGGAAATCTGGCAAAAGCATTTGAGCTGACAAACACGCAGGTGTTACGCCACGCGGCGCTGCCCAAATCCTACACGGACCAGCTCGGACGCAAGCTGTTCCTTTTTCTGCTGACGGTGCAGGGCCTGGGGGCCTTCGCGCTCATCACGCTGGGCGTCCTGTTCAACAAATCCGGCGTGGCGAAAAACGTGATCCGGCCGCGCATCCGGCAGGAAATCGCGCGGGCCGGCGTGGCGCTGCTGCCGATGTTTTTCTTCGTGGCGCTGGCGCTGGGATTTCTGGTGGTCGGCCAGACGGTTTCGGCGCTGTCGAAAGTGGGCGCGATCAGCTATCTCGGCTCCACAATGGTGATCGTGGTGGTGCGCGAGCTGGGGCCGCTGCTGGCGGCGATGCTGGTGCTGGCGCGCGTCGGCACGGCGCACGTCATCGAACTGGGCACCGCCCGCGCGCTCGGCGAGTGGAGGCCCTGGAGGCGCTGGGCATTGATCCGGTGCATTATCTCATCATGCCGCGCGTGATCGGCATGGCGCTGGGGGTTTTTTCGCTGACGGTTTATCTGATCATCGGCGCCCTGGCGAGCGGCTGGGGGTTCGCCTTTTTGCAGGATGTGCCGCTGACGCCGGGCGATTATTTCAAGCAGATCGTCGAGTCCCTGAACTGGCTGGATTTCGCGCTGCTGGCGCTGAAGACGATCGCCTTCGGTTTTTTCATCGCCATCGTAACCTGTTACCACGGCCTCGCGCAGCCGTTGCGGCTCGAAGAAGTCTCGCGCGTGGCGGTGCGGGCGGTGACGCAAGGCGTCGTGGTCTGCGTGCTGATTGACACGGTGTTCATCGTGCTTTACCTCGTGACATGAACGAAAACGGCACCATCCCGGCCATCGAAATGCGCGGCGCGACCGTCACCGCCATGCGCGACAATTCCTTCACGGTCGTCGCGGATGTGAACTGGTCGGTGGCGGCGGGGGAATTCTGGGTGATCGCCGGACAGGAACAATCCGGCAAAAGCGATTTACTGATGCTGGCCGCCGGGCTGATGCCGCCGGCCGGCGGCAGCTTCAAGCTGTTGGGCGACGACCTCCAGGATTCCGGCGAGGGGGAACCGGCCCGGCGGCGCGTCGGTTTTGTTTTTCAAGGCGGACACCTGTTCAACCAGCTGACCATTGCGGAAAACATCGCGCTACCGCTGCAATACCAAAAGGATCTGCCGGACGCCGAGACGGCGCGGGAAGTCCGGCGTTTGCTCGAGCTGCTGGAACTTACGCCGCTGGCGGACGTCACCCCGGCGAACGTCGCCGCCAACTGGCGGCAGCGGGCGGCCCTGGCGCGCGCGCTGATTTTGCGGCCGGAAATCCTCCTGCTGGACAATCCGCTGGCCGGCCTGGGCGCGCGGCACCAGCAATGGTGGCTCCGGTTTCTCGACCAGCTCGCGCGCGGCCACGACCAAATGCATGGCCGGCCGATGACGCTGGTCGTCACCGCCGACGATCTGCGTCCCTGGCGGCAGGCGCGCCGGAAGTTCGCGTTGCTGCACGAGAAAAGATTCATTCCCCTCGGCGGCTGGAACGAAGTTGAAGCGACCACGGATCCCGTGGTAAAAGAATTACTCGCCAGCCAGCTGGAAAACACCCCCTAAAAAAATAAAATTATGGCCCTACAAGATTTGACCCCGCAATTGCGCACCCGCCTGAACCGGATGGAACGGGCGGTGGGCTGGTTCGTGTTTCTGGCGACGATACTGCTGCTGTCCGGCTTCGGCTATTACATCTACCACACGGCGGAGCACAAGGGCTGGTTCAAGATCAAAGCGCCATTTTTCTGTTATGTCCAGAGCTCCTCGGGTCTGAACGTGGGCGACCCGGTTTACATGATGGGCTTCGCGGTGGGCAACATCACGAGCGTGGAGCCGCAGAAACCGTATGAGCCGCACAACGTCATTCTTAAATTTGAAGTTCAGGATCCGTATTTTCGCTACCTCTGGACCGGCGGTTCGGTTGCAAAAATCAACGCCGCGGATTTTCTGGGCAAGCGCGTCATCGAGGTGACCCGGGCCACCAACGGCTACGCGCTGGTGGTCACCCAGCCGGTCACCCTGTTCACCAATTTGGACGAACTGGCGCGATCGGTCGCCAGCGAACCGGGCAAATGGCAATTGTCACAAGAGGTTTATGACGCCGACACCAATCTCGTTTTTCAAGCCTATGACCTGCTGGATTCCTCAAATCTGGCCGTGATGGCGGCGCTGAAACCCGACGGCATTTACGCCTACAAAAACGATGCGCGGGACGCCCGGCATATTGTGGCGGCCTGGGACAACCGCGCACACCATTACAAAATTTTCAAACCGGGGGATGACTCCGCCTGGCTGCGCGCCGTGGAGACGCCGCCCGTTTCCGACCAGTTGCAGGGCATGGTCACCCAGGTGCAAAAAGCGCTGCCGGGAATCTTCGCGCTGACGAACAAGATCGCCGCGGTGCTGGACAACGCAGCCGTTGCCACCGCGAATTTGAACAGCACGATTCTCGCCGCGCAACCGCTGGTGACCAATTTCACCGCCATCAGCGGGGAGCTGCGCGCGCCGGGCGGCCTGGGGGTCTGGGCGCTCGGGACGAACGGCAACGACCAGATTCAGGGCGCGCTGACGAATGTGAATTCCCTGCTGGCCAACACCGACACTAATCTGGCGGCGATTCTTATCCATCTCGCCGACCTCACCAGCAATTTGAATGCGCAGGTGCAGGCGAACACCAACATGCTGGGCGGCATTTCCAAAGCGGTGACGGATGCGGACGACCTGGTGCAGGGCTTGAAGCGGCACTGGCTGCTGCGCTCGGCTTTCAAGGTGAAGACGACCAACGCCCCGCCCGCCAAACCGCGTTAAGCCGGCTGACCCAGCACGCGGCGCAGGCGATGGAGCATCGATTGGGCAAAGCGTTCGTAGGGCAGGAGCGGGCGGCCGTAGCTTCTGATTTCGTCTATCGTCGCCAGCGCCATGCAGAAATCCAAGTCATGGAACGCGCGGTGGCGCTTCACGCGGCGCAACCAGCGGGTCAGGTCCGTGATTTCTTCAATATTGTCGCCATGACCGGGATGAAAGGAGATTTTCCATTCGTCGCGGCGCAGGTATCCCTCGGCGGGGCCCTTCTTCTCAAACCACGGATCGCACAGCAGCGTGCAGATGGATTTGCCGGGAACGTCGCCGAGGCGGTAGAACACGAGGCGCGCATTGGTGGCGGCAAAATGGTCGAAGGCGATGTCCAGCGAATCCTGGGGCGGCGGCGTGAATCGGGTCTGGAAACCGAAGTGAAAACCACCCGGCTCTATGTTCAGTTTTTCAAAACAGAGATTCTCCTCGAAGATCCAGGTGATGTCCGTCGCGAAGCCGCGCTCGGCCAGCAGATGTTTCCAAGCGTCAAGCGCCTCGTTCAAGGAGGGACGGTTGCAGTTGGCGGTCGAATCCATTTCGGCTTAACTGTGGCTTTTCTTATACCATTCCGCAAATAATTTAATGCCCGACTCGATCTTCACCTTCGGCTGGTAGCCGAGCCGGGCGCGCGCCTTGGAAATATCGGCGAACGTGATCGGCACATCACCGGGCTGCATCGGCTGGCGGTCGATGACGGCCTTTTTGCCGAGCGCGGCCTCGATCAGGGCGATCAACCGGCTCAATTCCACCGTCTCCGACTCGCCAAGATTGAAGATTTCAAAGCCGAATTCCTGCCGGGTGCAGGCCAGGACGCCCTCCACAATATCCGAAATATAAGTGTGGTCGCGCGCGGTGCGGCCGTCGCCAAAGACCGGAATCGGCCGGCCGGCATCGATCAACCGGGTGAATTTGTGGATGGCCAGATCGGGCCGCTGGCGCGGGCCATACACCGTGAAAAAGCGCAGCATCGCCACATCCATCCCGTAAAGGTGATGGTAAACGTGGCCGAGGGCCTCGCCGGCGAGCTTGCTGGCGGCGTAGGGCGAGATCGCGGAAAAGATCGGGTCGCTCTCGCTGAACGGCACCTTGGCATTCACGCCATAAACGGACGACGACGAAGCGAGGGTGATTTTTTTCACCCCGGATTTCCGCGCGGCTTCGAGGAGGTTCACGGTGCCCTCGACATTGACGCGCTGGTAAAGGGCCGGCTGTTCCAGGCTCGGCCGGACGCCCGCCCGGGCGGCGAGGTGGATGACCTGCTCGAATTTGACGGAGGCAAAAAGGCCGGCGAGCACAGCCACATCGGTGATGTCGCCGGTAATGAATTCAAACGGCCTGGCCAGGGACTGGATTTCGCGAAGATTGCGCCGTTTGATTTCCGGGTCGTAAAACGGATTGAGGTCGTCGAACGCCCAGACGCGGTGGCCGTCGCGCAGGAGGTGTTCGCAAACGTGCGAGCCGATGAAGCCCGCGCCGCCGGTGACCAGAAAATTCATGGGTCAAAGCTAACCAGCAACGGGGAAAGTGTCGAGCGCGCAGGCTTTTTTGCATCGGCAGAAAAATTTTCTTGGTGTTGCGCGCGCGCTTAGAGGTTAAACTGCCGGCATGAATTGCATCGTCACCGCCGGGCCGACATTCGAGCCGCTGGATGAGGTGCGGCGGCTCACGAATTTCTCCACGGGCCGGCTGGGCACGGAGCTAGCCAATTTTCTCGCCGCGCGCGGCCACCGGGTGACGCTGCTCATCGGCGAATCGGCGACCTGGCCGGGCGAACGCCGGGCGCAGTCGGTCAAAATCTTCTCCACCACGGCAGATTTGCGCGCGAAGCTGAAGGCGTTTTCCGGCAAACCGGTGGATGCGGTTTTTCACGCGGCCGCCGTGAGCGATTTCAGTTTCAGCAGGATGTTCATCCGCGGGGCGGCGGGAAAGCTGAAGCCGTTGACGCCCGCCCGGAAAATCTCCACGCGCAGCGGCAGCCTCGTCGTCGAGCTGGCGCCGACACCGAAAATCCTCGCGCAGTTGCGCGGCTGGTTTCCCCAAGCCCGGATCGTGGGCTGGAAGTTTGAGGCGGACGGCGGGCGGACGGACGCTTTGCGCGCGGCAAAAAGACAAATTGCGGACTGCCGGACGAATGCCTGCGTGGCGAACGGCCCGGCCTATGGCAGGGGTTTCAGCCTGGTGACGGCCTATAAACAGAAGCATTTTGCCGACGCGGAGAAGTTGTTTGCCGCACTGGCAAGCGGGATTGGTGGATAAATGGCTTGCTGGATCAGCGGCGTGATGGGCGGTTTCCCATCCCATATCCAGCAATCCAATTATCCGTTTTGCCGCCGGGCTCAGGTCTCGAAATTTTTCAGGCGCTGCAAGCCCCATTTCAGCGGCAGCCAGCCGATGAAAAACGAAAGCGCCACAAAGGCGATGATGCTTTCCACCGCCCAGCTGGCCCGGCCGTGCAGGCCGGTGGTGCCGAAGCCGAGCATGACCACCGACGCCAGGATGTAGAGAAAGCTCACCACCAGACAGAGGGTGCCGCCAAAACCGCTGACGATTTTGCCGGGGTTCGCCTCCCGCAGGTTCGGATACAGCACGCCCAGGCCGACGGCGAGGCCGTTGAGCGCAAACGTCATCACGGTAATGACCGCGCCGAAAAAGGCGACGTCGCTCCAGACCATTTTCAAGAGGTAACAGGAAAGCGTGACCAGGCCGACGGTGACCACGAGGGAAAGCAGGCTCGACAGCCAGAATTTGGTCTTGATGACCCGCTCCAAACCCATCGGCGACATGCCGACGATCCACAGCCGCTGGCCTTCGAGGGAGAATTGCGGGAACACGAACCGGGTGGTGACCGTGGCAAGGTTCAGCGAGCAGGTGGCGAGATTCGCGAAGGCGATCAGGTTGATCCAGAACGGGCTGGTGATCTGGTGCGTAAAATTGCGCACGCTGATGATGTAGGCACCGAGCAGGCCGAAGAGCATCACGGTCTGGCCCCATTGCGTGGTGTCGCGCCAGAACATCCGCACGTCCTTGACCGCCAGCGCGCGGGTGCAGGAGTCGAACCAGGTCAATTTCCCGGCGACTTTTTCCAGCAAGCCGGGGGAGCGCGGTCGGCGGGTTTGCCGCAGCAGCGTTTCCAGCTTGAACCCGTTGGCCGCGCGGCTTTGCACCGCCGACGCCGTGCCGTAAAACAGGCCGCCAAACCGGGTGAAGGCGATGCTGCCGAAGAAGAGGGTGTTGCTCAACAGCACCAGGGAGAAAAACAGAGAGCCCCGCAGGATGCCTTCGGTCCATTGCAGCACCGCCGAAGACAGCCAATAGCTGGGCAGGAAGGGAAACATGGTGAAGCGCGTCTTGGCCAGCAACTGATCCAGCGCCTCCAGCGTGCGGCGGTCGAGCAATTCGTCGGTGGCCGGGCTGGCCTTCCACCAGAAGGCGGCGGCCAGAAGCACGGCGATGGACGTCACCAGCAGGGCGATCTGGAAATTGCGCCGGTCCAGATACCGGCCGATCAGGATCGCGAGCCAGGCGCCGATGATGCCGGGCAGCACGATGAACAGCGCGATCAACAGCATCGTCAAAACATAAAAATGCCACGGCACCTCGCGGACCAGGCCGAACGCGGCGAGCAACGGCGCGATCAGGAATAAAAAAGCCCACGACGCCAGCACGATGGACTCAATGAATTTCCAGCGGAAAATCACCTGCGTCGAGACCGGCAGCGTCAGCAGAAACGCCGTCTCGCGGTTGCGGAAGAGGTTGGTGTAGCTGATGACCAGGTTGCTCAACAGCAGCAAGCCGAACAAAAACGCGAACAGCACGAACATCAACCGCTCCGTCAGCACCGCGCCCAGACCGGGAAATTTGGCGAGGAACCGCAGCCCGTCGTAAAACAGCCAGAAGGACAGCACCAGATAACCGATGATAAACACGCCGATGATGCTGGTGAGCAGGCGCGACTGCTCGCGCACCGCGAGGAGCCGCCGCCAGCTATGCAGCGCATTCACGCGCAGCAACAGCAGCAACGGCGAATATTCGGGGGGGCGGAACATCACGGGCACGCGCAAAACGTAGCTGGGCGATTGAACGGAAGCAATGCCGGGGATGTCTGATCGGGTGGCGTGCCGGAGCCAACGCCCTATGATAAAATTCAAACCGATCAGCCGTCGCAAGTTTCTCCTGACCGCCCTGCTGGCGACCCCGCTGGCGATGGGCGCGGAGGCGGTGACCTTCGAACCCACCTGGTTGAAGGTGCAGCGGCTGCGCATCGGCAGCGGCGAACCCGCCTGCCGGCTGGCGCATTTTTCCGACGTGCACCACAAGGGCGACCGCGATTATCTCCAGACCGTGGTGAACACCATCAATGCGCTCCAACCGGATTTCGCCTGTTTCACCGGCGACCTCGTCGAGGACAAGGAGCACCTGCCCGCCGCGCTGGATATTTTGTCGGGCATCCAGGTTCCGCTGTACGGCGTGCCGGGCAATCACGATTTCTGGAGCCGGATTTCCTTCGGACCGGTGAGGGAATGCTTTGCCGCCACCGGCGGGGCCTGGCTGATGAATGCCAGCCATGCCATCCCCGATAAAAAAACCAACCTGATCGGCAGCATCTGCGTGCTCCCGCAGCTGGCACTGCCGCCGGCCGACCCCGGGGCGAAGAATATTCTGCTCACCCATTATCCGGCCCACGTTAAAAATCTCGCCGGGCGGAAATTCGACCTGGTGCTGGCCGGACACTCGCACGGCGGCCAGGTGCGGCTGCCGCTTTACGGCCCGATCACGCTCCCGCACCACGTGGACGAATATGACCTGGGCTTGTTCCAGACGCCGGCCGGGCCGCTCTACGTCAATCCCGGCATCGGCTACATCGGCCACTACAACCTCCGGTTCAATTGCCGGCCCGAAATCACGGTGATTGAGGTTTGATTCTGCGGTTTGTATCGTGCGGGCGATGTCGCCGCCGGAAAATAAGATTTCTCCGCTTGCTGCACCCGCCGGCTGGGATGAAACCGGCTTGCGAAGGCCGGTTGCCTCCGTCTGGGGTGTCGGCGAGGAACGCGCCCGACTGCTGGCGCGACTGAACATTTTCACGGTCGAAGATCTGTTGCTGCATAAACCGCGACGCTACGAGGACCGCCGGAAATTTCTCCCCATCCGTGAATTAAAATTAAAAGAGGCGGCCACGGTGCGCGGCAAAATCGTCGCCGCCGGCGTGAAACGCTTTCGCAAGGGCGCGCGAGCGATGTTCGAGTGCGTGTTCGACGACGGCACGGCACATTTGCATTGCCGATGGTGGCAGGCGCAACCGTGGATGGAAGACTGGTATGCCGTCGGCCGCGAATTCTTGATCTTCGGCAAGCCGGATTCGCTCAAGCCGCGGAACATGGATCATCCCGAAACGGAATACGTCGAGCCGGGCGACGATGAATTCATCCACGTCAACCGCATCGTGCCCATCCACCCGCTTACCGAAGGCCTCACGGCGCGGGTCATGCGGACGCTGGTCTGGCGGGCGCTGGAAAAATTCGAAAGTGAAATCGAGGAGCCAGAGTGGTCGAAGTTGCAAGTTACAGGTTGCAAGTTGCAGGTTGAAAAAACCGCGGCAGCCATGCCCAAAGAACCTTCAACCTTCAACCTTCAACCTTCAACCCAGCTGCCCGCGCGAGCCAACGCCGTCCGCATGATTCATTTCCCGGAAGAGTTGACGGATGTGGAGTTCGCGCGGCAACGGCTGGCGCTGGATGAATTTGTGGCACTGCAATTCCAGATCCAGTCCCGTCGCAAAAAATTCGAGGCCAGCGCGAAGGCCCTGCCCTGCGGCGGGAACAACCGATTGATGAAGCCCTTTCTCGCGGAACTGGGTTTCAAGCTCACCGCCGCCCAGGCGAAGGTGCTGCGCGAAATCCGCGCGGACCTGGGCGGCGCGCACCCGATGCGGCGGTTGCTGCAGGGCGATGTCGGCTCCGGCAAGACCGCCGTGGCGGCGTGCGCGGCGCTGATGGCGCTGGAAAGCGGATTCAACACGGCCTTGATGGCGCCGACGGAAATCCTGGCGGAACAGCATTTCCGTAACTTAACAAAATGGTTTGAACCATTGGGCGTCCAAGTCCATTTGCAAACCGGAAGTCGTAAAGACGCGGGGTTGCAAGGTGCCGGTTGCAAGGTGCCGGTTGAAACCACTGCGGTGTCCGCGCGAAATAAACCTTCAACCCTCAAACCTCAACCTTCAACCTTGTTCATCGGCACCCACGCCCTGCTCACCGGCGGCTTTGACCTGCCCATGCTTGGTTTGGTGATCATTGATGAGCAGCACAAATTCGGCGTGGCCCAGCGGGAGACGCTGGTGCGCAAGGGGAATTATCCGCATCTGCTGGTCATGACGGCGACGCCGATTCCGCGCACGCTCGGCCTGACGCTGTACGGCGACCTGGACGTATCGGTCATCGACGAACTCCCCGGCGGTCGCGGCGCGATAAAAACCTTTGTGCGGGCGGCGGACAAACTGCCGAAGGTGTGGGATTTCATCCGCGAAAAAATCGCCGCCGGCCGGCAGGCGTTCGTGGTCTATCCGCGCGTCGAGGAAAATGCCGACGGCCTCAAAGCGGTGACCAAGGAATTTGAGCATCTGAAAAAACGGCTCGCGCCGTTTCAGGTCGGCCTGCTGCACGGCCGGCTGAAAGGCGCGGAAAAGGAGGGCGTGATGGCGGAATTTCGCGCGAACCGATTCCAGGTGCTGCTCGCAACCTCGCTCATCGAGGTCGGCGTCGACGTGCCGAACGCGACGGTGATGCTCGTTGAAAACGCGGAGGCCTTCGGCCT
>CAIJNQ010000138.1 GCA_903822015.1 uncultured Verrucomicrobia subdivision 3 bacterium | reverse complement strand
CGAAAGTTATTTTCTCGACGTGGTGGCGAAGGCGCGCGCCGCCAACGAAACCAGCGGCGCGCAGTCCGGGGCGCGGGTGGCCGAATATCTGCGCGGCGGCGTGGAAGTCAGACCGGAGACGGAAAAAGTTTTGGAGAAACTTTCCTTGCCGCAGATGACATCGCCAGCCGTGGCAGCCCAACCGGCGGTGCCATCTGCCACGCCGAAAGTGGACGACCAGAAGCTGGAAGCGCTGGCGCAAGCCAGCCAGCCGTCGCCGCCACCGGTCAAACCGTCGCCGGAAGCCAAGCCGGTTGATTTGTCGAAGGCGGATGAAAAATTATCCTCTCTGCTGGGCGGAAACAAAAAATAAGAATTGTCGGAGCCGACGTGAGGAGGCTCTGAATAAAATTTCAGCTTTTAAAATGAGACTCCTCACGTCGTCTCCTGCAAACCGAAATTAATGCAAAGAATTCTCGCCATCGCCTGGTTGACTTGGAAGGCCGCGCTGCGGTTCAAGCTGTTCCTTGTCATCGCGGTGCTCCTGATTCTGGCCGTCGTCGGCCTGCCGCTCATCATCCAGGACGACGGCACGGCGCAGGGCTTCACGCAGATCATATTGACCTACACGCTGACCGCCATCACGGCGCTGCTCGGAATTTCGACCCTCTGGCTGGCCTGCGGCACGCTGGCGCGCGACATCGAGGAATGCCAGATCCAGGTGGTCGCCACCAAGCCGATTGCCCGCTGGCAGATTTGGCTGGGCAAGTGGCTCGGCCTTGTGTCGCTGAACGCGGTGTTGCTCGCAATCTCCGGCACGTGTGTTTTTGGCTTGCTCCAATGGCGCGCGACCAAACTGCCGGCGGCGGAGCAGAAGAAATTGCAGGAGCAGGTCCTGGTGGCGCGCGGCTCCGCCACGGAAAAGAATTTCGCCGCGGATATCGACGCGGAGGCCGCGCGGATTTTGCATGAGCGGTTGAAAACTACCCCGGTGACGACGGTGGATCTGCCGGAGGTTCAAAAACAGATCCGGGAGCAGGTCAAGGCATCCTATCAGGTGGTGCAGCCGGGTTACTCGCGCGTATGGCAGATTGATCTGGGTTTCGCCAAAAATTATTTGCGCGACCGGCCGCTGCAGCTCCGCGTGAAATTCAACGCGGCCCAGAAAAGCGCGTCGGGCACGTACCTCGCCTTGTGGCAGGCCGGCGTGCCGGAGACCGCTAAGCTCTGGCAGACCGAAACGCCGATGAGCCTAGCGCCGGACACGTTCCACGAATTTCAAATCCCCCCGAATCTGTTCGACTCAAACGGTGTGCTCAGTGTCGTTTTTGTGAACCCCAATGAAACCTCGCTCCTGTTTCCGCTCGAGGATGGCCTGGAGCTTTTGTATCCCGAAGGTGGATTCGCGCTGAATTTTGCCCGCGGGCTAGCCATCATTTTTTGCTGGATGGCGCTGCTGGCCGCCCTGGGGCTGGCCGCCGCCAGTTTCCTTTCCTTTCCCGTCGCTGCCTTTTTCTCGCTGGCCATGCTGGTGGTGATCCTGTCCAGCAGCACGCTGTCTGACGCGGTCGAGTCCGGCACGGTCGTGGGCGGCAACGAGGAGACCGGCGTGATGGGCCATTCGGGCGCCGACTCGGTTTTGATTCCAATGTTCAAGGGCATTTTAACCATCACCCGGCTGGTGGAGAATTTCTCGCCGATCGACGCGTTGAGCACCGGCCGCGCCATCACCTGGACTGAGTTGGGGTTGGCTTTCGGTCAAATCGTCCTGCTGCTCGGCGGCAGCTTCGCACTGACCGGCATCGTGTTGTTTCAGCGGCGCGAACTGGCGACGGCTCAGGGAAACCAATGAAAACCTTGTTGCCAGCTCAAAGGGGTGGGTTGAAAGTTGCCGCGTGCGGGCGGGAGCCTCTTACAACCTTCAACCATCAACCTTAAACCGGTGTTCATGAGCCCCCGCGCCAAAAAAATTCTACTGCTCCTGCTGACGGTTGGCTTGCTGTTCGGTTCCGGCCGGATGCAAATGGCCTTGAACCGCGACCGTGAGCAGCTTGGCCTGACCCGCCTGAGCGCGCTGGAAAACGCGCCGCCCGTGCTGGCGTTCACCACGGTCGCGCTGGGCGGCTTTCGCGGTTTGATTGCCAACGCCCTCTGGATTCGCGCCAACGATTTGCAGAATGATGACAAGTTTTTTGAGGCGGCGCAGCTCGCCAACTGGATCACCGATCTGGAGCCCAGTTTCACCCAGGTCTGGCTGTTTCAGGGCTGGAACATGGCCTATAATATTTCCGTCAAGTTCAAGGATTTTCCCGACCGCTGGCGTTGGGTTGAGCGGGGCATCGACCTGCTGCGCGATGAGGGCCTGCGCTTTAATCCGAATGATCTTTTGATCTATCGCGAACTCGCGTGGTTTTTCCAGCACAAGATGGGTCAGAACCTCGACGACGCAAACACCTATTACAAGCAGCAATGGGCGGTGGAAATGGAGCCGTTTTACGGCGCGGACGGGACGAATTTCTCCGCATTGATTAATCCGGTGACCGCCGTGGACCAGACCAATGCGCTCGTCTTGCGCGAAAAATACAAAATCGATCCTGTGTTTGCCCGGAAAATCGATGAACAATATGGGCCGCTCGACTGGCGGCTGCCCGAGGCGCAGGCGATTTACTGGGGGGCGCTGGGTTTGCAGAAGGCGAAGGAACATCCCGACAAGGTGAAGCCCGATGATTTGATCACCCTGCGCCGTATTATCTACCAGTCCATGCTCCAGGCCTTTCACCACGGGCGGATCATCCGCGATCCCTTTGCCAAGACGGTGTCCCTCGAGCCGAACCTTGATCTGGTGGCCAAGGTTGACGCCGCCTATGTGGCCTTGATGAATGAGGACGAGAAATATCGCGACCACATCGGCAACGCCTACCGGAATTTTCTGAAGGATGCGGTTTATTTTCTCTACGAAAACAACCGCCTGGCCGAGGCCGCCAGGTGGTATAAGGTTCTGGGTGACAAGTATCCGGACAAAAGCATCTTGGACAGTGACCCGGAATCATTTCCGCGCAACCTCACGCTGGATGAATACGCCGTGGCCCGCGTGCAGTCGGAGGTGGGTGACACTTCGCAGGAACGCATCACCGGGGTCATCCAGGGTTTGCTGGCGCGGTCCTATCTCCAGCTGGCCATCGGGCAGGATGACCATTCCGTCGGCTACCGGCTGCTCGCCCGGAAGGTCTATGACAAATACATGAGCAAGATTTCCAAGATGCAAAGCAATATTGCGCGCGTCGGCCTGCCGCCGTTTGAGGTCATGAATCGCAATGTGCTGAACAAGCTGCTCGACACGCAGCAACCGGTCCTGCCGTTTGCCGCCCGCGCCGTTTTGCGCACCCAGCTGGGCCTGCCCGCCGAACCCGCTGGGCCGCCCGCCGGGACCATTTCCACTAACACGCCGACTGTGACCGGGACGAATACCGTGGAAACGGAAGTCACGAATTCCGCTGCGAAATGATTTCGACCGATGCCGGCAGTTTGCGTAGCCTTGATCTTCTGTGACTAAAGAAAAAAAATCTGTGGCGCGTCCATTGCGCGTCGGCTTGATCTCGCTCGGCTGCGCCAAAAATCTGGTGGACGCCGAAATCATGCTTGGCTCGCTGATGCAAAGCGGCGTCGAGATCACCAACGATGCCGCCAGCGCCGACGCCGTCATCGTCAATACCTGTTCCTTTATTGATTCCGCGCAGGAAGAAAGCGTGGATACGATCCTCGAATCCGTCGAGCTGCGCGACGCCAGCCGCCGCGGTCAGGCGGTCATTGTTTCCGGCTGTCTCTCGCAGCGGTTTCGCGAGGAATTGCCCAGGCTCATGCCCGAAGTGGATGCCTTCATGGGTATCGATCAGGTCGCCCAGGTCGGCGACATCGTGGGCAAGGCGATTGCCAATCGGGCGGGAAAAGTCGGTAGTCAACAGTCAGTTGTCAGTGGTCGGAAACAAAAAGTCGTTGGGCGATTGAACGAACTGGAAAAAAGCCGCGATCCTTCTGTCCACGAAAAGGAAGAATCTCTGCGCGGCTCGGATAAATTTGGCAAAACCAAGACCGTCGTAGCGGCGTCTCGGCAGAGCGCCGCCATTCCGTTTGGAAAAGAAAAAGCCGCGGAGCGCTCCCGCAACACCGCTGCGCAACCACTGCTCGATGTTACCGCACGCCCAACCTTCATCCCCGATTTTGGCACGCCGCGCTTTCGTCTCACGCCGAAACATTTCGCGTATCTCAAGATCGCCGAGGGCTGCAACCACCCGTGCAGTTTCTGCATCATTCCCCGGATGCGCGGTTCTCATCGCAGTCGTACGCAGAGTGATATCGTTAGGGAAGCCCGCGCGCTCATCGCCGACGGCGTGAAGGAGATCAACTTGATTTCGCAGGACTCGACTTATTACGGACTGGATCTGCGTCCGAATCATTCCCGCGCCATTTCCTCGCCCGAGAAATTTTCCGCCGCCACGCGATCCCTCGCCAACGATGCCACGACCATTTGCACCCTGCTGCGCGAGTTGAATGCCCTCAAGGGCGATTTCTGGATCCGCCTGCTTTACACGCACCCCCGCCCATTGGACCGATGAACTCATTGCGACCATTGCCGACTGCCGGAAAGTTGCGCGCTACGTGGATATCCCGCTCCAGCATATCCACGGGAACATGCTCGAACGGATGCGGCGTGAAACCTCGCAGCAATACATCGTGGACCTCATCCGGCGTATCCGCGCGGGTATTCCCGGCATCGCACTGCGGACAACGTTCATCGTCGGCTTTCCCGGCGAGACCGGGGCGAGCTTTCAGGCGCTGCTGGATTTCATCCGTGAGACGAAATTCGAGCGGCTCGGTGTTTTCACCTATTCGCAGGAAGACGGTACGCTCGCGGGCCGGATGGCCGGCCAGATCCCCGACCAGGTCCGCCGGCAACGCCGGGAACTCGTCATGGCCGCGCAGCATGAGATTGCCCGGGAGGTCTCTGAATCGTTCGTGGGCCGCGAGCTTAAGGTTCTGATCGAGGGTGAGGCGGATGCGAAGCAATTGCAGGGTGCGAACGTTAGTTCCTGGGAACACGGTTTGTTGCGCGAACAGGAATCTCGCCACTCGCCACCCGTCATTTTCTGGTTGCTCGCGGCGAAGCCGATGCGCCGGATATTGACGGGCGCGTTTATGTGCGCGGTAAATTGCCGGTGGGAAAATTCGCCCGGGTTAAAGTCGTCGGCCGCACGGACTATGACTTGATTGCCGAGCCGGTTTGAACTACCCGTTCGACGCGGACGTCAGGAATTGCGCTGGACCATGCTATGGAACCAGCCGGATCTCCAGTTACGGGTTGAACGTGTCAAACTGCATCGGGATGGCGACCGAATTGATCAGTTTCGGGATTAACTGGCTGCCAGCGATCCCGACTTGATTTGCCAAACACTGGTTTTCGACTGGATTTGTAACGAAACCTTGGAATTTGTGGGCCTTTGAATACTTCCCGTGCCAAAGCCGTCAAAGGTGGTGAAACGGTTCAAAATTGAAATAACTACGGCTCATTTATGAAAACATCGCTTTCCCGGAATTACCTTCCTGTCGCCGCTGCGGTCACGCTTGCCCTGGCCGCCGGCGGTTGGCCGCAAAACAGCGCCGCTCAGACACCGCCCGCGCCGGACGCGGGTACATCGGTTGCTCCGGTCACGCCGGTGGCGCCACCGCCGAACATCGTTCCCGGCAGTCCGTATGCCGAAGTGGTGCGGCTTACCCAGGCGGGCGTGGATCAAAGCATTGTAATGACCTATGTCACCAATGCTACCAGCCTGTTTAATCTCGACTCGGGAAAAATTATTTATCTCACTGACCTCGGCGCGCCGAATGAGCTCGTGACCGCGATGATGCAGCATGACCAGCAATTGCAACAGCAGTTCGCTGCAACGCAGGCTGCGCCGCCCGCGTCGGCGACAACCCCTCCGCCGGCGGAAGCTGTCCCGGCTCCGGCTCCCGCCAATGTGACGGAAGTGGCGCCGCCGCCCGCTCCGGTCACGGTGGATTATTTTTACACCAGCCTGTCCCCTTACGGCAGTTGGGTGGTCATCAACGGTTATGGCCGGTGCTGGCGGCCGACGGTCTGTGTTTATAACTCCGGCTGGCAGCCGTATTGCGACAACGGATATTGGGTTTATTCCGATTGCGGCTGGTATTGGGCTTCCAGTTATGCGTGGGGCGCTACGTTTCACTACGGACGCTGGTTCCGTGATGCCAGCATCGGCTGGTGCTGGTATCCCGATTCCGTCTGGGCGCCGTCCTGGGTGACCTGGCGTTATTCAAATAATTATTGCGGGTGGGCGCCTTTGCCGCCGCACACGGCCTATCAGGCGGGCGTGGGTTTTGTCTATAACGGCGGTAACGTGAGCGTGGGTTTCGGTTTCGGCCTGGGCGCAAACTGCTATACGTTTGTTCCGACGCCGTATTTTTGCAATCCGCATCCGCGTCATTATTGCGTCGCTCCGGCTCAGGTAACGCAGGTCTACAATAACACGACCGTCATCAATAATTACAACTTCAACAACCACACCATCGTCAATCACGGCATCGGGGTGGAAAATATCGCCACTGCCAGCCGCACGCGGATCGATCCGGTGCCGGTCCACCAGATCAATAATACCTATGTCCAGGGCGGGCAAAATCAGCGGTATAATCACCCCTCCAATGGCTCGGGCGGAAACCATCCGGGCTCCTCGCGCGATTTTGGTTCACCCTTGCGTTCACCGGGTTCGCCGCAAGGTTACGCATCGCAACCGGATCAAAACCGGATGCCTGGTCAAAACGCACCGTCGCGATACAATCCTGTGCCCGATCAGTCGCCGTCGCGTCGTGGCTACAACGCTTCGACGCCTCCGCAAAACGGGGTGCCGTCGGCAAATTATCATTCGCCGATGCAGCCTGTCCTGGGTCAAATGCCGCCGGTGAACCGCAATAATCCCGGCCCGCATACGCCGTCGCACTACGGCGCTACGCCGGGTCAGCCGCAGCTGGAACGTAATCCTGCGGGCGTGGCGGCTCCGCAATATCCGGTTCCGGTTGCCGGTTATCATCAGCCGACGCCCGTTACTCCTGCTCAAACTCCAGTGGTGAATCACGGCAATCCCAATTCGCAATGGCAGCCTGCGGGAACACCGCGTAACGTGACGACGCAAAATAATTATCATCCCGCATCGCAACCATCGGCTCCGGCTTACGTGCCCGCGCCATCGCCGCCGGGTGGCTATTCTCACCCGCCGGGCGGTTATCAGGGTGGTTACCAGCAATCAGGTGGCGGTCATTATGGAAACAACGGAAATCAAAACTGGCCGGGACATTGAAGTGTCGAAAGATTTGACGTTTCAACCGCCGTGAGGAATTTTCTTTGCGGCGTTTTTGCTTTTGCCGCTTCGCCGCCGCTGGCAAAGTCTCTGTGTGGGAATTTCCCTGCGGCAATTTGAGCAGATGAAGGAACGTCTTGGTGGCAAGCCGTCGCCCGAAGTGGTTGCGACCGTCACTCGTCACTCGTCACTCGTTACGGAAAAAATTATTATCGGCATTGATCCGTCGCTCCGTGGCACCGGCTACGGGGTCATCCGCTTTGAGAAAGCCCGCCCGGTCGTGCTGGCGCAGGGCACGATTTCCTGTCCCAAAGATTGGGAACGTTCGCGTTGTCTGGCCAAAATATCGCAGACGCTGCGGGACGTTTTGAGCCGATATCAACCGACGGTATGTGTGGTGGAAGGCCTTTTCTTCGCCCAAAATCTGAAAACCGCCATTATTATGGGCGAAGCTCGTGGCGCGGCGATGGCGGCCATCGCTGCGGCGGGTTTGGACATCTACGAAATCGCCACCCGCAAGGTGAAACAGGCCATCGTCGGGTACGGTGCGGCTCAAAAAATCGCTGTGGCTAAGATGGTGCAGCGGATGTTGAACCTTGCCGAACTGCCTGCGCCCGACGCCGCTGACGCATTGGCGCTGGCGCTGGCCCATGCGCAGGGAAATTCGCGGAGCGGATTGAACGCGCCAAAGAAAATTTGAACCCGGCATGAAGCCAATCGTTGATATATTGAATCGTTACATCGTTGAATCGATTGGCGGCACCGGGTCTTGGACGATTTAACGATTCAACGAAATACGATTCACGATTCAAACATGATCACTTTTCTCCAAGGCAAACTGGTCGAGGCGCTGCCCACACAAGTCATCGTGGAGGTGAACGGCATCGGTTACGAGGTGCTGATTCCATTGTCTTCATTCGATAAGATACCGGCCCCCGGCCAGCCGGTGAAACTGCTCACCCAGCTCATTGTCCGTGAAGACGCGCACATTCTTTACGGCTTCGCGACGGTGGTGGAGCGTGATTTGTTCCGCCTGCTCATCAATAATGTCAGCGGCATCGGCCCAAAAACAGCGCTGAACATTTTGAGCGGCATGAACGCGGTGGTGTTTCGGGGCGCGGTGGCGAACGGCGATGTGAAATCGCTTTCGCAAATTTCCGGCGTTGGCAAAAAGACCGCCGAACGGATTGTGGTCGAGTTGCGCGACAAAATCGGCGCGGCCGGTGCGCTGGAAGCCGCCAGTGCCAAACATGCACTGTCGGCTGACGACCAGAAAACTAACGACGCCACGCTCGCGCTCATGGCGCTGGGTTTCAAACAGATTGACGCGCATGACGCCGTCCGTGCGGCTCAGGCGATGCTTGGCGCTTCCGCCTCGGTCGAACAACTGGTTCGCGCCTGCCTGAAAAAAGGATCGTGATGCCAGGTCAAATTCCGCCCGCTCAAAATGAATCAGCCCGCCTCAAGCGTTCAAAAGCCGGCGGTGTGGTCGTGGCTCACAAACCACGGTGGTATCAAAGGTTGGTGGCGGGGTTGGTTTTTGCGTTGATTAGACTGGTCTCTGCCACCTTGCGTTACCGGCGCGACGACCGTTCCGGTTTTATCAATGTTCCGACCCCCGGTCCCGCGATCTATTGCGTTTGGCACAACCGGCTGGCGCTGTGCATGCCGGCCTATTTCGACTATGTCAAAAAGCGGAATCGGACACCCGGCATGGCGGCGATGGTCAGTGCCAGCCGGGACGGCGGTTTTCTCACCGGAATTCTGGAATGTTTTGGGGTGCAGCCCGTGCGCGGCTCTTCCAGTCGGCGCGGTCCGCAGGCTCTGCTCGAACTGACCACCTGGGCCGAACGCGGTTACGATCTCGCCATCACGCCGGACGGCCCGCGCGGGCCGCTCTATGTCGTGCAGGAAGGCGTCATGTCGCTGGCCCAACTCACCGGTCTGCCCATCGTGCCGGTGTCGTATCACTTGGGTTGGAAAATTCGCGTGAAAAGCTGGGACCGCTTTCAGATCCCGCTGCCCTTCTCGCGTTGTGAAGTGATTTACGAAAAGCCGGTCCGGATCCCGCGCGAGGCGACGGTGGCCGAGCGCGAGCAACTCCGCCAGCGACTCGAAACCGAACTCCGCAGCATCACGCGTGATTAAAATGATCGCCCGCGTCAGTTTGGAAATCGCGCTGCGCAAGGAATTTGATTATTTGATTCCGGCAGATTTGGCGGGGCAGATTGATGTCGGCAGCCGCGTGCAAGTGCCGTTCGGGCCGCGCAAGCTTCTCGGCGTCGTCACTGCCGTCGCCGAGGAATCCGGTCACGCGAATCTCAAGCCGATCCTCAAGGTCATCGGCGCGCAAACACTGGTTACGCCCAAGGTGTTGAAGCTGGCGCGCTGGATCGGCGAATATTACTGCTGCGCGCCGGAAATAGCGTTGAAGTCGGTGCTGCCCGAAGCGGTGCGCAAGGAGGACGCGGGCTGGCGCGAAAGATTGTTGGTTCGTGCGCTCCCTTTCGTCGGGGAATTTCCCAAATTGCCGGGGCGCCAGCAGGCGGTTTGGAACCTTGTCGAGGAGCGCCGGGTAATCATGTTGTCGGAGCTGTTGCGTCTGGCGAAGACAACCGCTAACACGGTCCGTAAACTTGAGGATCGTGGTCTCGTTTCTCTCACCGCCGAAGTCTCCGAGCGCGATCCGTATGCCCGCGAAACCATTCTGGCGACCCAGCCGATAACCTTGAATCCTGCCCAGGCTGCCGCGCTCGAAAAAATTAAGGCCGCGATGAATCAAGGGGATGAAGTGAGCGGCCGGAAGGCTGAAAAAGGTGCCGCTGCCGGGTCTGCTACCTTTCTGTTGCACGGCGTCACCGGCTCCGGCAAGACGGAGATCTATCTGCAAGCCATCGCGCACGCGCTGGCGCGCGGGCAGGGCGCCATTGTGTTGGTGCCGGAAATCGCCCTGACACCGCAGACCGTCGAGCGGTTCAAGGCGCGGTTTAGTTCCGGCAAATTACCGACGCTTGTCGCGGTGCTGCATTCGCATTTGAGCGCGGGCGAGCGACACGATGAATGGCACAAGATTCGTCAGGGGCGGGCTCGCATTGTCATCGGTGCGCGTTCCGCTATTTTTGCGCCGGTCGAGCCGCTCGGGCTCATTATCGTCGATGAGGAGCATGAGCAAACCTATAAGCAGGAGGAGGCGCCCCGTTATCATGCCCGCGATGTTGCCATCATGCGCGGACAGATGGAAAACGCGGTCGTCGTGCTCGGCTCGGCCACGCCTTCCCTGGAGAGTTTTTACAATTGCCGCCGCGGGAAATTCATGCTGCTGGAATTGCCTGAGCGTGTGGACGACCAGAAGCTGCCGCGCACTCGTGTTGTCGACATGCGGTCGGCGATGCGTGACGGTAAGGGCCCGCCGCTCTTTTCACCGCAGCTCAAGGAAGCCATCACTCAGCGTCTCGAACGCGGCGAGCAGACGATCTTGTTTTTGAACCGGCGTGGCTACTCGACTTCGCTGTTGTGTCCCCAATGCGGTTATGTTGCGAACTGCCCCAACTGCAGCGTGTCGCTGACGTATCATCGCATTGATCAGCGGCTGGCCTGCCACATCTGTGGCCATAATGAAAAGGTCCCGCTCGTCTGCCCGGAACCGAAATGTAAGAATCCGGCGATTCGTTTTGCCGGCACCGGCACCCAGAAGGTCGAGGAGGTCCTCGCCAAGCTGTTTCCCCGGGCGCGCATTAAGCGCATGGACGCCGACACGATGAAGCGCAAGGACGACTACCGTCACGTTCTCGGCGATTTTCGCGCGGGCAAAATTGACATCCTCGTCGGGACGCAGATGATCGCGAAAGGGCTGCATTTCCCGAATGTCACGCTGGTCGGCATCATTTACGCGGACTCGGCGCTGCACCAGCCGGATTTCCGCGCGGGCGAGCGCACCTTCCAATTGCTCACGCAGGTTGCCGGTCGCGCGGGTCGTGGGGATGTGGAAGGCGAGGTCTTTGTGCAGGCGTTCACGCCGTTTCATCCGGCCATCCAATACGCGCGCCGTCACGACTTCGTGGGCTTCTACGAACAGGAAATTGAATTCCGCGAACAGCTGAAATATCCGCCGGTGAGCCGCGTCGCGCTGCTCACGCTCAAAGGCCGCAACGAGGAAAAAATAAGGTTCACCGCCGATCATTTGAAACGCGAGCTGGAGAAAAATTTGCTGGCGCTGAAGGATTTGGTCGTCTCCGGGCCGGCCCCCGCGCCGTTGCTGCGCGCGGAGAATTTTTACCGCTACCAGATCATGCTCCGGACCCGCGCGATGAGTTCCTTAAGCCGTGAACTGGCCCGGATTATCAAGTCTCTGGCCTTGCCGGAAGATGTCTCGCTGGCGGTGGACATCGATCCCGTGAATTTGAGTTGAAGTGCTTTTAGGCGCGGTCGTTTCCTTTTGCTTTGATCTCGGCGATACGGCGTTGATATTCCTCCTCGCCGACCAAGTGGGGCAGGGCACGGCAGGATTGCTCGAAGCCGGGGAAATTCCATAGGTTCGGAAAATCGCGGCATTGCTGCGGCTTGACCGGTTGCACCGAGCAATCATCGCCGTCCAGAAAAATGCAGCCGCCGTCCGGTTTTTCCTGCAAGGCCAGTCCGCCGCGGTCCCAGCGTAGCCGCGTGAATTCCTGGATGAATTCCGCTTCGCTCAGGCCATTGAACGCGGCCAGGCGGGTGATTTCCTCCGCGGTCAATCGCTCCTGGCCCGGCCAGCGGCAGCAGGCCGTGCAGCGCTGACACTCATAAAAAATCGGCATGGGAGATCCGGGCCGTGGCTAGGCTGTTTTCAATCCCCTCTGCCACAGCTCAAAATAAAACAGCGCCGCGACGACCAGCGGATGGCCGATTTTTTCGTCGGCGACGAGCTTTGGAATTTCCGCCGCCGGTACGAGGTGCGTCTCCAGATCTTCGCCATGGTCAAATTCCACGCCGTGTTTTAAACGGCAGTTCTCGATTAATACGGTGTACGTGATGTTGCTTAAAATGGCGGGGTTGGAATGGATTTTCCCCAGCTGTCTCGCGTTGTCACCTTCGTAGCCGGTTTCCTCGCGCAATTCGCGCACCGCCGTCATCACCGGGTCGGTCTCATGCGGATCCATCATCCCGCCGGGAATTTCCAATTCCACGGTGTTTGAACCCTGGCGGTATTGTTCGACCATCACCAGCTCCTGGTCCGGTGTGACCGCGACGATGTTGACCCAGTTGACGCTATCGAGCACGAAAAAGTCGTGCTCCTTGCCCGTGCGCGGGGAAATTTTTACGTCCGAGCGGATTGTGAAGATGCGGAAATCACCGACCGGTGTGGAACGGATGGTTTTCCAGGGTCGAATCATAGAAATTTTAAGGTGCGAATTTTGCATGACGAATAGCCGCCGCCTTTGCAAAAGGCAAACTCAATTCGCCGGTTATATTTGGAAATTCGTCATTTCCCCTGCGCCGCCCAGCCTTGTTTCATCAATGTCAGCAAATGACGCAGGGCCTCCTCGTGGTTGCGCCCTTTTTCGGCGGCCAGCTGCCGGGCGCGCTTGTCCAGTTGCGCGGCCATTTCGGCGGATTTTTCCGCCGGGCAACCTAACGCCACGAGTAGCTGGGCCAGCTGGGAGTTTTCCACCGGGGAATTCAATCAGGAAAAACCAAACGCCGGAAGCGGGAAATTTCCCGCTTCCGGCGTGGCTGATTGAATTTCCGTGGATTACTTGACCGTATCCAGCGGGACGATCTTGACGCTCGTGACGCTCATGCGTTTGACGGGCCGGTCGCCGGGGTGCGTCGGCGTGGTGCCGATGGTTTCCAGCACATCGTCCCCTTTGATCAATTTGCCGAACGCGGTGTATTGTCGGTCAAGGAAGCGCGGGTCGCCGTGGCAGATGAAAAATTGTGAGCCGGCGGACTCCGGATTGTTCGAACGGGCCATCGAGAGGACGCCCCGGACATGGGGCCGGTCATTGAATTCGGCCTTGATTTGATAGCCCGGGCCGCCCGTGCCCCATTGCTGCTGTTTGGCTTCGTCTTTTGTGTTCGGGTCACCGCCCTGGATCATGAACCCTTTGATGACGCGGTGAAAACAGGTGCCGTCATAAAAGCCCTGCTGGGCGAGCTTTTTGAAATTTGCAACGTGCCCGGGCGCAACGTCGGGCCAGAGTTCGAGGACCATTTCGCCGGCGCTGGTGGTAAGGATGGCAGCTTCGCTCATAAATGATTGGGTTGAGTGTTACTTGCTCACCGCCGGCGGCAGCGACGTGACGATGCTTGCCGATTTGATGTAATCCAGGTTCGGAAATTCCTTTTTCAGGTAGGCATTACCTTCAAACTGGACCTGGCCTTGGGCCGGTCCGCGACCGCTTGGGGCTCCCTCGCCATACTCGCTGTTGATTTTATCCACCACGTCCATGCCCTCGATCACCTTGCCAAAAGGCGAAAAACCCTGTCCGTCCAGGCTGGTGTTGTCGCCGAAGTTGATGAACAGCTGCGTGGTGCGCGTCCCGGGACCGGCGGTGGCGAAGGTGATCGTGCCGCGCGCGTTGCTGCCCTTGACGGCATCGTCCGGAATGTTCGCCTCGCGCCACTTCGCGGAAACCGCCGGGTCGCCATGGATCCCGAACTGGCACATGAAGCCGGGGATCACCCGGAAGAAAGCAATATCGGTGAAGTAGCCGGAACGTACCAGATTATAGAAGCGGTCAGCGCCATTGGGGGAAAGAGACCGGGTGACTTCAATGATAAACTTTCCCTTGGTCGTGTTGAACTGCGCTTTGAAAGTTTCGGGTGCCGTCAAGGTGAGCTTGGCGGGATCCGCGTATCCCGGCGTGGCAACCGCGGGTTTCGCCTCCTTGTTGGCATCTTGGGCTTGGCCCGCGAGCACCGCGGCAAAAAGGCTGAGGGCACAGATAAATTTAAGCTTTTTCATGGCCGGAAATTGTTTCAAACCAGCGGCGGAAAGTCACGCGCAGAATTCATTTCCGGTCGTTCATCGAGCGTGTGATCAGGCTCGGATCCGTCCGGCGTGGTCGCCGCCAGAAAACGATCCCTAGTGCGATGGCCGCCCCGAGCAAACCCGAGCCGATGACCAGAAAACTTTTGCTCGTGGCGTTGGTGTTTGTCGGGGCCGAGGTTTGGGCTGTGGCCGGTATCGCGGTGTTGGTCGGTATCCCTTGTTGCCCGGCCACATTGGTCACCGCTGGCGTCCCTACCATGTTTGCTGGGGCTTCCGCTGCGGTTGGTGGCGGATTGGTCGCTGCCGGTGGCGTTGCGGGCACTGCATTGGTGGGTGTAGGTTTGGCCGCGGGCTTCGTGCCGATGATGATCAATGGCTGGGTGATCACGACGGGTTCCGGCGCCGGGCTGTTAGTCGGTTTTAGGGGCGGTGGTGTCGGCGGCGCTGGCAACGGAGGGAATTGGAGATAATTAATCGGTGCCGGCGGCTGGTTCACGGAGCAGCCGGCGAATTGGCCGAGTTGTGACCTTATCACGATGACGAAAGGCTGGGCCGCCGTGCTTTGTTCAGCACGCTTTTGGTCCAGGATCTGGTTGATGCCGTTGTCAAACGGCGTTCCGCTGAACTTCGTTTCGCCATCGCAAAAAATCAGCACCGTCAGTCTTTCGGAATCCTGCACTACGGTGTTGAGCGCCGGTTGTAAGACCTCGAACCGCGTGGTTTTGCCGTAGGCGCGGTTGCCGACGAACCTCACCAGATTGGAGGCTATCATCACTGCCGCCTCCGGATGCCAGGTTTGCAGGGGGTAATCCTTGGTCTGTAAGACCTGGCCAAAGGTCCAGACGCCCATGCTGTCGCCGGCATGCAGCTGCCCGCTCAGGCTGGTGGCCAGCAGCGTGTTCAATTCTTTTTGCGTCGCATCCAGCCGCGCTTTCATGTCCCGCGAGGTGTCAAAAATGAACAGGAACCGGTTCTGGACCGTCTGCTCGGTTGGCTGGGCCTGTAAGCGTGGTATCAAAAATATGAAGGCCAGCAGGACTGTAAAAAACCTCCAGCGGTGGCGGATATCGGTTCGTTGCATGGGTGTTCTCATCAAAAAAATTAGGCGTGGCTTCTCCGGTTAAACCGGTTCCTTTCTTTACGGTTGTGATTTGTTAAATTCTCCTGCAATTCCGTCAGTGCGTCCCCGATCATGCGGATGAAATGATCGCAGCTCGCCACCGAGCCGCCAAACCCGCTCACCATGTTGCGCTCTGCGTAATCATCCGTCACCACCAGCACCTCGCCGTATTCCTGAAACCGGTGCGCGGCGCGCTCGATCAGGTCGTCCGCCGTCTGCCCGGCGCTCGAAAACAGGACTTCCACCGCCTGTCCGGATTCGTTTTTCGGCTTGCTGCGCCGCGCGCCGGCGCCGTCAAAGAATACCGTGATGGGCGTGCTCTTGGCGTCCTGATAGTGCGTCAGGATTTCCACCAGCGCATCGCGCCCCGCCTCGGAATGCCGCGCCGCGCCCGGTGCCAGCTCAGGCCAGTTGTGCAATAGGCTGTATCCGTCCACTAAGATCCGCACCAGCGCCATGCGCGAAGCTTAGCTGTTTGCCCGGAAAGTAAAATCCTATTTTTGTGCCGGGAGCGAAGTTAATCTTGAAACCTCAAACTTGAAGGCTGAAACTTAAGTTCATGGCCGTTGCCGAATCAATTGTTTCCAAATCCACCCGGCGCATCATCGCGCTGGCGTTGTTTATCCTGGCGCTCGATCAGTTGACCAAGTGGTTCGTGCTGCAATGTCTGGCGGCGGGCGACGAGGTTGTTGTCATCCCCGGCTTTTTTAATTTTGCCCACCGCGCCAATACCGGTGCGGCCTGGAGCCTGTTCACGGGCAACAACGCTGTCCTCGCCGGTGTCGCGCTCGTCGCGGTCATCGCGCTGTTCCTGGCCCGTCACCATTTCCACGCGGGCCGGCTGACCGGCCAGCTCGCGCTTGGCTTCATTTTCGGCGGCATCCTCGGCAACCTCGCCGACCGCCTGCTGCCCGGCCGCCACGCCGTTGTGGACTTCCTGCATTTTTACCTGCAGCGGCGCGGTAGCCCTGAGCCGCTCGATTTCCCGGCGTTCAATGTCGCCGACTCTGCCATCTGCACCGGTGTCGCGTTGATTTTTCTCCTCAACTGGAAAAACGAAGGCGCGTCCCAATCCGTGATCGGTGGCAGGTGACAAGTGACATGAAGAAATTATCATCGACAGCCACACGTTTCCTGCCACCTGCCACCTGCCACTCGTCACCTTAAATGTCTTCGCGCACCGAGAGCTTTGTCGTTGAAAAATCCCTGCCTTCCGTGCGGCTGGACACGTTTCTGCGTGAAAAATTTCCCGCCGCCTCCCACGGTGCCTTGCAACGGTTGATTGAAGAAGGCCATGTCCGCGTCAATGGCCTCCCTGTCAAACCCACGCATCATCCGCATGCGGGCGAACAGATCGAGGTCCATTGGCCGGAGGCAAAGCCCGCCGAAGCCCTGCCGGAAAAAATCCCGCTCGATGTTTTGTTCGAAGACAAATCGCTGCTCGTGGTCAACAAGCCCGCCGGCCTTGTCGTGCATCCCGCCGCTGGGCACGAGGAACATACGCTGGTCAACGCCCTGCTGCACCATTGCCGGGGTTCATTGAGCGGCATCGGCGGTGTGGCGCGGCCGGGCATCGTCCACCGACTCGACAAGGAAACCAGCGGCTGCCTCGTCGTCGCCAAAAACGATGAGACGCACCTGGCGCTGGCGGGACAATTCGCTGAACGGGAGGTTAAAAAGATCTATCACGCGCTGGTCTGCGGTGAACCGGCGCGCGCCTCTGGCGAAATCCGCGCCGCCATCGCGCGGCATCCCGCTCACCGCAAACGCATGGCCGTGCGCGATGATAGCGCCGGCCGCGCCGCCCACACCAGCTATCGGATTCTGGAGCGCCTTTACGCGGCGACCTTGATGGAGGCGCAGATCCACACCGGTCGTACGCACCAGATCCGCGTGCATTTCCAGTTCATCGGCCATCCGCTGGTGGGCGACGACACCTACGGCGCGCGGCAGAATCTCCGCGTCAAGGAACTCACCAATTACGCCGCGCCCCGCGTCATGTTACATGCGAAAAATCTTTCCTTCATCCATCCACGCACGAAAAAGCCAATGAATCTGGAAGCGCCTTTGCCGGCGGATTTTCAACAGGCCTTGAAAATATTGCGGGTGAAAAGTTAACCCGCCGCTGACGGCAATGATTCGCCCCGCGTGGCTTATTCCTCGTCAAACTTGCGTTTGACGAGGGCTTCGAGTTCGGCGATCGCAGTCGGTGCGTCCGCGCCTTTGACGTGCAGGGTGAGTTTGCTGCCGGGGCCGGCGGCGAGCATCATCAGACCCATGATGCTCTTGCCGTTGATTTTTTCTCCGTCTTTTTCCACAAAAATGTCACACGTGAACCGGTTGGCGGTCTTGACGAAGAGCGCGGCGGGCCGCGCGTGAATGCCCAGCTTGTTCACCACGGTCAGTTCCTTGGTGGAAAAATCGGAATCGGTTGATTTCTTTGCGCTCATCGTTTTGCTCATGCCAAGCTAAATCATGTGGCGGGGTCGCGCCATTTTATTTTACGTGCCGGGCGGTTGGACCGGATTCATCTGGGCGATCAGCCGTTCGTTCAGTTCCTGCGCGGCGTTGTAGCCTGATATCTTCAATTTTGTCTGATAGGCGGCCACTTCAATCAGCCGCGCCAGGTCGCGGCCGGGTCGCACGGGAATCGTGATATGCGGTATCCCCATGCCGAGCACCGTGACAAATTCCTGCTCCATGCCCAGCCGGTCCACGTCGGAAACTTCGTCCCATTGCTTGAGGGTGATGATCAAGTCGAGGGTTTTCTCCCGGCGGATGCTTTTGACTCCGAACATGGCGGCGACGTTGATGATCCCGATGCCGCGGATTTCCATGTGGTTCCGGGTCAATTCCCCGCTGGTGCCGATCACCTGGTGGCCGCCGACGAGCGAGACCCGCGTCACATCGTCGGATACGAGGCTGTAGCCGCGTTCGATCAGCGCCAGCACCGCCTCGCTCTTGCCGATGCCGCTTTCGCCCTTGATAATCACGCCGACGCCAAGGATGTCCACCATGCTCCCGATTTCCGTGCCGCGCGGCGCAAACATCGATTCCAGTTCCAGCGTCGCGTTATTGATGAAATTCATCGTGACCAGCGGGCTTTGGAAGACCGGCACGCCCGCGTTTTGGGCCGCATTGAGAAATTCCTTGTCCGGCTTGAGTCCGCGGCTGAATACGACACACGGAATCTTGTAGGCGAACAGATACGCATAGCGCGATTCGCGCTGCTCGTGGGTCAATGACCGTAGATAATAAACCTCCGCGTTGCCGAAGACCTGCACGCGTTTGTAGGCGAAATACTGGGTGAATCCGCTCAGCGCCAGGCCCGGCCGGTTGACCGTTGGTTCGCGGATGGTTCGCTTCAGATTCTCCCCGTTCGAGAGCAGTCGCATCTCCAGGGCCGTGCCGTGATCCTTGAAAAATCGTTCAACGGTGATGGGCGTTAGCGCCATATGATTTACAGGTTAAATTCCGGTCCCAGATAAATTTCCCGTGCCTTCGGATCGTTCGCCAGAAACTCCGCCGATCCTTCCACCAGCACCTGGCCTTTGTGGATGATGTAGCCGCGGTCAATCAATTTCAAGGTCTCGCGCACGTTGTGGTCGGTGATCAAAATGCCCAGTCCGCGCTCCTTCAGGCGCCGCACGATTTTCTGGACTTCGTAAACCGCGATCGGGTCAATGCCGCTGAATGGCTCGTCCAGCAGCAATAATTTCGGACTCGTCACCAGCGCCCGGGTGATTTCCAGCCGCCGCTTTTCGCCGCCGCTCAGCTGATACGCCTTGCTCTTCGCGATCGGTGTCAGATCCAGTTCGTCGAGCAGATACTTCAGCCGCACTGCGCGCTCCTCACCGGACAGCTTGCACGTCTCCAGAATTGCCAGAATATTTTCCTCTACGGAAAGCTTGCGGAAGACTGACGGCTCCTGCGTCAGGTAGCCGATGCCCAGCCGCGCGCGTTTGTGCATCGGCATCGTGGTGATTTGGTGCTCCTGAAAAAGCACCTCGCCCTCGTCCGGCTTCACCACCCCGACCACCATGTTGAACGTCGTCGTCTTGCCTGCGCCGTTCGGGCCGAGGAGCCCGACGATTTCGCCTGCCCCCACCCCCACCGAAACGCCGTTGACCACCCGCCGTCCGCGATACTCCTTCACCAGTTTGTCCGTGGTGAGCAGCAGGCCGTTCTTTTGCATGGGTTCCATGTTTAGGGCTTCGACGGAAGCACCGGTGGCGGCAAATTCATTCTGTCAATGTTCTGAACTGTGCCCGGCGGAAAATTTGTCTTCGTCACCGGCAAATCCACCGGTCCGGCTGGTGGATTTGTTTTCCCGGCCGGCGCATTGGTGCTCACCAGCGCGGTGGCGAGGCTCTGGCGCAAAATCATTTTCTGGTTTTCCGCATGGATGGAATTGTTCACGCGATCAAAGGTGATTGGTTCTCCCGTCATCCAACTCTTTCCGTCGTCCACCTTCGCGTTTCCGGTCAACGTTACCGTTTCGTTCGTCACGCCGTTTACCACGCTGTAATCATAGATCGCCTTGTCACTCGTTGCGTGGTTCGTCTGGCCCTTGTCATCCACGGAATCCATGACCACGTTCGTGAGCGCGACCAGATGGTTGATGTGGCCGCCCGTCTGCGGCAGATCGGCGGTCAATTCCTCGCACGACATTTGCATCTGCGGATCGTCCACCCGGACATTGCCGCGATAGACAGCATGCCGGCCCGTCAGGTCGAAATCTGCCCGGTCCGAATTGATGATCGTCGGTGCTCGCGGTGGTTTCGGCGCGGTGGAAGTGTTGGTTTGCGCCGGCAACCATCCGTTACCGGCCAGCGCCAGTATGGCTATGAGACAGATTTTTTTCACAATCCAGTTTTCCTTTTCGGCCCGCCTTCAATCACGGTTTGGACATGGTTGGAAATGGTGAGGAACGAATTCGTTTGCCGCCACAAAAAACCGTCGCCCTCGACGTGCGAACTGCCGTCGGCCGTCTCCAGACGCAGGTGCCCCGGCGAACTCGCCGTGTCATGCAGCGGGTCATAAACGCAGTTCGGCGCCTTCACGATCAGTCCCGGCGAGCCGTTGGTCTCGTAGGTTTCCAGCTTGAACTGGTTGATCACCAGCAGGCCGCCTGCCAGCGGCTGCGCTTCCGCCCCCGATAATCGGAACTTGATCGACATCTGATGCGGCGGTTCAAAATATTCCACCGACGTGAAATCATTCGCGTGGCCGGATTGCTGCGCGTGGCCGGATGCCATTCCCAACGCCATCAAAACGGACAGTATCACGCCGGCGTTGTTCAGCTTTCGATTCATTAAGAATAGTGCGCCACAAAGGGCTTCCAGATTCCCTGCGCCTGCAAAATCATTTCCAGCACCTCGCGCACCGCGCCGCGCCCGCCCGCCGCCTTCGTTGTGAAATGCGCCGCCGCTTTGGCCTCGGCCACGCCGTCCGCCACCGCCACCGCCAGGCCGGCCCGTTTTAGCGGGCCCAGATCCACAATGTCATCTCCCACAAAACAAACGTCCCGCCAGCTCAGCTTCTCCTGCGCCAGCAATTCCTCGATCGCTCCGGTCTTGCTCACGCGGTCTCCTTGTTGGACGAGAAAATGGATTTTTAATTCATCGGCGCGCATCTTGGTCGCCGGCGACGGCCGCGCCGAAACCCACCCGATCTTCAGACCCGCGCGCCGCGCCAGTACCAGGCCGAGGCCGTCGCGGATGTTAAACCGTTTGAACTCGCGCTCGCCCCCGATGAAAATCGAGCCGTCCGTCAGCACGCCGTCCACGTCGCAGAGAAAAATTTTGACGCGTCGGAGACGGGTGACGAGTGTCGGGTGGCGGGTGACCGGAGTCATCGCGCGCCGTGCAGCTGGTTTTTTTATGTCACTCATCACTCGTCACTCATCACTGTGAAATGGCCTTGAAAATTTTTAGCAGGCTCTTCAGTGTCGCATTCATTTCCGCGAGCGGAATCATGTTCGGCCCGTCGCTCAAGGCGGTGTCCGGCGTGGGATGCGTCTCGATGAACAGCCCGTTCGCGCCGACCGCGAGCGCCGCTTTCGCCAGCACCGGTGCGAATTCGCGCTGGCCGGTGGTTTTGTCGCCGCCGCCGCCGGGCTGCTGCACTGAATGCGTCGCGTCGAATACCACCGGGAAGCCGAACGATTTCATGATCGGGATCGAGCGCATGTCGGCCACGAGGTTGTTGTAACCGAACGTCGTGCCGCGCTCCGTGAGGAGTATGTATTTGCCGCCCGCCCGCCGGGCTTTTTCCGCCGCCCGGCCCATTTCCGCCGGCGACAGGAACTGGCCTTTCTTCAGGTTCACTATTTTTCCGGTCGCCACGGCGGTCTCGATCAGATCCGTTTGGCGGCACAGGAACGCGGGGATTTGCAAAATGTCCACGACCTCGCCGGCGGCCGCGGCCTGCGCCTCATTGTGCACATCCGTGAGCACCGGCACGCCGAACTCCGCGCGGATGGCCGCGAGCGTTTTCAAGCCGGCGGCGACGCCCGGTCCGCGGAAGGCCTTGCCCGACGTGCGGTTGGCCTTGTCGAAGCTCGCCTTGAAAACGTAGAAAATCCCGAGTTGCTTGCAGGTCTTGACGAGGGACGCGGCGACGGTGCGGCAGAGTTTTTCATTCTCAATCACGCACGGCCCGGCAATCAGAAAAAGCCGGCGCGGCGCATTGAGGTTTTTCCAGATGGCGGCGGAATTGAGCACGCGGAATTTTAGCGGCGAACCGGCGGAAAGTAAATGGCCGTAGCAGAAAACCTCAATCCCGGCGGGCTTTGTAGACTGTCTGCATATTAGGCCACGTTTTGCTCATACTCTCTCATAACTCGGTGAACTAAATCATCTGGCCCCTCAATGTCGAGCTACTACTCATCACAGAAAATGGTCAACTCATCGTCGCCGATCTTCATACGATATATGTCACAAACTGGCACCCAATCTTTGGCTTGGCGGATGGCACCGAGCCGATGAAGCACGCCGCGAAATCTCTCAACTGCGGCAGTGTCGTGTGGCCTGCAAACATCGGCGTGCATTTGGTGAAAGTGCGCTCTGTGCCCTAACAGATAATGAACCACAGCCTATGTAGTCTATCAATTTTCAAGGTTCGACCGGTTTTCACCGGTTCGGGTCCCTCAAACTCGTTTTTGCAAAAGCATCGCGACTCGTTGGCTGGCCCGCCGCTTCAAATCACCGTGCCGTGCGGAATCACTGCGTCCTTCGGGATGATGACGATGCCGTCGCGGATGAAATAATACTCGTGATCCACGTTCTCCGGCTTGCCGGCCGGCGAGATCGTCACATTGTTGCCGATGCGCGCATTCTTGTCGATGATGGAGTTCTCAATCTTGCAATGCTCGCCGATGCCCATCCGCGGCTTGCCGTCCCGCGCGTTTTTATCCACGGATTCCTGCGCCTCGTAATAGTCGCTGCCCAGGATGATGGTGCGGTTGAGTTCCGTGCCCGAGCCCACAATGGTCCGGAGGCCGACAATGGTGTTGTTGATGGTGGCGCGGTTGATGATGCAGCCGTCGGAAATGACCGCGTGGTCAATCTCAGCCCCGTTGATCTTGGAGCCGGGCAGGTAGCGCGGCCGGGAAAAGATCGGCGAACTCATGTCGAAGAAATTAAAGCGCGGCAGTTCGGAGACGAGATCAATGTTGGCGTCGAAAAACGAGCGGATGGTGCCGATGTCCTCCCAATAGCCCTGATAAACATAGGAGAAGACGCGGTGCGACTGGATGGCGTGCGGGATGATGTGCTTGCCGAAGTCGGATAGCGGGTTGTCCAGCAGCTCGCAGATCACCTTGCGGTTGAAAACATAAATGCCCATCGAAGCCAGATAGGATTCCCCGTCGCCCTTGATGCCGAGGTTTTTTCGCATCTGCGCCGGCAGCTTCAGCGCGTCCAGCGTGGCTTCCTCCTTCGGCTTTTCCACAAAGCGCGTGATGCGGTTCATGTCGTCAATCTGCAGGATCCCGAGTGCGTTCGCCTCCGTCCGCCCGACCGGCAGCGTGGCAATGGTGATCTCCGCGCCGGTCACAATGTGCTGGGTGACCACGTCTTGGAAATCCATCCGGTACAACTGGTCGCCGCTCAGAATGATGAGCTGGTCGAAGTCGTGGTTCAAAAAGTGGACCAGATTTTTCCGCACCGCATCCGCCGTCCCTTCATACCACGATGAATTGGTGAAGGTCTGCTGCGCCGCGAGGATCTCCACAAAGCCGCCCGAAAAATGGTCGAACTTGTAGGTGAGCGAGATGTGGCCGTGCAGCGAGGTGGAATTGAACTGCGTCAGGATGTAGATCCGCCGGAAACCGGAGTTGATGCAGTTCGAGATCGGGATGTCCACCAGCCGGTATTTGCCGGCGAGCGGCACGGCCGGCTTGTCGCGGTCTTTGGTGAGCGGAAACAGGCGCGTGCCCTGT
>CAIJNQ010000137.1 GCA_903822015.1 uncultured Verrucomicrobia subdivision 3 bacterium | reverse complement strand
CGCCGGCATTGATGGTGTGCAGCGTGCTTAAAACCAGGTGGCCGGTTTCCGCCGCGCTCAAGGCGATTTTCACCGTGTCCCGGTCGCGCATTTCCCCGACGAGAATGACCTTGGGCGCCTGACGCAAAGCGGCGCGCAGGCCATTGGCGTAACTGTCAAAATCAATACCCAGTTCCCGCTGGTTGAACGTGGCCAGCTTGTGGGGATGAACATATTCCACCGGATCCTCCAGCGTCACGATGTGGACGGGTTTGGAAACGTTGATCTCATCGAGGACGGCGGCGAGCGAAGTGGATTTGCCGGAGCCGGTGGCCCCGGTGACCAGGACGAGGCCGGTCTTTTCCTTCGGGATCTCCCGGAAGATTTCCGGCATTTTCAATTTTTCCAGCGTGGGAATGGCGGTATTGAGCTGCCGGCAGACGATGGAGTAATTACCGCGCTGGGCAAAGACGTTGACGCGGAAGCGGGCCTTATCCGAGAGCGCGTAGGAAGCGTCGCAGGAGCCGTGGCGCAGCAAGTCCTCGATCTGCCAGAGATTGTCGCCGATGATGTTCTGGGCGATGGTTTCAATCTGGAAAGGGGTGAGCTTGTCGATCGGGGGATCGAGCACAACCGGTTTGAGCTCGCCGTAGGCCTCCACCTGGGGCGGGCGGCCGACCGTGAACAATACGTCGGAGACTTCCGGCTGCGAGGCCAGGGTCGTCAATAAAATCTGATCCAATTCAGGTCGCCGCATAAATTTTAAGATTCATCCTCTTCCGGCGGGTGCGCGAGCAGGCCGCGGAATTTTTTCTTGTCCAGCGCCTTGTCATAGCCGTCCTCCGGGGTGATCCGCTTCATGCGGACATGTTCCATGATATGGTCATCGAGCGGCTGGTTGCCGGTCTTCTTGCCCACCTGGATCATGCCGTGAATCTGGTGGGTCTTGCCCTCGCGCACGAGGTTGGCGATGGCGGTGTTGAACACGAGGACTTCGAAGGCCGCGACGCGGCCCTTTTTATCGCTGCGCTTGAACAAGGTCTGCGCCACGATGCCCTTCAACGCCTCGGAAAGCGTCTGCCGGATTTTGTTCTGCTGGTCGGCAGGGAACACGTCAATGATACGGTCCACCGTCTTGGCCGCACTTTGGGTATGCAACGTGCCGAAGACCAAGTGGCCGGTTGCCGCGGCGGTGATGGCCAGCTCGATGGTTTCGAGGTCGCGCATTTCGCCGACGAGGATGATGTTGGGGTCTTCGCGCAAGGCGCCGCGCAAGGCGGCGGCGAAGGATTTGGTGTGGACGCCGACTTCGCGGTGGTTGACCAGGCAGTTTTTGCTTTCGTGGACAAATTCGATCGGGTCTTCAACGGTGATGATGTGCACGTTGCGGTTGCGATTGGCGTAAGCCATCATGGCCGCGAGGGTCGTGGATTTGCCGGAGCCGGTTGGCCCGGTGATGACCACCAGCCCGCGGTGCAGCATGGCGAACTTCTTCAGCACCGGCGGCAGCGGGGATTCCAGCTTTTCAAAATCCTCAAACGAGAGCACCCGGCTGGGAATCTGGCGGAACACGGCGCAGATGCCGTTTTTTTCATTGAAAAAATTGACACGAAACCGGGAGATCTTGGGGATTTCATAACCGAAGTCGACGTCACCGGTTTCCTCAAACTGTTTGATTTTGTAATCCGGGGCGATTTCGTAGAGCATCTGCTTCAGGGAATCGGCTTCCAGCGGGGGGTAATCCACGCGCTGCATTTCGCCGTTGATACGCAGCATGGGCGGGTTGCCCGAGGACATGTGCAAGTCGGAGGCCTTTTGCTCGAACATCAAGTTGAAAAACGCATCAATTTTAGCCATAAGTATCTTCCTGTTGAAAAACCTAGCTATTGTCGGGCCAACCACCAGCCGTGAGCCAATTGACGCAAATCATCTGCGCTGAAACCGCCGCCCGGGGGGTTTTACCCTTTGCACGCTTCATGGAACTGGCGCTTTACTGTCCCATTCATGGATACTATGAAAAGCAAAAAGACAATGTCGGGCGCGGCGGCGACTTCATCACCAGCGTCAGCACCGGGAAATTATTTGGAGAGCTACTGGCGTATCAGTTTGCCGACTGGCTGGAAGAGGAAGCGGGCAGTCAGCAGCCGGCGGTCAGGATTGTCGAGGCCGGGGCGCACGACGGCAAACTAGCCGCCGACATTCTGGGCTGGCTGCGAGCGGAACGGCCGAAGTTATTCGACCGGCTGGATTACTGCCTCATCGAGCCGTCCGCAAGCCGACAGGAATGGCAGCGTAAGACGCTGAAAACATTTTCCCCGCGCGTGCGCTGGTTTGCCAATCTCGCAACCATGGTTGTTCCGGAGGCCGTCAAGTCCAAGCCGGACCCATTACGCGGAATCATCTTCGCCAATGAACTCCTGGACGCCTTTCCGGTCCATCGTTTTGGCTGGGATGCCCCAACCAGAACCTGGTTCGAGTGGGGGGTGGCCGTTGACGGTGACCAATTCAAGTGGGCCAAAATCCAGCCGGCCGCCGGCCGCAGTGAGGGGCCAGCGGCAGAGCCGGGCGCGGCCAGCTTCCAATTGCCCGCCGCACTTTTGGAAGTGCTGCCCGACGGGTATACGGTGGAAACCAGCCCCGCCGCCGAACGCTGGTGGCAGGAAGCCGCCGGCGTCCTGGAACGCGGGAAACTGATGACCATCGATTATGGTTTTAGTGACGATGAACAGATTTCCCCCGCGCGCACCCACGGCACGCTGCGCGCTTATCACCGCCAGCGCAGCAGCAGCGATCTGCTGGCCAATCCCGGCGAGCAGGATTTGACCGCGCACGTCAATTTTTCCGCAATGCGAAAGGCGGGAGAGGCGGCCGGGCTGAAAACGGACGGGTTTTCCACGCAGGCGAAATTCCTGACGCAGATTCTGGAAAAATGCACAAGGGACGAAAACTTCGGCGGATGGCCGCCGGCGCGCACCCGGCAGTTTCAAACCCTGACCCATCCGGACCATCTCGGCCGCGCGTTCCGCGTCCTGATTCAGTCGCGCTGAAGTTCGTAATGCAGAATTGAAAGGCAGTAAAGGGCCGCGGTCTCCACGCGCAAGACCAGCCGGCCCAGCGAAACGGGCTGCGCCCCGGAATCTTGAATCGCCTTCACTTCGGCCGGTGTGAAATCACCCTCCGGTCCGATCCAGACCTCGACGGACCGGGGCGAGCCGCCGTGCTGCGCCGCAAAACCGCGCAGGACCTCGCGGGGGTGGCGCCTTTCCCATTGCAATGAACCGATCAGGGACAAGTCAAACGGTTCCCGACCGGCGAGGACCCGGGCGATGGGCAGAGGAGATTCGACTTGCGGCAGCCAGGCAGCGCCGCATTGTTTGATGGCTTCGATCGCCACGTGCTGCCATTTGTCACGCTTGTTTTTTGCGTCCGCGTCGTCGAGCTGGGTCACCACCCGTTCCGACAAAACCGGCACGATCCTTCGCACCCCCAGCTCAACGGCTTTCTGAATTATACTTTCGATGATTTTCCCCTTCGGCACGGCCTGGAGGAGCGTGACCGAGCAGGGCGGGGCGGGAACAAAATTCCTCTGCGACACGGAAAGCGTTACGGCATCGCGGCCGGCGGCGGCAACCGTGGCCAGGATTTCATGGCCGACACCGTCCAAAACCGTGGCCGGTTCGCCGGGCTGCAAACGCAGGACATGCAGCGCGTGATGCGCTTCGCACCCGTCGAGCCGGAGAGTATCCCCGGCGCAGCGGTCGGGCGGCAGATAGAATCGGTGCATGGCTCACTTGAAAAACTTTTTTGCGCGGTCAAAAAATCCCTGCACTAGCGGCGCTTCCCGGCCGTCGCACAGGGCGGCAAATTCCGATAGCTTGGTTTTCTGCTCGGGGCTCAGGCGGGTCGGCACTTCCACCTGCACCCGCACATGCAAATCGCCATGGCCGGAGCCCGACAGACTTTTTACGCCCTTGCCCCTGACGCGGAACACCGCGCCGGGCTGGGTGCCGGCGGGGATTTTCAGGTTGGCCCGGCCTTCAAGCGTGGGCACCTCGAGCTCGGTGCCGAGGGCGGCCTGAACAAAACTCACCGGCATTTCGCAGATTAAATCGTCGCCATCGCGCTTAAAGATCTCATGCTCCTGGAGGTGCAAGACGACGTAAAGATCGCCGGCCGGCCCCCCGCGAAAACCCGCCTCGCCATTGCCGGCCGACCGCAGCCGGGAACCGGCGTCCACCCCCGGCGGAATGCGCAACTTGATCCGGGAATTGCGCTCGCGCTTGCCGTTGCCGTGGCAGGATTTGCAAGGTTTTTCCAGAATCCGGCCCGCGCCCTGGCAGTTCGGGCACGTCTGCGCAATGCTGAAAATGCCGCGGGACATCAGCACTTGACCGCGGCCGCCGCAGGTTGCGCAGGTTTTTAATTTCGAACCGGCTTCCGCGCCCGAGCCATGGCAGGTTTCGCACGCGTCGAGCTTGGTGACAGAAATTTCTTTTTCGCAGCCGAGGGCGGCATCCTCCAGCGAAATTTCCAGATCATACCGGAGATCATCGCCGCGCCGGGGCTGGGAGGGATCGGATTGTCCGCCGCCGAAGAGGTTTTCAAAAATGCTGCCGCCGGCCGCGCCGCCGAAGACCTCGCGGAAGATGTCAAAGGGATCGTGAAAGCCACCCGCACTGCTGCGGGCGCGCTGGCGCGGGTCGAAGGCCGCGTGACCGTATTGGTCATAAGCGGCGCGCTTCTGGGGGTCGCTCAAAGCCTCGTAAGCCTCGCCGAGTTCCTTGAATTTTTCCTCCGCCGCGTGGTCGCCCGGATTTTTGTCCGGGTGATATTTCACAGCGAGCTTGCGGTAGGCTTTTTTGATCTCCTCCGCGGAGACCTCGCGGCTGACTTCCAGAACCTGGTAATAATCGCGTTTGGCCATTTCAATCCAATTTAAAACGGGGGCAAGCCTTAGGGAAATGCAAGCACATGGCAAGAGTTATCCCAAAATCAGGCCGCTTGAACAATCTTCGGCTCCGGACTTTCCGGCTCGACCCATTTTTGATGTTCCCTGATGAGGTCCACCAGCCGTTCCACCGCCTCGGCTTCCGGGATGTTGAACTTGACGGGCGTCCGGCCGACGTAGAGGTTGATTTTGTTCGGCGCGCCGCCCACATAGCCGAAATCCGCGTCGGCCATTTCACCGGGACCATTCACGATACAGCCCATGATGGCGATTTTCACACCCTTGAGATGCTCTGTCCGCGCCTTGATGCGCGCGGTGACGGTTTGCAAATTGAACAGGGTCCGGCCGCAACTTGGACAGGCGACGTAATCGGTCTTGAAGCTGCGGCAGCCGGCAGCCTGCAAAATGTTGTAAGCCAGGCGGAGCGATTGGCCGCCGCCCGCCTCACCGCGGACGAGAATCGCGTCACCAATGCCGTCCGCCAGGAGCGAGCCGATGACGGCGGCGGAGCGGAGCAAGGCAAGCTTCGGCTCTAGGGGGACCTTCGTCTCGCCGGCTGCACCACCGAAGTTGAGGCAGTCCTTGAGCAGGATCGGATTATTGCGACCCAGCCTTTTTAATTTAGCCGCCAGCAGCCGGAACGCGGTGATGGCCGGCAGAGGCACGCCGTCCTTCACGGTCACAAGCTGGGTCGCGCAGTTGATTTCAAAGTCCTGCGTCGGGTCAAGCTCGGCAAGGTTGAGATCTTCGTACACCGCCTCGGGTTTCACGTCGTCTTGCGGACGAATCTTCGGTGCGACCCGGTCAAACGTCGCGCGCGTGGCGACAACCCGAATGAGCTGTTCGCCGCCGCACCTGGTGTTTTCGTTCAGCTCAATCTCCGGCGTGCTGCGCTTCGCGAAATGGAAGGGATCGCAAGGAAATGACGAATCACGAATTTCGAATTTCGAATTTGAAAGGACAGGAATCTGCGCGAGCAGGTCGGTGCAGACTTCGATTTCGCGCGGGCTGTCCTCCGTGAGAGAAACGCGGATGGTGTCGCCGAGGCCGTCGCAGAGCAGGGAGCCGATGCCGATGGCGGATTTGATGCGACCGTCCTCGCCTTCGCCGGCTTCGGTCACGCCGAGGTGGAGGGGGTAATTCCAGTCCGGACCAAGCTGGTGCAAGCGGGCGACGAGGAGGCGATAGCACTCGATCATCACCTTCGGGTTGCTCGATTTCATCGAGAACTTGAAATTGTGGAAGTCGTTCTTGCGCGCGATTCGGGCAAACTCCAATGCGCTCTCGACCATGCCCAGCGGCGAGTCGCCAAAGCGGTTCATGATGCGGTCGCTCAACGAGCCGTGGTTCGTGCCGATGCGGATGGCGCGCTTCAGCTTTTTACATTCCAACACGAGTGGTGTGAACTTCTCCTCGATGCGCGCGAGTTCGGCGGCGTATTGCTCGT
>CAIJNQ010000136.1 GCA_903822015.1 uncultured Verrucomicrobia subdivision 3 bacterium | reverse complement strand
TGTCGGTGTGAATTATCAGGGTTTTATCGGTGACAACGCGCGGACGGTGGCGGTGGGCGGTTGCGGGGTTCTGGCGCAGCGGTTGTTGGATGTGACCGAGCAGTCGCTTTATTTGGGAATCAAAGCGGCGGTTCCGGGTAATCGCGTGTCGGATATTTCGCGCGCGGTGCAGGAATTCGTCGAAGGCAACGGGTTCAGCGTGGTCCGGGAATTTGTCGGTCACGGCGTCGGCCGCTCGATGCATGAAGAGCCGCAGATTCCGAACTTTGTGGACCGGACCATGAACGAAAAGTTGCTGGCGGGCATGACGATTGCCATCGAGCCGATGGTAAATGCGGGTGCGGCGGACGTAAAAATCTTGAAAGACGGCTGGACAGTGGTGACGCGGGATGGTTCAATATCAGCCCATTTTGAGCATACGGTTTTGGTCGCCGACGGCGAACCGGAAATTTTGACATGGCCGACGTCTTCCAAGTTGAAGGTCGCGTGATTGAAGCGCTGCCGAATGGCACCTGGTGCGCGGAACTGGCTAATGGCCACCGGTTGACGGCGTTCGCCGCCGGAAAAACGAAGAGAAATTTTGCCGGCCTGAAAGCTGGTGACAAAGTGAAATTGCAATTGACGCCTTACGATTTGTCCGTGGGGCGGATTTTGCCGGAAACAAAAATTTAAGATGAAAGTCAGAGCATCGGTAAAAAAACTGTGTGAGCACTGCAAGATCGTGAAGCGCAAGGGCGTCATTCGCGTCATCTGCTCGAACAAACGTCACAAACAACGTCAGGGTTGATAAAAATTTATGGCACGCATCATTGGTGTTGAAGTCCCGCCGAACAAGCGCATAGACATTGCCTTGCGCTACATCTACGGCATCGGTCCCGTCAACGCGCTGGAGATTCTCGAGCGCGCAAACATCGACCGTTCAATCCGCGCGAAGGATTTGACCGAGCAGCAGCTTTCCCAGATTGTTCACGCGATTCAGGAAGGCAAATATGTCATCGAAGGCGATCTGCGCCGTGAACTCGGCATGAATCTCAAGCGCCTGCAGGGCATCAAATGCTATCGCGGCGTCCGTCACATGCGCAGCCTGCCCGTGCGCGGTCAACGCACCCAGACCAACGCCCGCACCCGCAAGGGCCCGCGCAAGACGGTCGGTGTGCAGCGCAACCCCAACGCCAAAGCTGGCATCACCTGATAATTAAAACTGTCGATTATGGCCGAAGAAATTAAAAAGAAATCCGCTCCGAAAAAGGAAGCGAAACCCGCCGCCGATGCCGCGGTAAAAACCGCACCGGTTGCTGCGGCAATTGCCGAAACGCCCGCCACCGTCGCCGCGCCGACGGCCGCTGAACTCCTGGGCGAGGACGCCAATGCCAAGAAGATCATCAAGGCCAAGCACGCGAAAAACGTCGTCGTCGGCGTCGCGAATATTCTGGCCACGTTTAACAACACCCAGGTCACCATCACCGACATGCAGGGCAACCTCATCGGCTGGTCGAGTGCCGGCCGCGTTGGTTTCAAGGGTTCCCGCAAGAGCACCGCTTACGCCGCGCAGCAGGTGGCGCAGGATGCCGCCCGCCAGGCGATGGCTCACGGCATGAAAGAGGTCGAAATCCGCGTCAAGGGTCCCGGATCCGGCCGCGAGTCGGCCATCCGCGCCCTGCAGGCCATCGGCCTGGAAATCAGCGCGATCAAGGATGTGACGCCCATTCCCCATAACGGCTGCCGCCCTCGCAAGAAACGCCGCGTTTAAACTTTTCACCCATCACTCGTCTCTAATTTTATGGCTCGTTATACAGGTCCCCGCGTCCGCATCAGCCGCCGTTTCGGTATTCCGATTTTCGGCCCCACGAAATATCTCGAACGCCGCAACTACGGTCCCGGCGTCCACGGCCCGAAGTCGCGCCGCAAGACCACCGACTACGGTCTCGGTCTGATCGAGAAGCAGAAGTTTCGCTATTACTACGGCTTGATGGAAAAGCAGTTTCGCGGCGTCTATGAAAAGGCCCTGCGCCGTCGCGGCGTCACCGGCGAACAGATGCTCCAGATTCTGGAGACCCGCCTGGATAACGTGGTTTTCCACCTCGGTTTTGCCAATACTCGCGCCGCCGCGCGCCAGATGGTTTGCCATGGCCACATCACGGTCAAGGGGCGCAAGGTTAATATTCCGTCGTATGCCTTGAAGGTGAACGACGTGATTGAAGTCAAGAATCACAACGTGTCCCGCCAGCTCGCCACCAAGAATCTGGAAGTCGCCACGAGCCGCGCGGTGCCGGACTGGCTGTCCTTGAGCAAGGAAGAGTTCAAGGGTGCGGTCATGCGCATTCCGACTCGCGACGAGATCCAGCCCATCGCCAACGAGCAGGCCGTCGTCGAATTTTATTCCCGCTAAACCGTAAACCAGAAAAACAATTACACGGGCTTCGCCGGCCGGGAATAAATTTGCCGGTGAAGCCAGATTAAAATTGTTGAAAGGAAAATATGCCAGTTCGTTTAGGACGTTTCGAAATGCCCAAGCGGTTGCAGAAGGAAGAATCCTCCGCCACGGCCACGTACGCAAAATTTGTCGCCGACCCGTTTGAAACCGGGTACGGCCACACCATCGGCAACTCGCTTCGCCGCGTGCTGCTTTCCTCGCTGGAGGGCGCGGCCATCACCTCTTTGAAGGTGGATGGCGCGATGCATGAATTTGCCACCATTGACGGTGTCGTCGAGGACGTGACGGACATCGTGCTGAATTTGAAGAAGGTCAAGTTCAAGGCGCATAGCCGCGATGAACAGACCCTGCTGCTTTCGGTCAACAAGGAAGGTGCCGTCACCGCCGCGGATATCCAGGCCAACCAGAATGTTGAATTGGTCAACCCCGACCAGCATATCTGCACGCTTGACAAGAAGAAAAAGTTCGAGATGGAGCTGACCGTCAAGGTCGGCCGTGGCTTTTGTCCGAGCGATGAAAATAAAAAGCCCGGCCAGGCCATCGGCGTGGTGGCGATTGACTCCATTTTCTCCCCGGTGACCCGCGTGCGCTACGCCGTGGAAGCCGCCCGCGTCGGCAACCGCACGGATTATGACCGGCTGGTCCTTGAAATCTGGACCGATGGCCGCCTCACGCCCGATGACGCGCTCACCCAGTCCTCGGCGATTCTGGCGCATCATCTCGACGTGTTTGTCGGCTACGACAAAAACGCGGTCGAATTTGAGGAGGCGGCGGATAAGCAGGACGAAGAGCAGTCCAAGAAGAAAAAGTTGCTCGCCATGAGCGTGAACGAAATCGAGTTGAGCGTCCGCGCGGCGAACTGTCTGAACAATGCGAACATCACGACGGTCGGCCAGCTGGCGATGAAGAGCGAGCAGGAGATGCTCAAGTATCGCAATTTCGGCAAGAAGTCGCTCAATGAAATCAAGGACAAGCTGACCGCCCTCGGATTGGCCCTCGGCATGACCTTCGAGCCGGGCTTGATCGACAACACGCCCAAGGAAGAACCGAAAGCGGAGTAAGGAATTTTATGCGTCATCTTAAAAGAACGGCCAAGCTGGGCCGCACGTCCGAGCATCGCAACGCGATGCTGGCCAACCTCGTTTGCAGCCTGATCGAACACAAGCGCGTGACGACGACTTTGGCCAAGGCCAAGGCCGCCCGTTCCGTGGCGGAAAAGATGGTCACGCTGGGCAAGCGCGGTACCATCCATGACCGCCGCCTCGCCGTGGCGCGGTTGCATCAGGAATCCGCGGCGAAAATTCTCTTCCAGGATATCGCGCCCGCGTTCAAGGATCGCCAGGGCGGCTACACCCGCATTATCAAGATGAATCAGCGCAACGGCGACGCCGCCCAGCGCGCCATTTTGGAATGGGTGGATTTCGTGGCGGAAGCCCCGGCCGCTCCCGCTGCCGCGGCTCCGGCGGGGGAAACCAAGCCCGAAGAAAAGAAATAATTACCGGATCAAACCACCAAGCCCGCTCAACCGAGCGGGCTTTTTTATTTTTAGTGCAGGCAGAAAATCAGGAATAGCGCGATCAGGACCAGTGCGGTCAACCACCACAGCCAGTGGATGCTCCGTGGCCGGGCGAGGCTGGGGGTAAGCTCCCCCTTGACGAATCCCTCGTAATCAAAATTTTCGTCCGGTAAGCCAAGGCGGTCGGCGTGGGCGGCTTCCGACCAGCCGGTTTCTTCGTCGGAACCGCATCCGGGACAGGTTTTCGCCCGGCTTGGCAGAAGCTCACCGCAGTTCGGACAAACTTCGGGGGACATCAGGATTTCAGTGTTAAGCCGGCGCCGGGTCAGCCGCCAACGCCGGCGTATTCCTCGTCCGTTTTTAGATTTAGGCCCATGAGTATGTAGTCATGCGGAATCGCCTGCATGTCCTTGACGTAATCGTCTAGGCGCATGAGCTGGCTGAAGCCGAGCATCGCGAACATGTGCACTGCGGCCTCCTGCTCTCCGATAAATTCCGCCTCGATCTTTTCCAGGCCGGCCTGCCGGGCCAGCTCCGCCATCTCGGCGATCAATTTGCGGGCCAGGCCGCGGCCGCGAAACTTCGGGTGAACCAGCACGCTGACGCGTCCCACGTGGCGTTTCCACCCCCCCAGTTGCTGGTGCAACGTCGCGTTGCCCACAATTTTACCACCTATGGTCGCCACGATGGGCAGGTTGTGCCCGTAATCGATCTTCCGGCACCAGTTGCGGATCACTTTGATGTCGGTCACGCGATGCTTGATGAACATCCGTTCGCGTTCGGGGATTTCAAGGAACAATTCGTGATAATCCTTTTCGTCGGTCTTGACCAGCGGGCGCAGGATCGCCTTCTTGCCGTCCTTGAGCTTGACGGTTTTGGGAAACTCCTGGAGCTCAAATTCAATGCTGTATGACATGGATTTCCTTTCGATTGCCACGGCACTCTGCGTCAAACTCTCCGCGCCTGCAACTCAATAAAATCGGGATGATTCGCCGGTCATGCCCTCGACCCGGTGCAGGATTTCCGGATCCAGGCTCCAACGCGCCGCGAGCAATGGGATTTTTTCCACATTAACCGCGGCCTTTTCCCTCTTGGCCCAGGTGGCGGCTTCAGTGTCTTCGCCATAGCCGGAACATTTCATCCCCAGTCCGTTTTCTGCCAGCGTACTGGATCCCTGATTCCAGATGGTTTCGCCCGCCCAGGCATAGGCGCGAGTCACGCAGCCGTCATCCATCCGCGCCCACGCGTGGTGCGCGGAATATTTTTCAATGTGAAAGAATTGCACGTGCCCGAGTTCACGGCTTAAGGCGGTCAGAAAGAGATGGCACGCGTCCACGTCCTCGCTGGGATTGGGCAGCCCGGGGCCGGTGACAATCACCCAACCGTTCACGCGCCGGCTGATCCGAAAGTCGTGTTTGTCCATCAGCGCGGCGCGGATGGCTTCCGGTTCCAGCGACCGGATGGCCAGCCAGGTGCCCGGACGCGGTGCCGGGTTCGGGAAGAG
>CAIJNQ010000135.1 GCA_903822015.1 uncultured Verrucomicrobia subdivision 3 bacterium | reverse complement strand
GACCAGATTCCCGAACCGTCCGGTGACGCGCGCTTCCAGCCGGATGATTTCGCCCGGCCGGGCGGTGCCGAGAATTTTCACGGATCGCAGCGCGGTCAGTTTCAAATGGTTAAACGGCGGGATTTTCGGGTCGCTTTGGGCGACGATGCCGGCGAGTTGCGCCCCCGCCTCGGCGAGCAGCACACCGGGAAAAACCGGTTCACCCGGAAAATGGCCGCGCAAAAACGCCTCGTCGCCGCGGACGGTGTATTCACCGGCGCCGTTTTCACCGGGATTGAGACTGGTGACCCGGTCAATGAACCGGAATTCCGCGCCGTGCGGCAGAAGTTTGAGCGCCCGTGGCAGTTCGTCCGGATTCATTTGGCAAACGGGCTGGTGACCTTGAAATCGGCGGGTGGCGTCCACTCGAACGATTTTTCGTCCAGCGCCGGATTCAAGACCGCGTTCGTGAAATCATTCCGCATCCGGGAGCCGTCCACAAAAACCAGCTCGGTGCTGGTCAGCGAAAAATCATTCGTCGCCAGTCCGATGTGCAGTTCCGGCATCATCCGCCGGGCGAAAACACTTTTCGGCTGGAGGGACAACTGCCATTCGCCGTTGGTTCCGATCAGCGACACCATCTGAAACTGCGCGTCAAATTCCCTCCGGTTGCGCGGAAATCCGGCTTGTAATAACGGCATAGTGTCGCGCCATTCGGCCGGCGCGTCGGCGCCGAGCGGATAGCGCTCTGCGCGTTTCAAGCGCGGATAAATCACGAATAGCTCATCGCCGTGCCCGAGCGCGATGGTCTGCACGGGCCGGCCGATTTCCCAGCGAAAGTCCTTCGGCATGGCAAAGTCAATGTGGCCCCGGGCCACAAGCGGCTGGGTCAGGGTTTTCAGCGCGCGGGTCTGGACGAAATCAGCGGACCAGGTGTGCAAGCGGCTTTGCGCGGCGAACCAGGCGTCGAGCACCGCGTCAGCGTCGGCGGCGCGGAGGCTGTGCAGCCCGGAAAGTATGCCCAGGGCCAGGAAAAGTTGTCGGATCATTTTCATTTCGAATGTTCATCCGGCCAGACCGGGACGAAGTGGAACCAGTGCGCAAGATGCTGCCGGATGGCCGGCTCGAACGCACGCAGGATTTCCTGGGTCAACCGGATGCGGGATTCCCGGTTCCCGATCGCCGCCCGGTCATAGGGGATTTCCGGCATGATCCGCGCCAGATGGCCCCCGGGCTGGCGCACGATGTAGACCGGAACGATGGCGCAGCCCGAGGCGCGGGCGAGTTCGGCGGCGGCGATGGAGGCTGGGAACGGCTGGCCAAATAGCTCCACGTTCACCGCCGTCGGTTTGGGCGGACGATCCACCAGCAAGGCGACCGTGGCACCCGCCTGCAGCCGCTTGATGATTTCGATGAAGGAGAAGGCGTCTTCGCCCACCACCAGCGTTTCCACGCCCCGCAGGGCGCGGGAACGCTGCCGCAATTCCGTCAGCTTCTGATTCGGCTCGGGCGAAGTGAGCACTAGTAATTGGTAGCCGTGTTCGACGAGAAATGCGCCCCCGAATTCCCAGTTGCCCAGGTGCGGCGTTACCAGCAGCACGCCCTTGCCCCGCTCGTGGGCGGCGGTGAAATGCTCCCAGCCGTTCCATTCGCCGCGCCAGCTTTCAAACGCCACGCCGCTTTCATAGCGCCAGAGATCCGTGATTTTCAAAAAGAATTCCGTGATCAAGGCCCGCCCGACGCGGGCGGCCTGGCGCCGGTCACCGTTCAGGACGGGCAGCAGATTTTGGATCACGATTTCCCGCCGGCGCGCGGCCAGCCGCCAGTAAATCGCGGCCAGCAACCTGGCAGACAACGCAAAAACCGGCAGCGGGATAAAACGTCCGAGCGCCAGCCCGGCCCGCCAGATGAACGGGTGGTAAAACTGCGACGGCCCGGACCCCTGGGCGGGCGCCGGCATTGCCGGTTGGTGGTTCAGAAAGAATTTCCACCAGACGGGCAGCAGAAAAACCGAGAGCAGCATGTTGCAACCGATGCCGATGGCGCAGATCCGGCCGAGGCTGGCCATGCCGATGTTGCCCGACATGCCGAGCATGCCGAACCCGGCCACGGCTGTGCCGCCGCAAAGTAGCAACGCGCGGCCAACCGACTGGTGGGCGAGCTTCAAATCGCCGTCATGCCGTCGCAGGGCGAGCTGTATGAAAATGCTGTAATCCACGCCGGTGCCGAGTATCAGCGGCAGCGCCATGAGATTGAGCAGGTTCCAAGACCAGCCCAGCAGCTTCATCACCGCCAGCAGGCAAAGGCCGCTCAACAGCAGGATGGCGAGGCTGAACAAGACTTCCGCGATCCGCCGGAACGCCAGCCCGAGCGACAGCAGGATCAGGCCCACCATGGGCCACAGGACCTTCCCCTGGTTGTTTTTGACGGCGGCCAGAACCGTTCCGCCCAGCAGGTCCCAGCCGGATAGCCATACGCCCTCGCGTGGCAGTTGCGAATTAAGTCCGGCAAACGCGGCGGTCGTGGCGTTGGTTGACGGATAAAGGAAAGCCACGGCGAAAAAATTGTGCGGTTCGTGGACGGTAAGCTTCTCAAAAATCCACGTGCCGAGCGGATTCGTCGGCCAGAAGACGTTCGTGGTCGTGGTGGCGCGCTGCCAGGTTTCCAGAATGCTCCCGGTCAGTCCGAGGGCGGCTTCGGAAAAGCCGTTCGTCAGGGCGGCGGCGCGGAACCGGTCCCCTTCGCCGACCAGCTGCCGGGCGCTCGCCCGATTGCCGGCTTGATATTCCGGGCGCGGCCAGAGCGCGACCGGCACCGTGAACCCGGAAAGCGTCTGGTTGGAGACGGCGGCGTTGAGCGCCGGCAGAACTGCGTCGAGCCGAAGTGCCACTTCGCTTTCATTGCGGCCGGAAACCACCAGCCAGAGGGGCTCGCGTTTTTGGTTCAGGTTTTCCTTGATGGCGTCGAGGGTGGTGTAAGCCTGGCTGTCGCGCGGGCGCAAGGCATTGGCGGTGGGGTCCATTTTCGGCAGTCCGGATAATAAAATGGCGGCGCCGCCGAGGATCAGCGCGGCGGTGAAGGCAAAAATTGTTTTCGCGTGCCGGGGATTGAGCTCGGGCGCCGGGCGGGGATCGGTTTTCCCCGCGGCGCGTTTTGCCGGCGGTTTCATCCGTTGCGGAAACAACGGCGGCAGAAAGGCGAAAATCATCACGCCGGCCGAAATCGCGACACCGATGCCCACCAGCGAGCCGAGTTGGGCGAGGCCCGGCAGCCCGCCGAAATTCAAAACAAGAAACGCGGAAATCGTGGTGAACGCCGCCCAGAATATGCTCGGCGCAATGGCGCGCCGGATTTCGGGAATGGACTTTTCCGGCTGCGCGAGCGCTTCCTGATAATGGACCACGGCGTAGTCCACCGCGAGTCCGAGCAGGATCGCCGCAAAGCCCATGCTGATCACGTTCACCGCGCCAAAAATCAGGCCTCCGAGCGCGAGCGTCGTTGCCAGGATCAAGGCCAGCAGGGTCAGCAGCCAGAGCATCGGCTGGATCCGCCGGTGGGCGCACCAGAAAAGAATCGCGATGATCAATGCCGTGCCGCCGACCGACCACTTCATGTCATGCTGCATGCTGCCGGAGATTTCCGCCGTGAAGGCCGGCCGGCCGGTGTAACCGAGGGTGACGTTCGCCGTGGGCGCGGAGTCGCTGACGAGTTTTTTCACTGCGTTGAACCAGGCGGTGCATTCGCGGTACCCGTTCAAATCGCCGCGCGCTTTGACGAAAATGATCCGGAACCTGCCGTCGGTCGAGGCGAATAAATCCGGTCCCGCTCCAAAACCGGAAACCGTGCCGGCGACACTTTCGGGCAGGCGTGTCAGCCCAAACGGATCGTAGCTCAAGCGGGCGAGTTCGTCGGGCGAAAGGGTGGTGGCCAACTGGTCGCGCGTGGCGGCCAGCACCTTCGCCAGATTCGTTTCGGATAGTTGTGCGGTCAGTGCCGCGAATTGTTCCGGCGGTTGATTCAGCCACAGGTAGGCGATGAGCTCGGCGGTCTGCTCGGGATGTTCCTGCCACGGCGGCTGCCAGGTGACGCCGGCAACCAGATTGGTCGCCGCTTGCAATCTTTCACCGATTTTTTTGGCGGCCTGTTCGGCGGTTTCCCGATCCGGCGCCCGGACCGTCATGATCAGTTCCCGGGCGTCTGTGAAATGCTGTTGGTAAAGCTTGAGCCCCTGCACCGCGGGAAGGTTGGCGGGCAGCAGGTCGAGCATCTCGGTATCCAAATGCAGCCGCGTCAGTCCCGCGATGATGGGAACCAGCAGCCAAAGCCACCACCAGCGAAACCATTTCATGGAAAAAATTCGCCCTCCAGCGTCTCGCCCGTGTGCGGATTTTCCAGGCGGAATGAATTGGTTTCAGCCCGGGTGAACCGCCAGTGGCTGTCGCCGTTTG
>CAIJNQ010000134.1 GCA_903822015.1 uncultured Verrucomicrobia subdivision 3 bacterium | reverse complement strand
CTGAATACGTCCGCGTGATGCCCTTTGTCCTGCCCGGCGTTGTGAAAATCCCGGCCAAAAACTCGTTTGCCGAGGGCGCGATGTTGGAGCCCGTCAACACCGTGCTCAAGGCCGTCAAACGCCTAGACCTGTTGCGCGGCGACCGCGTGCTCGTGGCCGGGCAGGGGCCGATCGGCCTGATGTTTACAAAGATCTTGCAGCTGGCCGGCATGAAGGTGCTCGCCACCGACCTGCTGCCCTCGCGCCTGAAGCTCGCCCGCAAATTCGGCGCCAAATGGACGGGATTGGTTGCAGGTTCCAAGTTGAAAGTTGCAGGTTCAAAACTGGAAAACTTTCAACCTTCAACCTTCAACCTTCAACTTCCCCTCGACGCCGCCGTCATCGCCGTGCCGTCCGATGCCGCCGTGGCGCAGGCCCTGCAGCTCGTCCGCGGCGCGGGCAAAGTCCTGCTGTTCGCCCACACGAAAAGAGCAGGGGTCGGAGATCAGAAGTCAGAAGTTGGAAAAAAGGCCCCCACCCTTCACTCATCACACATCACTCATCACCCTTCACCTTTCACTCTTGATCTCGCTTCCATCTGCCTGGACGAAAAGGATCTCATCGGCAGCTATTCCTCCGATTTCACACTGCAGCGCGAAGTTGCCCGGCTGGTGTTCTCCCGGCGGCTCGATGTGCGGTCCTTGATCACCCACCGTTTTCCCCTGGCCGAAACCGCCGCTGCCGTCGCCCTGGCCGCCCGCCCCACCGAAGCCTCGCTCAAGATTGTGGTGGAGGTGGCCGGATAACCACGAAATACACGAAACACACGGAAAGGGTCGGGAACCAGAGCGGCTTCATCCAGCCCATTTGAAATGAATGGGTTTCGTGTGTTTGGTGTGTTTCGTGATTCAAACCTCTTCATCCTAAAAAAATCGCTATCGCGATAGGCTTGCTGCCCATCTTGGCGTCCTTGGCGTCTTGGCGGTTCGCCTCTCAAGTCTCAGGTCTCAAGTCTCAGCTTTCTTCCTTCTGACCTCTGACCTCGCCCCTCGCCACTTGTCACTTGTCCCGTTCACCGTGTTCCTGGCGGACGTAGATTTGGGCGATGACGGTTGAGCCGGCAAGATCCGCGTTCGTCTGGCCGGCCAGCCCGGTGACCTGGCTGATCTGCCCCGATGAATCTTCCAGCAGGAGCGTGTCCGGCTGGAATTGGCTGGCCGCGTACGCGTCCGTCCAGTGCGTGAGAAATTGTTCGCTGCCGGGAACGCGCATCAGGCCGAACGACCGGTAGAAAATGGCCGCCGGATGATTGCGCTCAATTTCAGCGGCGGCGGCGGCCTGCTTTTCCTTCGCGCCGGCGTAGGGTCCGTAAAGCGGCAGCAGGAAAATGTAGCGGCTGGCCGACACCCGCCGCGCGTAGAACAGCACTTCCGGTTCGGCGCCGAACACATACACTTTGTCTTCGGGCCGGGTGACTGCGGCCACCCGCCGGGCCAGGTCCGGCATCGCCGCAAACCGGTTGTTCGGATACATCCGGTCCAGCGTTTCCGTCGCGGAATAACGGCCCAGATAGGGATACAGGGCCGCGGCGACCGGTCCGGCCAGGAGCGCGACCGTCATGGTCCGCAGCAGCCACGGCGGCATCTTCCGGAAAACCTCGAGCCGGCCGATCAGCGCGCCCCCGGCGCCCGCGGCCAGGCAGAGCGCCGGCAGCGCCTGCTGGAAATAATGCGGGAAAAAATAGCCGCTGACGCTGACCGCAAGGAGGCTGGACCCCAGCCAGCCGGCCAGAAAAAGCAGGGCCCGGAATTGCCGGG
>CAIJNQ010000133.1 GCA_903822015.1 uncultured Verrucomicrobia subdivision 3 bacterium | reverse complement strand
CGGCGGTGATGGTGGGTGCATCAACGATGCTGAAGGGCAGGTTGCTCGCAGCGGACAAGATCCCGTTAGTGGTACTCCTCACCGTAATGGAATAATCCCTGCCCGGCGAAAGATTAAACCCGATGCTCCACCGATAGGCGCCGGTGTTGGCGTTGGTGGCCAGGGTTTTTAAGAAAACCCCGCCCTTGTAGAGGTCGATCGCCACGGGTTCCGGCGTGTTGCCATTCCATTTGACAAAATAATACAAGCCCCGCCGCCAGGCTTCGCCGCCGTTGGGGGCCGTGACCGCGATCGTTGGTGCCACGGTTTGAAACGAGCCTATGGACCAATCGCCGGTGCCGCTGTCATCCGAGGTGCTGACACGATAATAATAGGTTGTCCCGGGCGCGGCGTTGCTCCAGACAAAGCAGGCATCCGTCTGATAGGGCACGTCCACCAGCGGAGCGACAAAGTTGGTGGTGGTGTCGATTTGGAGCTGGTACCACCCGGCAAAGCCCTTCGGCGACCAGGCGAGCGAGATCGGCAGGGTTTGGTTGACGGCGTAAACGGTCCCGGTCGTGGCCTGAAGCGGGGCGATAAATTCCAAGGGTTGAACTCCCCGGTAGGTTTCAACCGCATTCAATAACGGCGGATACAGCACTTCGGGAACATCCGGATACCCGAAAATGAACTCGCCGAAACTGCCGCCTTGGCCGGTCAGGTTCATCGAAACCAAAAGTTTGCCCGTCACGGGATTGTAATCCGTGGTTTGCGGCTGGAAAACGCCCTGACCAACCGTGCCACGGTAATACACGGTCATGTTGGTTGGATATTGTATGCCGAATGTCGCAGCATCAAACTCCATGTCCGCCCCTAGGCTGGGCAGCGAGGTCTGCGCCATCGTCAGCCGGGCTGGCAATACCAGCGGTGGCCGCCCGTTGAATTGGGGAAAGACCGGGGCGTAGGCTTCCTTCGAAACGGTCAGCGAATTGTATCCGCCGCCGCCGCCGGTCACGGTGAGGGCGAGGCCCGCAGCCCCGAAATCATAGCTGTTGCCCACTGACATTTCCGGCAGGGTAACTACCGTGGCTCGGGGCTGCGGCGGGTAGGGGAACCGGAAAGCCCGGTAGCTGTTGACCAGGGGGTCGTTGAATTTTATCTCGAAAACCACCTGGCCAGCGGCGGTGACTTCGGTGCAGGCCGGTACCTGATTGTTCGTGAGGCCGCCCACGCCCGCCACAATCCCGCCGCCACCCCAGCCGATGAAGGTGTTGCCGTTGTCCAGCCGCTGGGCGCTGCCGGCGTGCCAGCTGTACCAGGGCGTGGCCGGCGTATAGCTCCATACCAGTTGGGCAATCTTGTTCGTCTCATCCAGCTTGTATTCGTAAATCTTCGAGGACCGCGTGGCCTGCTGGTCCGCATTGCAGAAGATGAGAATATTGCCATTGGCCAGCCGGGTAAGGTGATGGCCCGAAAAATGAGCTGCCGCTTGTTGCGGGTTCTCGCCCACAAACGTGAATTGATTGGCAAAACCGCCCAGCCGCCACATGACTTGCCCGGTTTGCCGGTTGATCTTTTCGACATCCATCATGAAATTCGAGATCAGCAGGTTCCCGTCGTTGTCCAGGGTGATCGAATTGATGTGAAAGGAATCTATGACCGGATTGCGCACGGTGGCCATGGCGCCAATGGCCAGGGCGGGCCCGTAATAGGTTTTGAAGTCGTAATGATCCCAGGAGCGCCACTGCCACACGACGTTGCGCTGCGCATTCAATTCCTGTATGACGGCCCCCGCCACAAGCGCGTTCGGATAGGCGCCGGTGGCGATCTTGCTCAGGTCCATGTACGATTGATAGTAACTGAGCTCTAGGACGTTACCGTTGGGCAGCACCTGTATCTCGTGGGATTCCGGCAGATAGCCGTTACCGGTCGTGATGGTCTCCTTGAGGTTGTAGCCATTATCCAGGATCTGATGATACACGTCGCCACCGCCGGTCCACGAAAGGGTGTGGTAAAACTGGCCATAATGAAGATACCCGTCCGGCAGCACCTTGAGATCAATGGCGACGTCCGGGGTATGCTGATACCAGACGGGCGTGCCATCATTCTTTAGAATCATGGCATAGTAGCCGACATTCGTCGACGTCTCCGTCACCGTCAGGAAAATGTAGCCGTCCCCCACCGCGTTCGTATTGTAGGTGGTCACGGTGAATGCCGGAAAATCCGCCGGCAGTTGGGCGTTGGTCTTCAGGCCAAGGATGATCAGCAGCGAGATCGTCATTATCCATTTCGCGGGTTTCAGTTTTGTTTTCATATATTGTGTCACGAGTGTCCGGTTATAAATAATTAAACTTTAGCTGGTTATGGTTTTCAGCATCAAAAACATCCGAGTTAGTTTCT
>CAIJNQ010000132.1 GCA_903822015.1 uncultured Verrucomicrobia subdivision 3 bacterium | reverse complement strand
TCAAGGTTGCGTTCGCCGATGGCCTGCGGTGTCCACTGGCCACTGTAGCGGTTGTCGCCGGCCTGGGCATCGCCGTTCTTGCCGTCGTCGCGCAGGCTGGCCTGGACCTTGCCATCGACGTAGACTTCGATGGTTTGCACGGGGGCGGGCGACAGGCTGGTGGGGGCGGGCCGGGCTTGGACGCTAAGGTTTGCCGGAGTGTCCAGTTCGGCTTGGCTCGGGGCATCCGCCTGCAAAGTCCAACCGACTTTTTCCACCTCAATCTCGACCTCGGTGTGGCGGTCCAGCAACTTGCTTTGCAAGTTGATGCGGATGCGCTGCTTGCCGGCTTGATTGAATTTGACGGGGGCAGTGAACACGCCGTCGCCCGCTTTGCGATCACCGTCCTGGCCGTCGTCGCGCAGTTCGATCTTTTGCCCTTCGGCTTCCACGCTGGCTTGCAGCCCCCCCGGCGAGGTGGCGAGGCGTTTGCCGGTGTCTTGGTCGTACAGTTCGATTTCCAGCGGGGCGCTGATGTCTTGCGCGGCTTTGGGCGTGGACGCCAAGCGCAGCGCCAAGGCGGAGTCTTGCAATAGCATCCACCCTGCCGTGTCCTTCAAACCGCTCGCACGGAATCGCCAAACGCCGGCCTCTGGCCGATGCAGCCGGACGATGCGGTAATCCCGTTGCCGTTTGTCCAAACCCACCGCATGGCCGCCGCCTTTGTGGTTGAGATCGACTTGCCCAGCCTTGGGGTTTCCCTTCACGGCTTCCATGCCACTTAACTGCCCGTCTGCGGCCACGACGAGATAGGCGTCTTTCACCAGCGGTCCCAACTCGATCTCGATGGTTGCACCGACCCGCCCGGTTTGCACCTCTTTCGCACCAATGAATTTTTGATAGACCCCGGCGACAGATTTGGCCAGTTTCTCAGAGTCACTCGCCCCAGTGGTCAAATCAAACGCAGGGTTGCCGTCGAACGCGCCTTCACCACCCAAGTTAATCGCGGCGATCATCACGCCTTGGCCGTGTAATTTTTTCAAGTCCTCGGTCAATTCGCTGGCGCAATTACCCAAACCCCCGGAGTCGGCGATGAACAACAGCAAACGGTCTTCGTTACTGTGCCGATCCAAATCGGCTTGGGCAGTGTGGACCGGGGCGGCAAAGTAGGTGCCTGTGTCGAATTTCAGCAAAGTGTCCAGCTTGGCTTGAAAACCGCCACGGTCCGCCGGGTTCAAAGACAACGCCAGCGCCGGGTCCGGCCCATCGCTGCAACGGCTTTCGCTTTTCGGCATGCGGATCACGGTGAGGCTGTCGCCCGGTTCAAGCAGGTCCGCGATGATTTGCGACAATTGCAAGGTGTAACGCGGCTTGTCATTGCCATCCATAGAACCTGAAGTGTCAACGATAATGCTGACATGGCGGCCCGCCGCCACGGCATTAAGCGAACTACCCAAGCTTAAAGCCAGCAATAAGGCGATGCCGAGTCCGCGCCAAAGCCTGGCCGCAGGCGATGCGACTGCCCTGCTGACACCGCTGGTGAGGATGGGAACGATCATGTCTTGGCCTGTTCGGTGATCTTCACGGGTTAAGTTATCCTAACACTGAATTTGGCACGGAAGCCGTTTTATTGAAATCACACAGTTTGCGGCATGATTTTATACATTTGAACGAACTGGCTAATCGCATACGGTCAAGACCTCACCCATTCCTCAACTCAAAATACACCCCGCCCATCGAATCTTTGTAAACCACGCCGAAATGGACGGTGGTTTCCTCTGTCGGCAGTGCTTCCCATGCGCCGTCGAAGTTCTGCCGGTAAACCGTGGCAGCGGTCGCAGGCCGGATGAAAACGCGCCGACCGTCGGCGCGCAGCCGGGCCAGTTCGCCCTTGGCGCTGGCGGACAGGCGGAAGTCTGGGCGGACGTACACCCGCGCATCGCGGTAAAAGCCGCTGCCAGTGCCGCGCTGGGCGCGGATGGGATGGAAGAAGCCTTCGTTCATGTCTTCCTCCGGGGACAGCAGCACGCCGAGTTTCGCGGAAAACCGCGACGGCGACCAGAAGCCGTAAATGACGATGCCCGTCAACAGGGCGGCGGCGGCGGCGGCCAGCACCGGCCACCAGCAGTGCAGCCAGGGGTCTTCGGTGATTGCCAATTCAATCGG
>CAIJNQ010000131.1 GCA_903822015.1 uncultured Verrucomicrobia subdivision 3 bacterium | reverse complement strand
GGGGAATTTCACATAATTTTGGATGCCCCAGTAAAAAATTTAGAAAATAACAGTTTTGTCCGCATGTGCGACTATGCCTCGGCGGGCCACACTTGGGCGAAAGATTCTTTGATGCGAGTCTGGTTACCCCAACCTCTCAATCTCAGCAATCCACTGGAGGATATTCCTGCTCCAAAGTTGCAGTTTAAGTAGCTGTTTTTGTATAAGTTAGAAATTGGAGCGCAGTTCCTGGTTTGCTTACCGCCGTCGCTGACGGCGTTTCGTTTTCCCGCACACTGTCTTTCGGGCATTGAACGGCCATCTTCTCCATGCGCGAATTCGATTTATTAAGGAAAGGCAGAATTTGAAATGGAACGACGTGACATTCTCACTGATCAAATTTTCAGTGCTGCAAATCACATTGAAGACAGGCGCTATTGCCATTAAAAAGGGCAAATGAGATCGCCGTTATTCTCACTTTTATTCTCACTTTGCGTTTTTGAAAAATACAAAAACTCAAAAAAACATTGATACCATTGTTCAAAATTGAAATTGGTAGCGCATAGGGGAATCGAACCCCTCTTTCAGCCTTGAGAAGGCCACGTCCTAGCCGATAGACGAATGCGCCGTGCGATGACTTTAGCCAAAGCGGCCGCCGGACACAAAAGTAAAATGATTTGAAATGAATTGTTTTGCGACCAGCCCAGCCGCCGGTTGCGTACGGCCTGGCACCCGAAGCTGGCCGGCAAGCCCGGCCACTAGCGGAAATTGAATTTTCTCAAACAAACTTCCGCCGATGCTGACTTCTCAAAACAGTCACATCAACCATTGGGTCTGAATGGCAAAACATGTCGGGTCGCCTTGCGCCACCGCCATTGGCCGATGCCAAATTGAATTGCCCCCGCCGCGTTTCCGAATACCCTTCCCGTCCGATAATAATCTGACATGAGCCATCCCATTGCCACCGGCGACATCCCCGCCCTGCCCCCCGGCGTCACTCTCACCACGCTGGAAAACGGCCTGGTCATCATCGTGCGCGAAGATCACAGCGCACCGGTCGTCTCCGCCCAGGCGTGGGCGATGGCCGGCAGCATTCACGAGGGCAAATGGCTCGGCGCCGGCCTTTCGCACGTGCTTGAACACATGCTTTTCAAGGGCACCACCACGCGCCCCGGCAGCCGCATCGACCAGGAGGTGCAGGAAGCCGGCGGCTACATGAACGCCTACACCAGCTTCGACCGCACGGTCTATCACATCGACGTGCCGAACACCGGCGCGACGACGGCGATCGACATCCTTTGCGACATCATGCAGCACGCGGCGCTGCCGCCGGACGACCTGGCCAAGGAACTGGATGTGATCCGCCGCGAAATGGACATGGGCCAGGACGATCCCGGCCGCCGCTCCGGCCGCCGCCTGTTTGAAACCGCCTACACGCGCAGCCCGTATCGCTTCACCATCATCGGTTATCTGGATATTTTCAACGAGCTGAAGCCGGAGGATATCCGGGCCTATTACCACGAGAAATACGCGCCGAACAACGTGTTTTACGTGGTCGCCGGCGACGTGCAGCGCGACGCGGTGGTGGCGCAAATCAAGGTGGCCTACGCGCAATCCAAGGCCCGCGCCCTGCCGCCGGTGTTGCTGCTGCCGGAACCGAGACAGACCGCGCCCCGCGAGATCATCGAGGAGGCGCCCATCGAAATGGGTCACCTGCATTTTGCCTGGCACATCCCCGAATTGCGCCATCCGGACGTGCCCATCCTCGATGTGCTCGCCGTCCTCCTCGGCAGCGGCCGCAGCTCGCGCCTTTACCAACAGGTGCGCGAACGGCAGGGCCTCGTGCATCACGCCGATGCCTGGACTTACAGCCCGGGCAGCACGGGTCTCTTCGGCATGAGCGCTATGGTGGATGCGGATAAATTCGCCGACGCCCGCGATGCGATGCTCGCCGAGGTCGAGAAGATCAAATCCATGTCGGTATCGTCCAACGAAGTGCAAAAGGCGGTGAAGCAATTCATCTCCGCCATGCTGGCCACGCGCAAGACCATGGAAGGCCAGGCGAACGACCTTGGCGGCAGCTGGCTCGCCGCAAACAATCTCACCTTTTCCGAGCGCTATCTCGCCGCCGTCAAGCGCGTCTCGCACGCCGACGTGCAGCGCGTCGCCCGCGAATATCTCACGGCGGAAAACCGGACGCTTTACGCGCTAATGCCCAACGGCACCACGCCCAAGCTGGCCACCGCGGCCGAGCGGAACAGCGACTCGCCGATCCAGAAGTTTGACCTCGCCAACGGCCTGCGCCTGCTGGTGAAGGAAAATCACCGCCTGCCATTCGTGGAATTCCGCGCGGCGTTCCAAGGCGGCGTGCTGGCCGAAACCGCCGACAACAACGGCATCACGCAATTGCTCACCCGGATGCTGCTCAAGGGCACGAAAACGCGCAACGCGGAAAAGATCGCGACGGAGATCGAATCCGTCGGCGGACACATCGACAGCTACGGCGGCAACAACAGTTTTGGCGTCAACGCGGAGGTGCTGAGCAGCGATTTTACCACCGGCCTGGACTTGCTCGCGGACGTCATTTTGAACCCCGTTTTCCCGGCCAACGCGCTGGAACGCGAACGCGAAGTGCAGATCGCGAGCATCGCGGAGCAGAAAGATAATCTGCTCAAAAGCGCCAGCAACGCGATGCGCCGGACGTTGTTCGGCAACATCGGCTATGGCCTCGACACGCTCGGCACGGAAGTATCCGTGACGAAGCTGCAGGCCGCCGACCTGAAAGCATTCCACCACAAGCTCGTCGCGCCGAACAATTGCGTGCTGGCCATCTATGGCGACGTGAAGGCGACCGAAGTCAAAGCCGCCGTCGAAAAAGCGTTCGCAAATTGGACAAAGAGTCCTGCCGTTTCAACCTTCAATCTTCAACCTTCAACCTTCAACTCGCCTAAGCGGATTGAGGAAACCCGGGACAAAAAGCAGGCCGTGATCGTCATCGGCTTTCCGGCGACGACGATGCACAACGAAGACCGCTACGCGCTCGACCTGCTGCAGGAAGCGTGCAGCGATCTGGGCTCGCGGCTGTTCCTGCGCGTCCGCGAAAAGCTCGGCCTGGCGTATTACGTCGGGGCGCAGCATTTCCCCGGACTGGCGCCCGGTTATTTCGCGTTCTACGCCGGCACGGAACCGACCAAAGCCGCGCAGGTCGAACAGGAATTTCTCAAGGAAGCAGAGCTATTGCGCACCGAAGGTCTGACCGCCGAGGAACTGAAGCGCGCGAAGGCCAAAATCATCGGCCAGAAGAAAATCGCGCGGCAGGATCTGGGCAGCCTCGCGTCGCTAACCGCGCTCGACGAACTTTACGGCCTTGGCTACCGGCGCACGGAACTGGACGACGCGAAGTTTGAAGCGGTAACGCTGGAACAGGTGAAGGCCGTCGCGCAGAAGTATCTGAAGCCGGAGGGGTTCGTGGTTTCCGTGGTGAAGCCGTAGTCAAGGTGCCGGTTAATCCGGCGTGCCGAAAACGTTGCCGAGCGGCTGCGGCTTGCGGGAAATGTCCAGCAGAGGTTCCAGACGCGAATCGCCATTGTAGAAAAGACTGCCGAACAAACCCATACCGTAGTTGCCAATATCTTGTGTGTTTTCCAGCGGCCAGAACCACAGACTGCCGTCGGCGGCGAGTGCGGTCACGTTGCCCCAACCGCCCGAGATCGCAATCCAATCCGAGTGCGTGCCGAGACGGACCGGGCGCGTGTTTTGGATTTCATGTGCAAGGCGGTCGGTCTCCCAGGTGATCGCGCGGCGGTAATTAAAATGAAAATTCCAAAGCCACAACGAGCCGTCGTCCTTGAGCGTGACGATTTTTTCCCCAGAGCCGGCCACGGCAATCCAGTTGGTTCCGTCGCCGATTTGCCGATCGGTGGGAAACCATTCGTAATTCCCGTAATGCATCCCTTTTAGGCTCACCTTATCCAAGGACTCATCCGCCCAGATGCGGAACGTTCCATCGGCGCGCACGCCAACATTGTATAGCAACCCGTGTGAAACCCGCGCGAAGCTGTGAAGTTTATCGCGGCCAAGGTTCTTCACAGAGCGAACTATGAAACCGGGCTCGAGCTCGAGCAACTTCTGACCGTTGGTGCTCCAGCTTTCGCTCGTGGTCCACAAACTGCCGTCGACCTTGCGAAGAAACGCCTGATAATCGTCCGGGCTGTTTTGAAGTACTGCCGCCCAGTCTGAATTTGTCCCCAGCCGATACGGCGTAAACGCCCGCAGCCCCGGCCAGGAGTGATGTTTGAAATCGAAATTGGTGGACACGCCCCAGCGCCATAAGGTCCCGTCGTTTTTTACCAGCAACACCGACAGGCCGGCGGGAGTAAAACTGTTCCAGTTCGTTTCATTTCCGAACGGCACGAGGTGTTGCCAGGTATCTTGATTGAATAGCCAACGGTCATTTTGCCACTGGTTGCGTAGCCAAGGCTTTTCTGAAACCCACAGTGAGCCGTCAGTTTTAAGGCCAAGCCACCCGAACGAAGCGCGTTGCACCGTCAGCCAATTGGATCCGCTAATGAACCTGCCGTCGTCCATGGTGATTTTGAAATTGCCCAGCAGCACCGCGAACGGACTGAAGGCGGTCGGGCTGGGCGTGAAAAAATTCATCCAGATTTTGCCGCCGGCCAAACGGACAGAAAGCCCGTCCCATGGCGCGTTCAAGCTGGCGGGGTTTGCCAGTGACAACCTGGCCGCGCCGTGAGGCGGCTCAAACGGCGTGAGCTTTTCCCAAGCGCGGTGATAAATTGCCGAGGTTGCCGTCACCGCCAATGCCAGCGCCAGGGCCAGCACAAAAAAATTCCACCGCCACATCTGCCAGCCCGTCCGGATCTGCTGGAAATTCCAAGCCGCCAGCGCCAGCAGGGCCAGCAGTAAGACCGGCACGCCGGTGAAAAAATACAGCGGCCCCTGCCACAAAAATTCCAGCCCAAATTCCTGCATCTGCCCAACCAACATCAGGCCGAAAAACGCCAATAATGTCCCCACCACCGCCGGCGCGAGCGTTTGCAGCGTGTTGCGCATGAGCGAAGAAACATAAAACGCAATCGCGCCAAATGCGGCGGCGATGCCCGCCACTGTCAGTAACGGCAAAAGGCCGTTGAGCATCCCAAGACAATTCCAAAAGAAGAGCTGCACCGTGGACATCCGGCTTTGCCATCCGGGTTGGAGGCTGCCAAAATCAAAGTGGACATTCGGCAAAATTCTCCTTCCTTCCAGGAGCAAGGGAATGGTCACGCCCAACACCACGGATAGAAAAAGCACGACGAACAATTTGATGGCAAACTGTGTCCGCCGCTTCACCGGCAAACCGAGCTGGCCCTCGAGCGTGCCAAGCTTCCGCTCCTCCGCCACCGCCGTGCAGCCGACCAGCAAGGGCATCACCAGCCACAAGCCCCAGAATATTTCGAGGACAAAATACATGTCCGGCGATTTCTCTTTCTCCACCCAATGCCGCGCCACCAGCGCGGCGAAGTGCAGCATGATCAGCACAAAGGCCATGACATACTGCGACTGGTGCAACTGAAATTCCTTCCGCCACAGCGCGGCGCGCGGACGAAGGTTGCGCTTCGCCGCCGACCGCGAAAGCCACGCCGGCAGCCCGCTCATTTCCGGCAGGACAATCGTGCCGCCCGACCATTGCACGTCCTGCGCCCGGAAGAACAGCCCGCGCGCAAAGAAAAATCCGGCGAGGCTGTAAAGGCCCAGCACACTGACAATCATGCCTTGAAAGAAATTGCCATCGTGGTCCGCAAAGAAGGCCGCGAGGATGACCATCAACGCTCCCGGCACGAGCAGCGTAAACCAAAATGCCGCCGCCACCTGCCGCAGCAATAGCACCGTCCACAACCCGCCGGAGAAGACCACCAGCCCGAACGTGACAACGCCTGAAAACAAGTCCAGCAGGTTGAGGTCGCGGCCAAGCATCACGAGCCGGGCCAGGCCGCAGCCACCCCAGCAGACCCCGAAGATGCCAAGCGCGGCTGCGAGCAGCGCCGTTTTTGTGTCCCAAATTTTCTGACGCGAAATCGGCTGGGCCAGCAGGCTGGAAAAGGTTCCCGAACTGATTTCCGCGCCAAAAGAATTCAGCGCCAGCATCACGGCCAGCGCACCGGAAAAGCCAAATGCCGCCAAATAAAACCACGATCCAACCAGCGAGCCGTCAGGATTAAAACGGAAGGCTATATTGGTCAGCGCCAGCGCGCAGCCCAGCAAAAAAACCGGCAGCAGCAGGCGGATTTCCTTTTTAACAAGCGGGTTCATGTCAGTTTGCATTGAGGTTGACGGGCTTCATACGATTGGGTTGCGTATTCAAACCGGTGATCTCCCGGATGACTGCGGCGAATTTGGACTGCGGGGGCAAGCGAAGCGTGACCCCGTTTGGGCACGCACGGCAGGCCTTCAAGTGGAGAACAACGCGGGTGCGCCCGAAAGCGCCGTCGCCGCTGCGCTCTGCCGGCGCAGTCCAAAATGTCTGCCGCGGTTTCATACTGGCACTCTTTTCAAGGTGTCCGAGGCCACGAAAATCTCCTCCAGCGACAGCGATTCGCAGCGCAATTCCTCCGGCTGGTGCAGCTTCAATTCGGCGAGCAACTGTTCACTGTTCCCGTTGGCGAGGATTTCCATTTCACGCCCGCTGGTTTTCACACTCAACGCGCCGGGCAAACTAAGCTTGGGCTCCCCGGAAAAGCGGGCGCGGATTTTACGGAACCGGTCGCGGGCGGCGTCGGCTTCCATCGTCAGCAGATTGCGGCCCTGCTCAATGATGGTGAACTCGTCAATCAAGCCTTCGAACTCCGAAATCAGGTGCGTGGAAACGAAAACGGTGCGGCGGCCGGGATCGCCGGATTGATACGCGCCGATGACCGTCTCAATGAATTCCCGGCGGACAATCGGGTCGAGGCCGCTGGTTGGCTCGTCCAGCACGAGCAGTTCGGGTTCGGGACAAATCGCGCCGATCAGCGCGAGCTGCGTGCGCTGGCCTTTGGAGAGGTGGCTGGCCTTCTGCTTGGGGTCGAGTTGAAACCGCTTCAGCAAATCCGCTTCGATGTCGCCGTTCCAATGTTTGCGGAACGACGCGAGATATTCCAGTGTGCTGGCCACGGTCATCCACGGATAGTACGCCACCATGTCCGGCACGTAGGCGAGCCGCGATTTCACGGCGACCTCCTCCTGGCGCGGGTCGAGGCCGAAAACCTGCGCCAGGCCGGAGTCGGGCCGGAGCAGATTCAGCAGGCACTTGATGGTCGTGGTTTTGCCCGCGCCGTTGCGGCCGAAAAAACCGTAGCACCGGCCGGGGCGCACGCTGAGCGACAACCCGTTCACGGCGTCCAACTTGCCGTAGCGCCGCGAGAGGTTCCGGATTTCAATGATGGGCGAGTCAGGGTTCATGCGAATATATGTGTAGCGGCGTCTCGGCAGAGCGCCGCTGGCTGGTTTCCGCGAAAAGACGGGGCCCTGCCGAGACGCCGCCACGAACGTTTTGCGTTTCACTGTTCATTTTGCCTCCTTCACCTTGCGTTCAAAGCTGTCGAGCCGCTCCTTGACGAGCGCCAGAAATGCGTCGCGATCCACCTGCAGGTGATGCGCGGCGACGACGGCTTCATCAATTTCCTTGGTCAAGATTTTATCGCGGGCGGACCGGGTGAACTGCGAATTGTTCTCCCGGAGAAAGCAGCCCTTGCCCGGAATCGTCTCGATGACCCCCTGGCTTTCCAGCTCCGCATAAGCCTTGGCGACGGTGTTGCGGTTCACGCGGAGCTCCTCGGCCAGCGGCCGGATGGACGGCAGCGCCTCGCCGGTGCGGAGCCCGCCCGAGGCGGCGGCGTAGCGGATCTGGTCCACCAGTTGCAGGTAAACCGGTTTGCCGGACTTGAAATCAATTTGCAGGAGCATGCGTGGTTACTGACATAGGACACTATGACAGTTGGCCGCGCAAGTCAAGCGTAATTATTTACGGCAGCGTTAGGACTAGAGGTAGAGCGCGCTTTGCACGTCATTCGCAAGCACGCTCATGAAGTGATAACGGCGGTCGGGATCGAGGGCGAGGCACTTGAGGATGACGCCTTCCATCGCGGCGGGAATTCCCGGATTATGCTCGCGCGGCCGAACCGGGCCGGCGGGATTGAGTTGGGCGGCCAGAATTTCCGCCGGGGTTTCGCCGGGGAAAGGCTTGTGGTTGGTGAGGATTTCGTAAGCCATCACGCCGTAGGCAAAAATATCCGCGCGGGCATCTATCGGCTCGCGCTGCAATTGTTCCGGGGCCATGTAGCCCGGGGTGCCGGGATTTTTCGACTGTTTGGTCGGCTTTTCGGGGATCGGAATGGCGGTGTCGAAATCAATCAGCCGCACGCTGCCGTTGCGCGTGACCAGGATGTTTTCCGGCTTGAAATCCAGGTGCATATAGCCGCTTTCGTGCACGTGCAGCAGCCCGGACGACGCATCGATCAGGATTTGCGCCACGTTCTCGGCCAGGATCGGATCCTGCTTCGCGAACAACTCCTTGAGGTTCTCCGCCTCGACATAATCCATGAGCATGTACGGCGTGCCTTCCGCCCGGACGTGCTCGACGTAGCCGACGATGAAATTGCTTTCGTTCAATTTGGAGAGCACCTCGCAGCCGCGGGCGAAGCGGCGGCGGGCAAGGAAATTGAACCGCAGCTCCTTCTTCAACTTCCGCAGCGCGTACGGTTTGCCGCGCCCGTCGGTCACCAGCCAGATTTCCGACATGCCGCCGCTGTTGAGCAGTTCCTGATGATAAAACTTACCCGCAAAACTTTTCTGCTTCAGATCGTCCAATGCTGTGCCTTTCAATAAATCCGCCATCCAATTATTTGAATATCACGTTGCCCGCCCGCGCGCGAATAAAAACTGTCCGCGCCCAAAGGGATGGACGCATTCGGGTTGCATTTGGCGACAAAAAAATTATCGTCGCGGCATGTGGCCGTCCGCCGCTGCCGTCAAAGACTGGTTGAACACCAGTCTCGGGTTCATTTATCCGGAAGTCTGCCAGCTCTGCGCCAGCGAACCGGCCACGGCCCGGGATGGCTATGTGGGCGCGCATTGCCGGTCGCAGGTCCGCCCCATCCGGCCGCCCTACTGCGAACGGTGCGGGCTGCCGTTTGCGGGCGACCTGACAACGGCCTTCGCCTGCGCCAACTGCCGGGAGAGCGAACTGCATTTCAGCTTCGCCCGGTCCGCCGTGGTCGCCCAGGGCATCGTGCGGGAGGCCATCCACCGGTTCAAATACCAGCGCGCCCGCTGGTTCGAAAACTTCCTCACCGGGCTGCTGGTCCGGGAAGCCGCGCCGGCGCTGTCCGGCGGGGGCTGGAACCTGATCGTCCCCGTCCCGCTGCATCCGCGGAAGGAACGGGAACGGGAATTCAACCAGGCGGAAATCCTCGCCCGCGAACTGAGCCGCGCCACCCGGATTCCGTTGCACCCCGGGCTGCTCCGGCGGGTCACCCCGACCCGGACGCAGACGCAGCTGACGCGGGAACAGCGGGCGCAAAACATGCGGGGCGCCTTTGCGGTCCGGCCCGGGGTCAAATTGGACGGCGAACGCGTGGTGCTGGTGGATGACGTCTTCACGACCGGCGCCACCACGAGCGGCTGCGCCGGGGTCTTGCGCGCGGCCGGCGCGGGCGAGGTTTGCGTCTGGACAGTGGCGCGCGGGCTTTAGTATTATTTAATCAATCGAATGGACACTACTTCTTTCACGAAGAAATCTATCAGCGGGGTGGCAATCGTTGAACCGGCGCTGACGCCGCCGCCCATCGCAAACACCCATCCGACCTTCGCCAAGAAAACCCGGATCGGCACCGGCAAATCCAAGACCAAGAAGCGCGACATCCCCGAAGGGCTGTGGACGAAATGCCCGTCGTGCGAAACCATGATTTTCGACAAGGAACTGGACGAGAACCTGAAGGTCTGCCCGAAATGCCAGCACCATTTCCCCATCGGCTCGCGCGAGCGCATCCATTCGCTGGTGGAAACCTGCACGTTCGAGGAGATGGACGCGACCATGGCCAGCGTGGACATCCTCGGTTTCAAGGGTGCGTCCACCTACAAATCCAAGCTGGATGCCTACAAGAAAAACACCACGCTCAAGGACGCGGTGGTTACCGGCCTGTGCAAGATCGGGGAACAGCGCGTCGCGCTGGGCGTGATGGATTTCAATTTCCTCGGCGGCTCGATGGGTTCCGTCGTCGGCGAAAAGCTGACGCGGCTGATCGAGCGTGGCACGGAAAAGGAATTGCCGGTGATCATCATCTCCACCAGCGGCGGCGCGCGGATGTATGAAGGGATGTTCAGCCTGATGCAGATGGCCAAGACTTCCGCCGCCCTCGCTTATCACGCCCGACGCCGCCTGCCCTACATCAGCATCCTCACGCATCCGACCACGGCCGGGGTGATGGCCAGCTATGCCACGCTCGGCGACCTGATTCTGGCCGAGCCGGGCGCGATGATCGGATTCGCCGGGCCCCGGGTCATCAAGGACACCACGCAGGCGGAACTGCCGCCAGGCTTTCAAACCGCCGAATTCCTGCTCGACCACGGGCTGATCGACGCCATCGTTTCGCGCAAAGAGATGAAGGCGCAACTCACCGGGTATCTGAATTATTTCACGGTCGGGAAGAAAGTTGCCGCCGTCTGAGGGGCTAGTGCCTCCCGATCCACAGTAACCATCACGGCTGCAGAACCGCGCGATAGAAACGACAGGGGAAATTCGTCGCCGCCGGATCGGACATGTAAAATGGCGTGGCCACCGGCACGTTGGTGCCAATGGGAACCCAGTTCGACAGATTTGTGCTCGCCTGCAAAACATAATTTTTCCCGGCGAAACCAGATATCTGTAATTGCCGGTTTCCGTTGGTCGTGAATCCGCCCGCTTCTATGGTGGGTGCAGGAACCGGTAACCCTGAGGAAACAGCAAAGGTGGCCATGAATGATCCCGAGTTATCATTGTAATAAATATCCAAAGGAGCGAGCGCGAGCCGGGTCGCCGTCGGGGGAACTACGAAAATTTGTTTGCTTCCCGAGCCAGTCCCGGTCAGGCCGTCACCGATGAAAAAAATCTGCCGGATTTGCGGTGCCAGTGATGAAAAACTGTGACCAATGGCGGCATCGGAAAAATCCAAGCTCGAAGGTGCCGGGCTGGCCGGCTCGGAGTCGTCCAGAAAAACGCCCGCCAGAGTCCAAATCCGGCTGTAATCCACGAAGCCTGAAATTCCCTCTACCGCAGTGAAATAATTGTTGGTTGGCGAATTTGAAATCCCATCCGGACCACGATATCCATATCCATTATAGTTTTGATCAACCAATCCCGAAACACCGGCGAAAACCAAAACTTGATTCGGACCGGACGGGAAATGAACCAGCGGCGGCATAACGCCATCCGTGCCCGGCGGCAGCGCGGTATGACCCGCCGCCCAAATGTTGGCCTGCCCGCTGACGCTGAGAATCAGCGTGTTCGACGGGCCGATTTGCAGCGGGGTGTCGCTGAAATCAACCAGCGCCAGCGACTGACTGCCGCTGCCATTGATATAATAGCGGTTTTCGTAGACGGCGGAACCATCCTGATTTTCCGGGGCGACACTTTCCCATTGTTCGCTCACCGGATCACTGTTCCAAAACTTAAAACTCTGGTTGGAGTTGACCGGGGAAATGTTCGTAAAGGTTCCCGTATAAACATTCGAGGTCACCACGCCCGAGCTGTTGGTCGTCCAAATTAAAGGATTATTGGTCAACCGGTTTCCCAGGGCGTAGCCGTTCAAATCCCCCCGGACGGAAACCGTATCGGTCCCCGGAACGAAAAGCCCGAGGTTGATTTGCTCGGCCAGGTTGACGCTGAAGGTGATCGCGTTGGTGACCAGGGGTCCGGCATCGTCAAAAAACACGGCCGGCAGAGCCACGCTGGCACCAGGCGTGGCCGGAAGCCGCGCCGCCCGATTTAAGGTGTTGTAGGTGCTTTCCCAACCGGTGCCAATGGAGGGGGCAAAGTATTTGTAGTAGATCGTCCCGCCGTTAACATCCACCAGGTCGGTTATTTGACCAAGGTAAAGATTGGAATTCCCGCCAACCGATATGTTGATCAATTCATTCGTGCCCCACCCGTTGAAGGTGCCCCGGACGTACACCTTCGCTCCGGGCACAAACGTGCCAGCCTTGACTTGTGCCGACATGTCCACGATGAAGACCACGACCGAATTGGAGGTCTGGCCGATGGCCAATGCGGCGGGGAGGCAAAGCAGTAATCCGGCAAGCAATCCCGTCAGGTATCTTGGCAGGGATTGCATACCTGGACATTAAACAACCCGGCAAGGAACACAAGCCGGTATCAGAAACGCCGACCCCATCGTCATCTCCGCCCGTCATACCAAAGGTGAGCCTCCTCGCGGCTGGTCAAGGCGCGGCGTTTATTCAAAATGGCGCGCAGCAGAAACCGGAGATGTTCCCGCGGCGTGTAGAGCTTCATCTTCCGCGCCGAGGTGACCAGCTTGTGCCGATGCAGGATGACGATGCGTTTGCCGGTTTCGCGGGCCAGCTTTTTCAGCCGCTGGCTCAATTCCAATTCCTCCGCCGCAAACAGCTCGTGACTGAAGCCGCCGATTTTACGGAATGCCGCCGCCTCGCAGAAAATGAAGGAACCGGCGAGCAGCTTCCAAATCCGGCTGATGCGGTTCCAGGTCCAGGTGATCAGTCCCGCAACCCGATGCGGTTCGTCCAGCCGGATGGTCGCGCCGCCGGCGAGACAGCGGCCGGAAAGAATCTGCTCCGCGACATCCGCCAGGAGCTCCGCGCTGGGATGCGAATCGGCGTCCACGAATATCAGCCAGTCGCCCGTGGCCGCCGCCGCGCCGGAATTTCGCGCCCGGGCAATCTGGTTGACCGGCTCAAACACCACCGCCGCGCCCGCCGCCCGGGCGATTTCCGCCGTCCGATCGGTGGAATTATTGTCGCAGACGATCAATTCGACCGCCCAGCCCCGCCCGGTTAAGGCGCCGGCCGCCGCCTGGATTTGCGCCAGCGAGGCGCCAAGCAGCCGTTCCTCGTTGAACGCCGGAATGATGATGGAGATTTTCACCGCCGGAAAGCTAGCAGCTGACGGGGGTTTTCTCAAACGGCAAACCGGGAATGATTCCGGGCGGCTCGCCCGGACGTCGCCCCACGCGAAAACCCGGCGGCGCATTTTCCGCGTGCTTTTTCCGGCGGATGCCTTTTACTGTGGTTATGACCATTTGGATACTTGCTTTGGTGTTACTGGCGGCGTGCATCGCGCTGGGGCACAAGCTGGGCGCGATCAATGCGGCGTTCACGTTCGTCGGCATTGTTCTGGCCGGACTGCTGGCCGCGCCGCTGGGCGGACTGTTCAAGCATGTGCTCGCGCATGTCGGCATCCAGAACGAAACCCTGGCCTGGGCCGTCGCGCCCATCGTGACCTTTTTCATTATTTTAGGCGTGTTCAAGGCGGCCGGGTTTTTTGTCCATCGCAAGGTGGAGGTTTATTACAAATACAAGGCGGGCGATCTGCGACTGGCCTTATGGGAGCGATTGAACGCCCGGCTGGGCGCCTGCATCGGGACCCTGAACGGCACCGCGTATCTGGTGCTGGTGAGCTTTGTGATTTACAATTTCAGTTACTGGACCGTGCAGGTGGCGGCTTCAGAGAACGAGACGCGGACCACCCGGTTCATCAACCGCCTGGGAACCGACCTGCAAGGCACCGGGCTGGACAAACCGGGGCATGCGCTCGCGGCGATGCCGGAGAATTTCTACAAGGTCGCCGACCTTGCGGGTTTGATCACACAAAATCCCCAATTGAGCGACCGGCTCGGGCGATATCCGGCCTTCATTTCCCTGGTCGAACGCGACGACATCCAGCAGCTCGTCAAGAACAGTGATTTCGCCGCCGCCTGGCAGGCGCACGCGCCGATGGGCCAGTTGCTGAACGATCCCCAAATCAAAACGCTGATGCAGAACACCGAGCTGCTCAACGCCGTTTGGGGAACAGTGACGAACAATCTGGATGACCTGACGGGCTATCTTCAGACCGGCAAATCGGCCCGATACGACGGGGAGCCGATCCTCGGCCGGTGGGATTTTGACGTCAGCGTGTCGGTCGCCATGCTGCGCCAGGCCAGGCCGAATATTCCCTCAAATGAAATGCGGGCTATCCGCGCCATGTGGACCCAGGGTTTTGCGGACACCACCCTGGTGGCGGCGGGCGACGGCCAGCTCTTCCTGAAAAATCTGCCGAACTTCAAAAAGCAGCCGCCGACGGCGGAAACGTGGAAAGGCAGCTGGACAGCCAGCGGGACGAACTACGATTTGTCACTAACCTGCAACGGGGAGAATAAATCCATGACCGGCCAGATCGGCGGGGGTCGCCTCACCCTCAAGGACGACAAAAACATTCTGATCTTCGACCGCGAAGATTGATCCGTGGCGGCGGCTTCAAACCGTCAAAACCAGCTTCATCAGGCCCACCACACCGAGCAACAGCAAAACCACGGCGAAGGCGCCCCAGGTGTCAAACCGGGCACTTTTGGATTGGTCCGCGGTGGCAACCGTAGTCATGAGGTAATAGACGCCGCTGCGATTCACTTTGTTGACAACTGTCTTCATGAAGACGGGTTCAAGCAATGACCATGCCAAGTATTTGAAAGCAATCCACCAGCCGGACGCCATTTTCCGGTTTCCAAAATACAGACACTTTTTCCCAGTTTAGGGACACGGCCAGCCCCTCAATCTTTCAAACTTCGCCAAAAATTAGCTGAGGTTTCGGCGAAAATACGGCCTGCTACTTGCTGTCCCAACCTGCGTATGTGGTTTACCAAAATCTTTACGGCCATGCTGGCCATCATGACCGGATTGTTACCGGCAAGTTGCTCGAAGGCGAAGAGTCCAACGGCGCAGCATGCTGCGCCGGCCGTCAGCACCGCCTCCCTGTCCACGACCAACAAAAACCTGGGGGAACTGAACCTGACCAACCACTATGAGACCTGCGTTGAACTGGGGGCGGGCAAAACCTGCACTTTCAAGCCCACGCTGCTGGACCATAGCAATATGCAGCTCACCATGCAGTTCGAAACCAAAAACGCCGGCGGCCAGATGCAGGGTCTCAGTATCGTGCAAATCGTCACCAAATCCGGCAAACCTTTTGAGGTGGCGGTCGGCGACATGAACGTCACCCTGACGCCGGAACTCCAGGGCGAGTGAGGGAAACCGGTTATAAGGCACATTACCCTCCGGCTGATACCATTTTCCACGGACACCGATAGACGGTGGTTACGTAGACACAACTCGGTTACCGGGGGCAAAGCTTCAGTGGACTGGAGCACTCCAAAACTCTTCGCGCGGTCCGGTTGCCATTGGCAAACGTGATTGCGTCATGGACTGCGGCGGGAAGTGAAACGCCACGCCGCTATCGCCCGCACGTGAGGTTGTTTTTCCTTCGATAAACTTCGCCCGCTCGAAAGCGGTGTCGCGGCTCCCGCCTTGCCACCGCAGTCCATGATACCACCAGAAGCGCCACACTTTTTAACTCGCTCCATCGGCGACGGGAGTCCGATGCGAGCAAATCCGGCCTGACACCGTACCATCCCCGATTGGCGGGTGATGGGTCGGCCTTTTCAACGGTCAAGGGTGAACCAAAATGTGCTGCCCCGTCCGGGTGCGCTGTTGACGCCGATCCGGCCGCCATGCGCCTCCACGGCGAGTTTGCAAAACGTCAACCCCAGCCCCGTGCCGATACGGCTCTTGCCGCTTTCCACCTGCCCGAATTTTTCAAAGATTTTCAATTGGTTTTCAGCGCGTATGCCGACGCCATCATCGACCACCTCCACCCGCGCCTGATGTTCGGTGGCGGTCAGGCACAGCTGCACCTCGCCGGCATCCGCCGCAAATTTCACCGCATTGGCGAGCAGATTTTCCAGCACGCGCTCCAGCAAATCCGCGTCCACCCGAAGCGTCAGTTTTTGCATCGGCGGCAGAAAGCGGATGGTCTTGTCGCCCTTGAAAGCCTCCGCCTCCGCCACCACCTTGCGCGCGATCTGCACCAGGTCGCACGCGACGGGATTGGTCTTGAATTTGCCGGCCTCCAGCTTGCTGACCGTGAGCATTTCAAAAATCATCCTGCCCAGGCGGCCGGCTCCCTGGCGGGCCTGGGTCAGATAACTTTTCCCTTCTTTCGAAAAGGCGCCGGCTTCAAACAGCTCCAACATTTTCAAGTGGCCCTCCACCGCCATCAAGGGCGACCGCATATCGTGGGCGATCATGTGCGTGAGGTCATCCCGCAACTTTTCGAGCTGCTGCAGTTGCAGCAGATTATCCCGCAGTTGTTCCCGCTGGCGGCGCAATTCCAAATGGGTGTGCACCCGGGCATAAACCTCCTGCTCTTGAAAGGGTTTGGTGACATAATCCACCCCCCCCGCCTTGAAGGCCGCCAGCTTGTCCGCCGTTTCACTCAAGGCGCTGATGAAGATCACCGGGATTTCCTTCAGGGTTTCCTCGCGCTTGAGCCGGGCGCAGACGGCAAAGCCATCCATTTCCGGCAT
>CAIJNQ010000130.1 GCA_903822015.1 uncultured Verrucomicrobia subdivision 3 bacterium | reverse complement strand
TAAACGCGAGACCGGTGACCCACGTCGGGATGGAACGGGCGGACGTGAGAAAGTCCGACGAGGTTTTCATGTAACGCGCCAGCATCCAGCCGATGCCGATTACGAAACCAACGTAAGCAATGAGAATGGTGTAATCAATTTGGTGCAGATGGATGGGTTCCATAAAAAGTGTGCGGATGATTTAACGATTTTTGCAATGGGTGTCAAATTCATTAGCAGGAGCCCGGCTGACGGTTTTTCTGGCGCGGCGGGTGTCTTGAGGGTTGCTTTCGTCAGCGAGATATGCTTTATTCTGGGCCGATTTATGCCAACCAAACTTGAAACAAAAACGAACGAACTTTGCGAAGCCATACTCGAGCAGCTCCAGACCAATGGCGTGCGCAAGCGCATTGACACTTTCCTGGCCGACACCTCCGCCCGCGGCCAATACGAAACCCTGATGAGCAAGGGGCAGGCGCTGCAGGAAAAACAGCAGCACGGCCAGCCGCTGGACCCGCTGGAAATCGCCGCGTTTGAAAAAGACCGCGATACGCTGTTGAAAAACCCGGTCGCCTCAGGGTTTCTCGACGCCCAGGAAGAAATGCACGACCTGCAACATTCCGTACAGAAAGTCGTCGCCAAGACGATTGAACTGGGCCGCCTGCCGGTGGCAGCCGATCTGGAGGAAGGTTCCTGCGGCCACGGATGCGGCTGCCACGGCCACTAAGAAATATCCGGCCTGCCACGCGCCGCGAAACACTTCGCGGCGCGTTTTGTCTGCCGCCTGAACTCACTTGCATTTTTCAAGGCCCGGGAAAGACTCGCCGCGTGAACGAAAAATTTGAAGCCGCCTACCGGCGCTTTGACGAGGAAAATTCGCGCGACCCGAACCGCGAGACTGCGGGGGGCGTCGCCCAGCCGCGCGAATTGCTTTATGCGCAACGCCTGGCCGTTTGGGTGGACCGGCTCGCCCCGGACGCCTCCGAAGCCCTGCGCCTCGCCGCCCGCTGCCAGCACATCCGCCGCTGGGAATTCCCGCGCAAAAACCAGCCCATGACCCGCACCGGCTATCTGAAATGGCGCGCCGACCTGAAGAAATTCCACGCCGAAACGTCCGGCGCAATCCTCCGCGAAGCCGGCTACGACGACGAAACCATCCGCCGGGTTCAGGATTTGAACCTCAAAAAGCATTTTCCCGCCGACGCCGAGACCCGCACGCTGGAGGATGCGCTCTGCCTGGTGTTCCTGGAATTCCAATTCGCCGCCCTCGCCGCGAAGAGTGACGACGAAAAAATGATCAACGCCCTGCAGAAATCCTGGGGCAAGATGACGGAAGCCGGGCGCGCCGCAGCCTTGAAATTAAACTTTGGCGGGCGCGAAAAAGCCTTGCTCCAACGCGCACTCAACGGCTAAACATTTTCCATTGGTGGGGCGAGCGTCCCCGCAAGCCGTGAAATACATTATGCTGACGCCGGACTCACCGCCCCCCGACCCAGTCCCGCTCGTGGTGGATCTGGACGGCACGCTCATCCGGACGGACCTGCTCTGGGAATCGCTCGCGCGCCGGCTCCGCCGGAATCCATTGGCGATGATTCAAATCCTGTTCTGGTGGTCCCGCGGTCGCGCCCGGCTGAAACAGGAGCTCGCGCGGCGGGTCACCATTGATCCCGCCACCCTGCCCTATCATGAGAGGTTTCTCGCGTTCCTGCGCGGACAAGCCGCCGCCGGACGAAGATTGATCCTCGCCACCGCCTCGGATCGGGAGATGGCCCGGCCGGTGGCGAACCACGTCGGCCTGTTTACGGAAGTGCTGGGCAGCGACGGCCAAACCAATCTGCGCAGTGAAAACAAACTGAAGGCGCTCACGGACAAATTCGGCGCGCGCGGATTCGATTACGCGGGCAATTCCACCGCCGACTTTGCCGTCTGGCGCGGGGCGCGCGAAGCCATTGTTGTCAACGCCAGCCAGTCCGTTTTAAAGACAGCCGGCGAGTGCACCCGGCTCGGACCGGTATTCAACGACGGCTACTCGCCCTTCACGACTCTCAAAAGTGTCCTGAACGAACTTTTCATCCGCAGCGGCTATCTCGCGGCCAGCGCCGCCGGACTGCTGCTGGCGGCGGCATTCCCCGGATTCGGCATTGCCGGTTTCGCGTGGGTCGCCCCCGCGCTCATGCTGGCCGCGGCCCACAATAAGACCGACCGCGACGCTTTTCGCGTCGGCTACGTCGCGGGAATTTCGTTCTGGCTCGCTTCGCTTTACTGGTTGCTCCTGATACCCGTAGCCGGCTTCCCGGTTCTCGGCTGGTTTGCCCTGAGCGCGTTCATGGCGATGTACTTCGGCCTCTGGACGTGGCTGCTCGCCGGAAAAATCGGCGCCGGCACGTGGGCGCGGCGAAATCTCTGGATGCTAGCCGGCGCGGCGGCATGGGTGGCGCTGGAAATCTTCCGCGCACATTTCCTCGGCGGCTTTCCGTGGAATCTGCTGGGCACGTCGCAATTCCGGCTCACCCCGCTGATCCAGATCGCATCGGTCACGGGCGTGTATGGCATTTCATTCCTGGTCGTGTGGGTTTCGCTGACGATGTATGCGGGCGGGCGCGCCATTTTTGCCAAACCGGATTCGCGGTTCGCCTGGCAGCCGGAGGTTTTCCTGCCGCTGCTGGCGGTCGCCATTTTGTTCGGCGCCGGCAGCTATCAAATGCGCGCGCCGACCAACACCATTCCGAGACGACCCCCGTTGCATATCACGCTCATCCAGCCGAGCGTGCCGCAAAATTTAATCTGGGACACAGCCGCGAATTCGAACCGTTTTGAAGAATTGATCAGCCTCACGGGGCGCGCGCTCACCCACCAGACGGACTTGCTGATCTGGCCGGAAGCGGCGTTGCCGGAATTTGACGACGTCAGCTGCACGGCCATCACCAATCTCGTCCGCGCGCATCACGTCTGGATGATCTTCAACGCCGATGACAATTTGTGGCGCGCCGAGGCAAAGAATCAGAACGATTACGATTCGTATAACGCGGCGTTTCTGGTGAACCCGGAGGGAAAGCTGGCGGGGATTTACCACAAGCGCAAGCTGGTGATCTTCGGCGAATATATTCCGCTGGTGCGCTGGCTGCCGTTTGTGAAATGGTTCACGCCCATCACCGGCGGCTACGAGGCGGGGGATAAACCGGGGGCATTCAAGCTAACCCCCCGGGGCGAACAACCGCGAGCAAGGGTCATTGAACTGGACCGCGACCCGGCAAACAGCGGCGCGCACCAAACCATCAACGCGGCGCCGCTGATTTGTTTTGAAGACATGTTTCCGCAAACCGCCCGCCAGTCGGTCCGCGACGACACGGATTTTCTGGTGAACCTCACCAACGACGGCTGGTTCGGCGAGGGCGCGGAACAATGGCAACAGGCCGCCGCCGCGGTTTTCCGCGCGGTGGAAAACGGCGTGCCGATCGTACGGGGCTGCAACAACGGCGTGACCTGCTGGATAGATGCGCACGGTCAGGTGCGGCAGATTTTCAAGGACAAAACCGGGGGCATCTACGGGGTCGGGTCCATGACTTTTGAACTACCGTTACCGGACCAGAAATCGGCACCCACTTTTTACAACCGGCACGGCGATTGGTTCGGCTGGGGCTGCGTCATGCTAACGGTGACGATCGCGATGGGAAAAGTACGGCGGGCTATGACTCACGCGGGGGTTAAAGGAACAGTCGCGGCCGCCAATGGCGAAGATTGACGGCGCCGACACCCCATCAGCGGCGGGGTTCCTTCGGCTTTTCACCAAACACCGAATCAATCACCTTTCTAAACTGACTATCGGGAACGTTATTTTCGCCGACCGGACCGGCGATCTCCGCCTCCAGATCGAGCACGAATTGCTTCAACCGCTCGCAGCGGGACTGAAGTTTTTTGATCTCGAGCTCCAAATGCCCGACTTCGGTTCGCAAACTTTCCGCGATTTCCTGTTTGTTCATGCGAAAACAAATACGGCAAGGAACCCCGGATTCCAATGACAATCACTTCCCGATGCAAAACTGGCTGAAGATGGAGTCGAGCAGATCCTCCGTCGTGGTCCGGCCGACGATTTCACCGACGGCGTTGACGGCGATGCGCAGGTCCAGCGCCACGAGTTCGAGCGCCGCATCTTCGCGCAACGCCTGAATTGTCCGCTGCGCCGCCGCGCGGGCGCGAACCAGCGCCTCCTGATGGCGCGAATTGATCATCACCTGCAACATTCCAGCCTCGATCCTGCCGGCCCACACGAGATTTTTTATCGCGTCCTTCAGCGCTTCCAGGCCCCGGCCGCTCAAACAGGACAAGGTGACGAGTGACGAGTGACGAGTGAAAGGCTCCGGCAAATCCAATTTCCTTGGCAGATCAATTTTGTTCAGAACAAAGATTCTTTTTTTGCCGGCAAACTCGGCGAGGTACGTTTCGTCGGTGCGAGTGAGCGGTTCGCCGGCGTCCAGGACATGAAGAATCAGCTCGGCCCGGGCGAGCGTTTCACGGCTGCGGCGGATGCCCTCGACTTCGATCTCGTCGCCACCCTCGCGCAAACCGGCGGTGTCAATGAACACGACCGGCAGGCCCCGGATGTTGGCGGTTTCCTCAATCGTATCCCGCGTCGTGCCGGCGATGGGCGAGACGATGGCCCGCTCATGACCCAGCAATTGATTGAGCAAGCTGGACTTGCCCGCGTTCGGGCGGCCGACGATGGCGGCGCGAATACCGCGGCGAAGAATTTGCCCCTCGTTGGCGGTGCGCAACAGTTCATCCATGAAGGACACGCCGTCGGTCAGGCGCCGGACAAGCTGCCCGCGGGTTTCGGGGGCAATGTCTTCATCGGGAAAATCAATGTGCGCCTCGACGTGCGCCAACGTCTGCATCATCCCGTCGCGCAACTGATTGATGCGCTGCGAGAGTTTGCCGGCGAGCTGCTCGTTGGCCGCGGCCAGCGCGAGTTCCGTGCGCGAATGGATGAGGTCGGCCACGGCCTCGGCCTGGGCGAGGTCGAGCCGGCCGTTGAGAAAAGCGCGGCGCGTGAACTCGCCCGGTTCGGCCAGCCGCGCGCCGCTTTCCAGAATCGCATCCAGCACGAGCTTCGCTGGCAAAAGCCCGCCGTGGCAGGAGATTTCCACGGTGTCCTCGCGCGTGAACGTGCGCGGCGCCCGCATCACCGCAAGCAGCACTTCATCCACGGTTTCGCCCCGACGGACGATTTTTCCGTAATGAATGGTGTGGGTCGGCGCGACGGAGGGTTTCGCTGAATTTTTCCCGCCGGTCTGAAACACCTTGTCCGCGACGGCCAGCGCATCCGGACCGGAAATCCTGATGACGGCGAGGCCACCTTCGCCGAGCGGCGTCGCGATGGCAGCGATGGTGTCGTCAAACATGCCGGCAATTCCCCGCCTGATTTTCCGAGTCGCGATGCAACAAAAAAAGGCGCGCCTTTTCGTAGCTGCGCTTGTGCAGATAATGAAGCAAGGTCGGATCGGCATCGCGCGGCAGTTGATTTGCCAGTTCGTCGATCCGGGCGAACAGCGGCAGCAGGTTCGGCTTGGGATTCGCCTGCGGCATCGTTTTCACGATTTCGGCGAGGTCCACCAGCGCGCGGAGCAGGCTGCCATCAAGTACAGGATTCATGTTCAGAAAGGCAATCTGGCGGCGAACCGGGAGACGGAGTCAGTGAGCGACACGAAGTGACCGCTCAAATACCACGCCGTAAAAAAACGCGCCGTGGCGGTCAGCAGGAGGATCACCAGGGAGCTCATGAAGTACAATCCCAGCGCGTGCGTCGGGTCGGTCTGCATCACGCACGGCACCCCATGGTACAGGGTTGAAATCACAAGCAAGGCGCCGATCGACCAGACGAGCCAAACGGGTATGGGAAACACATTCAGCGACTGGATCAAGAACAGCGGGCTCAAGCCGTAGGCCAGCACGGTGAAAGCCTGCCGGTAACCGGCACGGCTGTGAAAGGTTTCGGCCTGCAACTTGATCAAGAAAGTGCCGATCAAAATGACCAGAAGCATCAGGAGCGATTGGGCCGCCTCGTAAACCACCGCTTCGTTGACGGACATTTTTTTAAACACGCCGGAATTCATCTGCGGAACCCCCCAATGCACCAGACCGAAGCCTTCGGCCACCGCCATGACCAGCATCATCGGCAGCAGGTAAAAGACCAGAATCAGTCCCGGCCGGCGCGCGGTTTCCGCCACCCGCTCCCAAGCCGGGCCCGGAGTTAAAATAAGAAACAACGCCTTAATCATCCGGCGGTAGAAATACCCGATCCGGCGGCGCGGTGACAATCAAATCCGCACATCGAGGTTATTGCGTTTCGCCGCAGCAGCGCTAATTTATCCCCATGAGATTCATGCTGCTGGCTCTGCTGGGTGCGCTCGCCTTCGCCGGTTGCGCCACGACACCGAAAATCGACTGGGCGGCGCGCGTGGGCCATTTCACCTACGACCAGGCCGTACTGGAACTCGGCCCGCCGGACAAGGTCGCCAAATTGGACAACGGCATGATCGTCGCGAACTGGGTGACCCGTCAGGGATACATCTACAACACGGGCAGCGCCATCGCTTACGGCAATTATCCGGGCGGCCTGGTGGTGCCGGCCTACACCCAGGGCTATGCGCCGACCTATTTTCTGCGGCTGACTTTTGGAACGGACGGCAAGCTGAGCGACTGGAAAAAGTACGCGCAGTGAAAATCCGCTTTCACCGGGTGCACGCGCGTGGTTTACTCGCCGCGTGAGCGTTGACCTTGGCATCTGGAACAAACTGACGAAACTCGTCGTCGGTCTGGTTGTGCTTGCGGTGGTGCTGCTGATCGGCATGTGCTACCTGCCCGTCATCAAGGAAAACGAGCGGATGCGCCGCCAGATCATGATATTCCAGGATCAGATCCAGAGGGAGGAGGCCCGCTCCCGCGAACTCCAAATGCAACTGGACGCCTTGCAGCACGACCCGAAAACCGTGGAGCGGTTGACCCGGGAAAAACTCGGTTACGCCCGCCCGGATGAAACCGTTGTGCGATTCGAAGCTCCGGCGACGAATACGGCGGGACGATAAAGGCAACCTCAACTCTTTTAAGTTTTACAAGGGCAACCCAGTGTCAGCCGAGTCTGACGCGTCATTAACGGGGCTGGACAGGATTTAGCGTTCAGTTGGCAGCGTAAATCAGAGATCAAAGGTCAGAAAAACTTGAAACCTGAGACCAGAGACTTGAAAGCTGAGAGTTAAAGCAAGTCTGACAGTCTACCCGGTGGAGCAGCCATGCCTCCGCGGGCCTAGGAAATTGAAAAAGTCGTCAGTCGTGAAACGTGATGCGTGAT
>CAIJNQ010000129.1 GCA_903822015.1 uncultured Verrucomicrobia subdivision 3 bacterium | reverse complement strand
CGGCATCGTCATTGCCGCCAACCGGATCGCCAAAAAATACGGCATCAAAACCGGCACCGCCTGCTTGGAAGCCAAACGCCTTTGCCCCAGCGGCGGCCTCTGCCGCCCTCACTACGACGCCTACCGCGAACTCTCCCGCCAGATGTTCAAAATCCTGGAAGAATACGCGCCCACCCTCGTCCCGTATTCCATCGACGAGGGCTTTTTGGATTTCTCCACCATGGGCGAGCACATCTGGCGCAACACCACGCCCACCGACTACGTCCAGAACATCCGCCGGCGCATCCAGAAGGAAGTCCGCCTCCCCGTGACCGCCGGCCTTGGCAACTCCGCCAAACTCGCCAAGCTCGCCACCGACGCCGCCAAGGGAGCCGGTTTTCTCGAAGTGCCGGGCGGTGAGGAAAAAGCGTTCCTGAAAGACCGCCCCGTGCAGGAGATTTCCGGCATCGCCAAAAACAGGCAGCGCTCCCTCGCCGCGCTCGGCGCGCTGACCTTCGGCCACGTCGCCGGCCTGCCCTCCATGCTGATGCGCCAGAAATTCGGCATCTGGGGCCAGCAATTGTGGCTGTTCTCGAACGGCCATTGGAACGAACCGCTCATGCTGGAGATCAAGGATCGCACCACCATCTCCAGTAGCACCACCCTCCCGCACGACGAAGGCGCGTTGACCTTCATGTTGAGCGAAGCCACCCGGCTCACCGGCCAGTTGCGCCGGGAGCAGATGTAGGCACGGGAGTTCAGCGTGGCTGTCCGGTTCACTGACTTTACCGAAGTCGGCACTAGCCACCGGTTCAAGCATCCGCAATTTCTCAATTCCGTTATCAACACCGTCATGGAGGCGATGTTCCGCGACCTCATGGCCGGCCAACAGCGGCCCGTGCGCCAGATCCGCATCGCCATGTTCAACCTGGAACGATTGGACACCAACCCGACCCTCTGGGGCCGCACCAACGAAGAACGCTGGGGCGCCCTCGACGACGCCACGCACCAGTTGAACGAGCAGTTTGGGAAAACTATGTTGATGACCGGCGCCCAATTCGCCCTCCAGCACATCGACGAATCGCAAAAACAGCCCAAAGCGAAATGTCCCTTCACCCCCCAGCGCGAAATGATCACCAAACTCTGGGGCGCCACCGGCCCGGCTAAACCGATGCAAAGCACGCTATTTTAGGGTGGGGTAGGTTAATCCGGGCGCCGACTGCTCCGCAATACTAAGGTGACAGTGGCGAAACCCCCGCTGGATGTCCTATTGCTGCTACAGACGGATTACTCAATCTTCACGCGGAAGAATTCATTGGTCGCGTCACCAAGACTGATGCTGCGCGTCATGAGGCCGTCAATGCCGGTCAAGTTGGTATGTGGTGCGCGGCTGGTCCACGCGGGCGGGTTCAGGGTGGGGGTGGATTCAATCGTGTAGTGCGCGGCGCTCACGGCAAGCCAGGTAAGATTGAAAATGTCGTTGGTCACGCTGATGGCGCTCACGGCGGGCGGCAGATTGCTGATGGTGTAGGTGAACGTGGAAATTGCGCCGAGGCTGGCGATGGAATTTCCTGGCATGAGTTTGATGACGACGGTTTTGTTTTTCGGCACGCCGGTGTGGTAGATGGTGAGCGGGATGTTGAACGGCGCGGGCGTGAAGCCGCCGTAGAAATTGATGATGCCGCCGTGCATCTTGTAATCCATGCCGTATTCGGCGGTGCTGCTGTCGTCAATCGTGTAGGAAAATGATTGCGGGCCGGGCCAGTTCGTGAGGCCAGCGGGCAGGGTCATCACCACGGGAATATTGACCGTGCCCACAGTGTCGTCGCTGTTTGTGCAGCTCGACGTGAAGCCGGTCAGCGGCATTCCACCGGGAACATCCACGAAAAATGAGAGCGAGAGGACGTCATCCACTACAGTGTAGGGCTTGGGAAAATCGGACGTGACGGTGTAAGCCGGATTGGTCGCGGTGGCGGTCAGCGTCACGAGCGAGCCGTCGGGGACTGTCAACTGCCAGAAGCCATTCGAAACAATCACGCTTTGTGAACCGTTGCTGACGGTGAGCGAGCCGTCGGTCGGGCTGTCGTAGCCCCGTCCGGCAACATACACGCCGCCGGAAATGGCGCGGGTGGCTCGCACACGGGTGAAGTTCACGCCGGTAAGGCCAGCCGCGCCCACATAGTTGGTGCTGATCACGAAGCCGTTATTGTTCGTGAACGAGTAGCCCTGACACATGGCGCTGATATGGTAGAAAGTATGGGTGGCCGGGACGGCGATTAGATATTTCCCGTCGGCCGCAGTCACGCTTGAGCCGGCAAAGCTGGCCGAGCCATAAGGCACGCCGGAGAGATAGTTGTTCACGATCGCACCCGCGAGCGGGTTGCCCAATTCGTCCTTCACCGTGCCGCTCAAAGTTGCGGGGGCGGCCAGGCCGTTGGTGATTATCACGGTGGCGGACAAAGTTTTGGTGTGGCCTTTCATGTCGGACACCGTGCAGCGGACATAATTGATTCCGTTCTGGCTCCACACATGAAAACCATTTGTCGCGAACTGTGCATCGCTGTTCACGCCGCCGAAGTCCGTGCCGCCGATGGTTTGGTTGTCGTCGAACTCCCAATAATACGAAAGCGTGTCGCCATCGGGATCGTTGGCCGTGGCCGTGAAGGTTTGTCCGACGCCTGCGCCGAGCGTGAGATTGGTGGGCGAGAGCGACAGCATTGGCGCTTGATTGCCGGGGAACGGACCGAAGTTGATCTCCACATCCAGCGACTCGGGGGTGGTGCTGCCTTTTTTCAGCGGCGTGATGTGGAGGTTCGCTTCATTATCGGAGTAAGTGCGGCCGATTTGAAGTTGCGCGTCGTGCATGGTGGCGAACGTGGCATTGGTCGGCCCGCGGCTGCCGGGCGTCATGTCCCAGAGAATCGTTGCGCCGCTGGATGCGCGCGGCGAATCAGCTCCGTAGTGAACTTCCAATCCGGCTTGCGACCACTTGGCATCGGGCTGGTTCGTGATGGCCTGCCGGAAATCGAGCCAGTAGGTGTAGCTCGCATCGCGTGCGACGCGCAGTGCGTAGTTTTTTCCTGCATCCACCGAGCCTTGGTCAAAAGCGTGGACACGATAGAGGCCGGAATTGGTCAGCGTGCGGATGTT
>CAIJNQ010000128.1 GCA_903822015.1 uncultured Verrucomicrobia subdivision 3 bacterium | reverse complement strand
CCGGATCCAAGGTCAACTGGATTTCAAAAGAGACCTGGGATTTCTTCATGCGGTTTTAAAAATCGGGTTGCAGGCGGAGACCCGCACCTTGCGGCAGGCCGGATTTAAAGAAGTACGGGAAGACCTTCACCTTGAAATCGCCGGCATAGATGCCGTTGGTGCGCGTGAGCGGGCCGACAATGAGCGTGGCCTTGGCCGTCTTCAACGGCACGGTGCTGTTGTCCAGGATGAGCACCCGGCCGGCGATGGCGGATTCCATCGCCGTCGGCGCCGCCAGGGCGGCCCGCAAGCCGGAAGCGAGGAGCAACAGCATCAGAACTGTTTTATGCACGCGGGCGAGAATAGTGCCTCGGGCGGATTTACCCAAGTGACAATCTGGTGACTGACCCGGCTCGGCCATTCCCCGGTGATCCAGGGAATAAAGGCGGTTGGCGGCGGTTTATTTACTTGTGCCCTGTGCCCGGTCTGCGTATCAGCATCCGGACCGAACCCGTCGCCGCGATGCCGTTGCCGGGAAATGATGCGCACCCCCTGACTTATATGAAAAAATCCCTACTCCTCCTGTTTTCAATTCTGGTCTGCGGCGGCCCGCTGCGGGCCGCCGACGCGGTGGCGGGCACCAATGCCGCCTCCTTATACCGGGAAACCATGACGCCGGCGCGTTTCCGGGAAATTGTGGCCACACCGGGCGATGCGTTGCCATTGGTGCCGCAACTGGCCGCCGTTCCCTTTTGGACCAATGCTGCGATTAGTAACGTGATGACCTACGCCTCGGGCAAGGTATATGAGGAGGCGCTCACGCAAACCGCCTGCACGGTGGCCGGCAAATATGAGGTCTTTACCGTGCATTCCAGATTTTACAAGCAGCCGATGAACGCCATTTTAACGTATGACGAAAATGCGCCGGCCCTGAAAGTGTATGGTCTGTTCAGTGACGGGCAGGGGGGCGACATCGTCACGTGCGGCACTGCGGTGTATGATTACGCGAAAAAAACCTACACCATCAGTTCGTTTTATGGCGATGGCTTCTCGGAGACCACCACCGGTTCCTACACGGACCGGGAAGATTTTGCCAGAACGGTGGTGTATAAGAATGGATTCCTATTCATGACGCGGGAAGCCCGGACGAGGCCGCTGGTGTCGGTTGCCAGTCATCCCTAGAGCGTGTCTGAAAATTCCGAGGGGAGCTGCGGCGTGGGAAGAGTTTCCCCTGATGGGCTGTGACCACCGGGCCAACGGCAGGCGCGTCACTGCGTTACGCTGTTTTCCACGGGTAGGGCGAGCGTCCCCGCGAGCCGTGATCATAACCAAACCAAACAACACGTCCGCAGTCTCGCTCCACCGACGGCGGGCAGGCGACCGCCCGCCCTGCCGGCATCGTTAATCTTCCAGGAGACCAGATGATGACTCGCGGCGAGGTGAGCAGGCACGGCGGAGACTGATTTCAAACTCGGAATTCGGAATTTTGAGTCTGGAATTGAATTTAGGGTCTTACCGCTGACCCGCCCTTTCCGACATGCTGGAAAAAAGGTCGGAGCGGTATGGAGGCGTGGTGGTGACCTAGGTGGCGGCAGCGGCTAGGACGCGGGCCCAGTTCTTATCCAGCATGAATGCCCAGTCGGAGGGGTATTGGCGGAAATGTTTCTCGAAGCTGTCGGCCCAGCGCTGGGTGCCCCGGTCGATGTCGCCTTCAACATAAGCTTCATCCCCGAGCAGAATGATTTGATCTCCGTCCATGTGAATGTAACCGGGCAGGATGGGAGCGTTGAACCGGGCGGCGAGGCGGGCCGGCCAGCCGGGACTGAGGATGCGCTGGCCGAAGATCTTCGTCTCCACCGAATCCTCCCCCGCGTTCACCAGGTCCGTGGTGCCAACGACAACTTTGCCGTCGTGCAAGGCCCGGATGATTTGGCGCATGACGGTGGCCGGTGGCGTACGCCGCGCGAGAAGGTATTCGGGACCGAGTTTGCGCACGTAATCAAGCATGAGCTCGCAGCGGCCGGGGTCGCGCGGTTCTTTGACCAGGAGCAGGGTGGGGCAGACAGTGCTCAATTTGGCGCTGCTCAGAACCGCGCCGATGCAGTGCGGCACCACGATGATCCCCCCGGTTCCGTCCTGCCGCAGGCGTTGCAATTCGGCTGCGACCCCGGGGGCGATGGCGGTTTGGGCCAGGAGCTCGGACCGGCCATGGCGATGGAGCCGGGCAAATTGCAGCGCAGCGGTCTGGAGGTTGTCAACCATGCGGCTATAGACGGGCCACGTATCGGTGCGCCCGGTCACGCGGCAGAAATTTCCCACGGTCCGGGAGAGGTGGCTTCCGGGGACGAAGTACGCGGCTTTGGCGGCGGCACCGAGGGATGCGAGGATGGCTTGACTGAGGCTTCGCGGCGACCCGGCCAGGAGACGGCCGAAGCGGTGTAGCGGCTGCGCGATGGAGTCTTTGACGGAGCGAAAGTGCTTCATAATTTATTAGGCCTTGTGCAACCCCTGGGTGCCGCATGGTCCTTAACCGTAAACCCTTTCCGAATTCTCATTTATCTGGAGCGAAATACCAATTCAAGGTCTGGAAAAGTTTAAAGTCCACGACCCAGTTTGATCATGATTTCTCTTTTTATAAATGATTAAAAATAAGCCCGGCAACTAAATGGGTTGCCCACGCCGCCAGTCAGCCAGTTTGTCCGATAATTATACATTATTTTTTCCTATTCAGGTAACAGCCACCATCGCTGACCGTATTGTTTTTTTGGGGAAACTTCCCGATGGTACGTGAATTATTGGGGAAATATCCGGAAAGGCTCCGGAATTGTATTAGGATTACAATAAAACAGACCGTTTGGCGGCAGTTATGCTTACATGATACCCGGCCGCCAGCCGATCAGCAATCAGGCAAAGCCGGCGCCCGGCACTGGGGCGCTGGATTCAACGCGCCATTTGCTGTTTGCGGCGGCCGTGGTGGCTGGATCCTTGAAATTGTGCGGAAACATTTTTCTTCACCCCTTTCATGTCGAGTGGGGCGGGACCTTCTGGTCCGCCGGCGTTGCCCGTTTTAAACCGGCCACCTCCGGCGACCGGAAGATGACTCGCGCGAAGGGCCGTGAAGTCCCGCGTTGGCGCTGTGATCGGGGTGAAGATTGAGTATGTCCGTGAAGTCGGGCGGATGGGCCCGCCACGGAAGCTTGTTAGAGCCGGCGGTATAATCATGACGCGGAGGGGACATCGCGACAACCGGACGTCGGCGGCTTCAGCCCAGACTGCGTCCGGTTGACTTTGAAACATTGCGGGGTGGAAATGTGAATGTCTTCACCACCCCAAGCGGGCCGGAACCGGCGACGGTTCCGGCCCCTTTATTGATGCTGGGTCGCCGGGGCGGCGGGCTTCGCCCGCTGGTGCCTAAACATAATGTTCAGGATTAGATTTCAAGAGATTTTTATTGATTTTTCCGGCCGCGGGTGACATAAGAGTCATGAAATCAAGAAGGTGCCGCCGGTGCCCGGCGGATCCAAACCTGACCCGGTATGGAAACAAAAAGTTTGTTTTACACGCTGGCCCTGCCGGCGCATAACAGCTTTATCCCTCAAATCCGTCCGGACACCGGTCAAGTCACCGCCCCCGCGGGCACCCGTCTCCGGGCTGACATTTTTCGTCAGCCACAAACGTAACCACCCCGAAACATGAAACTAAAAACCCAAATTCAGCTCACCGCTCAATGCGTCGGACTGTCGCTCCTTTTAACCTTCAGCTTTCAGCCTTCAGCCGTGCTGGCCCAAGGCAGCCTCACGCCGCCGGGATCTCCCGCGCCGACGATGAAGACGCTGGCGCAGATCGAGCCGCGCACGCCGATTTCTACGTTGCCATTAATAATCAACGCACCGGGGTCGTATTATCTGACGGCCAATCTTAACGGCATCAGCGGGTCATCGGGAATAACCATCGTGAGTGGCAATGTGACGCTGGATCTAAATGGCTTCACCCTGCAGGGGGTTCCCGGCTCCGTGGATGGTGTTTTTGTGGGTGGCACTTTTACCAATGTGATCGTTCGCAATGGCACCGTGACGGGTTGGGGCGCGATTGGTGTGGATGCCTGGTTGAGCGGCTTTCCGCGCAATTTGGTTTTCGAGCATCTCACCATTTCCGGGAATGGCGCACGTGGTCTGTACACGGAGGCGGGCAGCATCGTGCGGGATTGCCTGTTCATCGGCAACGCCGGCGACGGGATATATTCAGGCGGCAGTTCGGGTGGCGGTGACATAGCGGGTTGCATCGCCCGGAATAATGGCGGCTATGGATTCTCGGTTGCGAATGGCACGGTGAGGCAGTGCCAGTCGGAATATAACAGCACCGGCGGGTTCAACCTCATCGCCAGCCGGGCGCTGGATTGCAGCTGCCAGAATAACAATGGTGATGGCTTCGAATGCTTGGGTTTAGGGGACGAAATCCGCAAATGTCGCATCGTCTCGAATAGCGGTACTGGCATTAATTGTGCCGCCGGAAACAGCGCCAATGTGGTGGAGGATTGCGAAGTATTGAACAACTCATTATATGGTTACAATAGTGGTAATGCTTCCGGTAACTCGATTATTTCCCGAAACCACTTTAGTTTGAATACAGTTGGGGCCCTTATCATCCAGGATAGTAATAATCTGATCGAAGAAAATCATGTGGTGACCGCGAACGGAGTTCTGGGAATTGAAATTGTCAACGCCGCCAATACCAATAATGTGATCCTTAAAAACGTGGTTATTGGTGGCGGCCTCGCCAATTATGTAAACTACGGCACTGCGAATGACTTCGGCCCAATCGGTTCCGCCGCCACGGCCACCAGCCCGTGGGCGAACATTTCACACTGAGTAAATTCCAAGGTGTTTATGAAAACCAAACTCCTCCTAGTCGCGCTGCTTTCAGCCTTCGGCCTTCAACCTTCAGCCTTGCTTCACGCCGCCACGACCATTGACCCCGTCAATAAATACGCCTATGGCGCCAACGTGGGGTGGATCAATGGGACCGGTGATACCGCCAATGGCGCCGTTATTGGCGAGTATGTCTGCTCCGGCTATCTGTATTCCGCCAACGTCGGGTGGATCAACCTCGGCAGCGGTGCGCCCGTCAACCAGATCCAGTATCAGAACAATTCCGCCGCGGACTTCGGCGTGAACCAGGACGGGTTCGGCAACCTCCGCGGCTACGCCTGGGGCGCAAACATCGGCTGGATCAACTTCGAGCCCAACGGGGCACCCCGGGTGGATCTGGCCACTGGCAAGCTTTACGGCAGCGTGTGGAGCGCGAATTGCGGCTGGATTTCCCTGAGCAACACCGTGGCGTTCGTCCAGACCGATAGCATCCGGCAAGGCGCGCTGGCACCCAATGGCCTGCCGATCGCCTGGCTGCTGCAAAACTTCGGCACCACGAACATCAGCGCCGGCGCCGACCCCACCGGCAAGGGCATGACCGTCGGCCAAGACTATCTGGCCGGCACGGATCCCAACAATATCAACAGCATCCTCCGGATCACCAGCGGGAGCTTCGGGCCCGGCGGCACCACGGCAAGCCTGACCTGGAACAGTGTGACCACGCGGTTTTACTATCTGCAAAAAACCTCAAACTTGGGCGCCAACCTCTGGACGGACAGTGGTCTGGGACTGGTTTCACCCTTCGCCGGTTCCTCGACCACGGCGGGTTTCATTGACACCAACCTGCCGGTTCGTTTCTACCGCGTCCAGGCCGTGCGCCCGCTGACACCTTGATTTCCCTTTCCAACATAGAAATTAAACCTCAACTCACCACGCCATGAAATCGCAAATACTTTTAATCTGCATCGCACTAACCTTGCTTGTACTTGCAACCTTTAACTTGCAACTTGCAACTGCCCATGCCCAGGGCACGGCGTTAACTTACCAAGGCCGCTTGAACAGCGGCAGTGGCCCGGCCAGCGGCCTTTATGATTTCCGTTTTAAACTGTTTGTCGACCCGCTGGGTAACACTCAGTTTGGTGCCAACGACCTGACCAATGGCATCGCCGTGACCGGTGGTTTGTTTATCACGACAATCGATTTTGGCGCGGGTCTGTTCACCGGCTCGAACTACTGGCTCGAAGTGGATGTGCGCACAAACAATCCCGCCAACACTCTTGCCTATATACCATTGTCTCCATTTCAATCTCTGACTCCGACGCCCTACGCCATCTTTGCCAACAGCGCAAGCAATGTGCTGGGAGGTTTGTCCGCCTCGCAGATCAGCGGCGGAATATTGTCGCAATCGGTGCTTCCCGGCTTCTCCAGCACCTATGGTTACAACAGCCTGCTGGGTGGTTCTGGCAATGCCCAATACGGAGGATATTTCGGTGTCATCGCGGGTGGGCAGGGGAACCTCCTTGTGGGGATCAATTACGATGCGATCGTCGGCGGGGAATCCAATCTCGTTTTTTCAACTTCCGGTGGGTTCATCGGGGGCGGCGCCTATAATAACGTATCCGGCCAGAATGGTGTGATCTCCGGCGGAACCTATAACACGAATGCCGCCGACTATTCTTTTATCGGCGGAGGTTATGGTAATGTTATCTACCCTTCCACTTATTGTGTGATCGGTGGCGGGGTTGAAAACATCATCTACGGTGGTATTGCCGACACTACCATAGGTGGAGGGGCGTTAAACTCCGCCACTGGTGGTGCCAGCACCATCGGCGGTGGTCAGGGGAATCAGACGCTGGGAGATTTTGCAATGGTCGGAGGTGGTTATGAGAATTTGGCGAATGGCTTGTATTCGGTGATCACGGGAGGTCAAAATAACACAAACTCCAGTCGGTCCGGCACCATCGCCGGTGGGCAGCAAAACGTGGCGAACGGCCAGTATCAAGCCACCGTCGGCGGCGGCTATAATAATACCGCCAGCGCCAATTACGCCACGGTCCCCGGCGGTTACCAGAATATCGCCGGCGGCCCCGTTTCTTTCGCCGGCGGCACCCGCGCCCAGGCGTTGCACCAAGGCGCTTTCGTCTGGGCGGATGATTCCGTAGGCGCAGTTTTCAGCTCCACAGCCAACAATCAATTCCTCATCCGCGCGCAGGGCGGTATGGGCATCAACACCGCGGTGACACCCGACAACTATTTTTCCATCAACACCAACGTGTATCTCTTTTCCCACGTCCTTTATCTGCGCGGCGAACAGGGTTCGGATCCCAATCATGGTCTGGCTTATAACGGCAACACGGTCACCAATTTCGGCACTGGCAACTATCAGGTGGACGGCCCGGCGCTTTGGGGCTTCAGCGGCGGCCTGCTCGGAACCAAAAATGGCGGCGATCATGGCGCGCTGACCTGGAACACCACGGGGGTGACCATCAACGGAACGCTCACCGGCAATGCCACCGGGCTGACCAATCTCAGCGCTTCGCAACTGACCGGCGACAGCCATCGCAATTTTGCTTTCGGCCCCTCAGGCAACCCAAGCATGACCGGTTCTGATAACACAGCCGTCGGTTACAGCAGCCTGACCGCCAACACGACCGGGACCCGTAACACGGCTGATGGCAACTACGCGCTTAACTCAAATACCACCGGGGTGTTCAACACGGCCGGCGGCAGCGGGGCGCTTTTCGGTAACACCAGCGGTTCCTACAACACCGCCACCGGCAATGGCGCGCTGGCCGGGAATGTCTCCGGTTCCAATAACACGGCCGTCGGCAATGTGGCGCTGACCGCCATTACGAGCGGCAATAATAATATCGCCCTCGGCTATGGTGCCGGCTCCTCCTACACCGCCAGCGAAAGCAACAACATCGTCCTCGGTAATGTGGGTGTGCCCGGCGAAAACAACGCCATCCGCATCGGCACGCCGGGAATTCAGACCCAGACCTACTTTGCCGGCGTCGTCAACGGCAATGGCGGCGGCCTGACCAGTCTGAACGCCGGAAATCTTACTGGCGCCTTGCCCGCCATCAGCGGCGCGAACCTGACCAGCCTGCCGGCGAACGCGGCTTTGTTGGGTGCCAACCAGAGTTTCACCGGTGGCAACACTTTCACCAGTACGACGACCGTCACTAACTCGGGCGCGGTGGATTCGCTGAATGTCTATGGCACGCGGACGGGTGGCTGGCCGAATCCCGTGGCCTTTTTTGATAACAAATCCACGGCGTTGACCGCCAGCCCGGCGCTGCGGGTGACCGTGGATGGCGGCGCGGCGCTGGATGGCGCGCTTAGCGTATCCGCGAACATTCCCGCCGGGACGGCCAACAGTATTTTGGCTGAATTCGGGAACAACCTTTCCTTCGTGTTGGTGATCACGAACGATGGCACGATGTATTGCGCGGGGGATGTTTACGCCCGCGGCACCAAGCTGACGAGCGATCGGAATGCCAAGGAGAATTTCACGCCGCTGAATACCAGGACGGTTCTGGACAAAGTGCTGGCGCTGCCGGTGACCGAATGGAACTATCGGAATGATGCGGCGGCGACGCGGCACATCGGGCCGGTGGCCCAGGATTTTCACTCGTCATTCGGCTTGGACGGCAACGATGATAGGCATATCTCCGTGGTGGATGAAGGCGGTGTGGCCCTGGCGGCCATCCAGGGGCTCAACGAAAAGGTCGAAGGTAGAAGCCAGCAGGCAGAAAGTCAGATTGAAGCACTCAAGGCCGAGAATGCTGATTTGAAAGCGCGGCTGGAGAGGTTGGAACAATTAATCGACCAAAAAGTCGCGTCGGCAAAATAACCGTTAAAACCAGAAATTCAATTATGAAAACAATTCTGAAAACTTGGCGCCTTGGCGTCTTGGCGGTTTGCTTTTGTGGCTCGTCGCTTTTTGGCCAAAGCTACTCGATAGACTGGTATAAGATCGCCGGTGGCGGCGGCACCAGCATCGGCGGGACCTACCAGGTCTCGGGCACTATCGGCCAGCCCGATGCCAGCGGCGTGATGACCGGAGGCAATTACTCCTTGACCGGCGGCTTCTGGTCGCTGCTCCAAGTCGTGCAGACGCCTGGCTCGCCGATACTCATCATTACGCACGTTGGCAACCAAGCCATTGTGTCGTGAGATCCTTCGACCACCGGCTGGACACTTCAAACCAACAACAATCTTTCCACCGGCACCTGGGGCAACTACCTCGGCTCCGTCGTCAAAAACAGCGCCACCAACTCACCGCCCGCCGGCACGGTCTTCTTCCGGCTGAAACAGTGAGGAGGAGTTGAGGCGATGAGAACGAAAACTTGAAATGAGTTTGAAACTCCTCTCCTCGGTAACCCGGGATGAAATGAATTCAACCCGTAGTACTGCCGGCAAACGCGCCTGCCAAACGGCGGGCTGCAGCTCAAGGTGCGGTTTTCAAGCGCCAGTAGCTGTTCCAGTCGCCTATGTCCAGATATTGGGAATTAGTGGTGGCGGTCGCGGTAAATGGGGTCCCCACATTCGACCAGCTGACCAGGTCGGTTGAGGCCTGTAGTTGATAATTGGTGCCCACGCTTAGCGACGAGAAATTGAAATGCAGGGCTTTGTTGACGGTGATGTAGGGCGGGGCGGGCGGACCGCTCTCCTGCGTATAAAGCTGCTGAACTTCGGTGCCGGACAAGACTCGATTGTAAAACCGGATATCGTCCAACAAGCCTTTGAAATAATAAATGTAGCCGGTGCCCGTGCCGGACGACGACTCCGCTCCCATGGTGAACGGGTTTGGATCGCTATTCGTGTTGTATATGCGCACCCGACTGTCGGCGAGCAGCCCGTTGATGTACAAGTTGCAGCTCCGCGTTGAAAGCTGATAGGTAAAGACCGCCTGAAACCATGTGTTGGTCGGGATATTGGCCTGGGGCGAATTGACATCAAAATAGGGAGCGGCTTGGAATTGCAATGGAAGACCGCCACTGGGCGGCACCAGGTCCATAAACCAGCCGCTGGTGTTGAAAGTGTCGGAATGTTTGGCAAACAATAAATAAAACGTCCCGTTCGGAAGGCTGGGGACCTGCGCCCAAACGCTTACGGTTAAATCTGACAGCGGCTGCAGATCACTGCTATTCGTCACCACCACCACACTGGTAGTGCCGTTGAAGGCGTAGGCGCTTTGCAACTGACCAAACCGGTTGGTGGTCAGCGTGGCGCTCTTTACCACCCCGTCGTGGCCATTGCCGGTCGCATCGATCGCGTTGCCGTCGAACGGAAAGTAGGCAATCAGGCCGTTGGTGAGGTTCGACTGCGCCGGCGAACTTAGGGTGCCGAGATACCCCAGGCTGAACAAAAGCAAGGTTCCCGGCAATTTTAATTTATGGAAGCACATGATTGCGTTGGGTCCAAATATATTGTCGATGGTATAGATAAGTTGCTTTGATTACCGCGTCAAGGTGTCAATTTTCCCCGATGGCGGAGTCGCCGCGAGGATGCTCAAATCAAAAATTCGGGAACGGGAATTGAAGTGGAATCCGGATGGGGAATGCGGTGACCGGTTGCGGCGTTCAAGGCATCGACACCTCCGTACTTCCCAATTGCCCATCGGCGCCGGCGTTTCGATATATTGCGGCGCGTTGTCGCCATGGTAATTACCACGTTGGTGGTGCGCCCGATAACGCTCCTGATCGGCAACGATTTGCCCGGCGGCAATCGACAAGGAGGTGGGACAGGGGATGTCCGCTGAAGAAACGATCGCCACCGGGTACCGTCATTTTTCTCTCAAGCTGTTGGGATTGGTATGGGGTGTTTTACCCATCGGCCACCCGTTCAGGCCTAGCTGCACTTTTGTCATCCCAAAAAATCAAAACCGGTATTCACCCGGCGGCTTCACGTTCAGGTTTGGGGCGGCGAGTTCGTCGGCGGTTGACGCGGTGTGACGAAGCCATTGCCGGGACGGGGCGCGATGAAACCATTGCCCGGAGTAACAAACCCGTTGGTCTGACGTGGCGCAATGAAGCCGTGACCCGGCGCGACAAAGCCTTTGCCTGGCCTGCTGAAGCCATTCGTCTGTCCGGGCGAGGCAAAACCATGATTGCCCGTGCCGGGTGCGATGAAGCCTTTGCCCGGGGTGACAAATGCCCCGCCCCCGGGTATTGCGTAGTTGTGATTGTTATCGGGACCGGGCGCCGGCGGGTCGCCGCCCCCGCTGGTTTGCGCGTCCGCCCACAGTGATAAACCGCAAAAAAATGACGTGATGATTTTTTTCATGATGAGTTGTTGTGCCGGCGTCTTAACGACCCGGGCGATGCTGCCTTGAAGAATACATATCGATCCGCTGGGTCGCCATGGGGTCTTCTACGACCATTCAATTTCTGCGTCCGCTCCTGATGTCGGGCATTTCTACCAGCCTACAATCCTCCCGCCAAGGCAGGGCGGTGGTCTCCCACCGCCCTGATGGTCCGTCCGCCGGAATCCTGGATCAGCCCTTGGCGGCGGCGCGTATCAGGGGCGCGACCCGGGTGCCCAGCAGCTCGATGGCGTGCATGAGCTTGGCGTGCGGCAGTGCGGCCACATCCATCTGGAAGCTGATCCGCGATAGGCCGCCCAGGGCCTCGCTATGCTCCAGTATCTTCTCCGCAACCCGTTCCGGGCTCCCTACGAGCAGGGCTCCGTGCCGGCCGAGCAGCGCATCGAATTGGGCCCGCGTCACCGGCGGCCAGCCCCGTTCCTTGCCCACTTCCGTGAACGCCCGGGCGTAGCCGGGGTAAAACTCTTCCACGGCCTGCTCGGTTGTGTCGGCCACATATCCCAGGGCATGCACGCCCACCTTGAGCTGTTCCGCGGTAAATCCCGCCCGCCGGCCCATCTGCCGGTAGCCCTCCACCAGTGGCCGGAAGCGCCGGGTTTCGCCGCCGATGATGGCAACCATCAATGGCAGTCCCAGGGCCCCGGCGCGGGCGAAGGAATGCGGGGTCCCCCCCACCCCCAGCCAGACCGGCAGCGGATTCTGAAACGGCCGGGGATAAACTCCCTGACCCGTCAGCGCCGCGCGATGTTTTCCTTTCCAATGCACGTGTTCGTTTTCCCGGATCTTGAGCAGCAGCTCAAGTTTTTCGGCGAACAGGGAGTCGTAATCTTCCAGGTCCAGCCCGAACAACGGGAACGATTCAATGAACGACCCGCGCCCGACCACCATCTCCGCCCGCCCCTGCGTAAGCAGGTCCAGCGTGGCGAACTCCTGGAACACGCGCACCGGATCAGCCGCGCTTAGCACCGTCACCGCGCTGGTGAGACGGATGCGCTTCGTCCGCGTGGCCGCCGCCGCGAGAATCACCGGCGGCGCCGAATCAAGAAATTCTTTGCGATGATGCTCGCCGATGCCGAACACATCGAGGCCGGCCTGTTCGGCCTGGACGATGCGGTCCACCAGGTGGCGGATGGCTTCCGAGGGATTGGCGGCGCTGCCGGCGGCGTCATGGGTGAAGGCCGTGGCAAAACTGTCGATGCCGAGCTGCATCGGTTGGGCCGGTTGAACCGGGCCGCTTGGCTCCGGCTTTGCCGGGGTTGTCACGTCTTGAATGGTTGTATTCATCATGCACTGAAGATGGCACAGGTCGGGTCCGTGGCATAAATACCAAGTTGTGTGGCTGAGCATAACCCATGTCTATGCTCGCCGGCGGCCCTGACCTGCTGTCTGTCATTGCGCGGTGATCCCCGGCTTGGTGCCGGCCGGTTTCACCGGACCGTTTTGGCTGGTCAGCCAGGCCAGCACGGATGGCGTCAGATCGGCCATCTGGTAGGTGACCGTTTCATGCGTGGCGGCAGGCACCAGAACCAGTTCGCTCCCCGGCGCGGCCATTTTCTGAAGCTGTTCAACCTCCGCTTCCGGCATGATCTTATCTTTCCCTCCCGCCACAAAAAACGCCCGGATTGGTTTTCTGGTCAATGCCATGGTGGTATCCAGTTCACCGGCCGGTACCCCCAGCACCCCCGGGAGTTTCTTCAAGCCCGCCCGCAAAATGAATTTTGGCATCCAGTCGGCATATTCCTCCCGCAGGTTCATGACCGCGTTGGATAAACTCGCATACGGGGCGATCGCCACCACCGGCCCGACGCGCGGATCCAACATCGCCCACCGCAGGGCCATCACCGCGCCATAGGATTCGCCCATGGCCGCCACCGGTTGCTTTAACCGGCCGTCCTGCCCGAGTTGATCCAGCAGCTGGCTCAAGTCCCGCGCCTCATGGATGCCGTAATAAATGTGTTTCCCGGTGGATTTGCCGTGCCCCCGCAGGTCGATCAGCACACAGCGCCACCCCTCCCCGGCCAGACGCAATGCCCAGGGTGCCATGGAAAATTGGGCCAACCCGTAGCCGTGTAGCAACACCACTGTTCCGCGAGGTGCCGTTGTCCAGCGGTTGGCCGGGCCGGGCAGGTTTGCGTGAAAATCAAATTCGGTCTCGGTCCGGCCATGCTCCAGCCAGTTGGTGGCAGCGACTTCCAGTTGATAATCCGCCGGCTCCAGGATGCGGTAACACAGCTTTGCGTCCGGCGGCCCGACCTCGACAAATTGTTTCGGGAAGTTGGTGAGAAATTTTGAGCTGAACCCCAATAACACCGGCGCTTCGGGCGCAAACCAATCGGGATACGTGTTCGGGGCTTGCGCCAGGCGATGCGCCATGTACGTGCCGCAACCCGTGGTGCTCAAGCCGACCAGGACCCCCAACAGCAACCAAGACAGCATTTTTCGATACACCCGGACGGTTTAAACCAATCCCGCAGCCTTGACAAACTTTTCGCCGGTCGCGGACCTGAATTTTCCCAATTTACGTGAATTTTACACACCGAACCTTCGTCAGTTCATTGGAAGCGAATCCGGACTCAAAATATTTTACTCGTTTGAAATCCATGAAACCGCTGACGCCGGTATTGAATCTGGTCATTGTCCTGGCCCTGGCGGGCGGCGGCTGTGCCTCTTTGACCCCGCCCGCCGGCGATCGCGCCGCCTGGATGCAACAACAGAACGAGGATCGAGACGCTGCGGAGAAATCTTTCACGCCCGGGAATCACCCCGTCTTTTACGGTGCGGTGATCGCGGGTTTGATCGCAGCTTGTGCCACGGGTCATGGGCCGGCGGCTTCACTTCCTTACGATTCGATGTCGGCTCGCTAGCTTTGCGGGAGGGAATGGTATTCTTCACGTCTCCGGAAACGCCGGCCATCGCTTGTTGGTTATTTTTCACCCTGAATAGAATCCGTCACCGGTCTGGCGCGGAATCCGTCGTCGTCGGCTGGTCGCTAATCAGAATATAATGCCGAATACCCTTGTACTATCTGGTGTTTCTCATGGTCGGCGGATGGTCGGCCGCGCGATCGGCAGGTTGGCATTGGTCAAGCTACGTTAAACCTGTGCTTAACGTGCCTGACCAATCCGGCCCCGCCGGGTTGCCTTTGAATGAAACCACCGCCAGCTCTGCTGTTCCGGTAAAAGTGTGGCTGGTGGACGATAATGACTCCGTGCGAGCGCTGGTCGCCGAAGCCTTGGGCCACTACCAGGGCATCCAATGTGCCCGGCACTTTTCCTCGCCGGACGCTTTATTGAGTGAACTCGCCAGCAAACCCGGACCCGATGTCATCCTGCTGGACGTTCAGATGGGTGATCGCAACGGTTTGGACGCCGTGCGGCCTATCAAGTCGCTCACCCGTTCCACCCGCGTCCTCATGTTCACCACCTGCTTTAATCCGGAATGGCGGGATCGGGCGTTGAGTGACGGCGCGTCGGACTACCTGCTGAAAAGTTGCAATCTGGATCGCATGGCGGAGCGGATCCGGTGTCCGGCCACCAATCAATCTCCCGGCACCCATCCCCGTCGCCGGGCAAAGCGGTTGGCGGAAAAGCCGGAGGCTGGCAGCCCTGCCAAAACGGCCTCCCCTCCCGCATCGCCTTTGCTGAAACGCACCCTGAACCTGCTTCGCAAAGGCTGGTCCGCTGGTCGGCGCGAGCCCATGGCCGGGAGTTGATTTAACCCCATGGCAAATTAAGGGGTTCCGTCGGGGCGCCGGATCACCGCAAAGCGGGGTCCAGTATTTGAACATTCGCGGCGCGGTACAATTTTTCCAGATATCCCGCACTCTGTTCTTCCGTCTTTTGCCGGATCAAAAAATCTTTGATCTTGGTTTCCGCACTCTTGAATTCAACCGGCGGGCCGCCGTTCGCGGTGAAACTTTCCGGATGGTGGTCATAATATTGCCTGGCCTCCGCCTCGGAGATGGTCACGCCCAATTTGCGGGTCAGCGTCGCCGTCGCCGTCGCTTCTTGCAGGATTTTGGTTTGCAAACCTTCCGGGGTCATGCCCACGGATTTCAGTTTGTTGTCAAACTCCTCTTGGGAACCCGCGCGGGCCAGCAGGGCGGCCAGTTGTTGCCTGGCATTGGTCTGGCCGTTCGCCTTGTCCGCGTCGGTGGCCATGCTCAACAGGATCCTGACCTGGATCATCCGCTTCAGCGTCTGGTTTTCAATGGCCTTTAATTTTTCCGGCGTGATTGCTTCATGGTTTATCAGGCTGGCCCGCTTGATGGCGCCGATGATTTCCTCCAGCTGGCTTCGTTTGATGACCAATCCATTGCCCTGGGCGATGATGGGATCGGCCCCGGTCTGGGCGGCGGCCGGATGGGCCATGAACAGGACGAGCAGGATGAATGCGCTGACGATTGTCGTTTTCAATTATTTCACAAAAGTGATTTCCCATGATATGAAAAAAACCGGCCGCCGGGTCAAACCAATTGAAGTCCGCCGGCATCTTATCCCGCCGTGAAGCCGCGCCTCCTCCAGGGATCAAGGGGCATCGGGGCGGAATTTTGCCGGGGCTTCGTATCGGAAGTCTTTCAGCGGATGTTCTGCTTGAACAGCAACAGCAACTTTTCGCACAGGGGCAGGTTTTTTTTAAACTGTTCCCCGCTCAGGGGCGTGTTCAAAAATTCGCTGTAGCCCGGTAGTTTCTTGAGCTCCGGCGTCTCCAGATCGCGGAAGGCCATCGCCGAATTCGGAAAATGCCGCTCCGCTATGGGGCCTTGCAGCAGGGGGATGACGTTGCGGTGCCGCGGATCGTGGCTGATCTTCTCGTACAACGTGGTCACCACCGCCTTTTCGCCTTCGAGCGCCTGCATGAAGGTGCGATCCTGGTAGAGCAGCAACCCGGTGATCCCCGCCTTCGAGTTCCGCTGGACACTGCCCTTGAGCATGTCCAGCAACTCCGCCCGGCTGAACGATTCAGCGGCCGTGCTCGTGTATACCACTTGAAATAATTCACCCATGCTTGCGACCTGTTCAAGTTCTCCTTATTTTTTAATAAAGCAATCATTGTTTTAACCTCGCCCCGCGCCGGCTCCGCCTTGCCGGTGAATCTCCCGGCTGCAGCCGCCGTCGGTACCATTGCCGGAGTTTTCATCCCTTGGCCGTGGTGCGCCCGGGCAGGCCGGATCACATCGCTGCGTATTGCCGCAAATCCGCCCAGGGTTGCCAGCTATGATACCACGGCATCTCCCCGGCATCCTGGTTGGTCGTCCGTCGGAAGTCCTCCGGTGTTGGGGTTTTCCGGCCCAGCCAGTCAAACAAATAAATGCGCGCCCGTTCCCCGAAAACATCGGCCTCGGTGAAATCTCCGATGAGCGGATCATCGGCATCATTCGCCACCAGTAACGTCAGGGGCGGCAGATTATGAAAATTACAATAGTCCTGGATCGGAGTCAGCCAGCACCCGATGGCTCGTTCGGGGACGCCTATGAGCTGTTCCAGCATGGCATAAGTCAATCCCCTGCGGGCATGGGCCGAGTGCACCAGCAGCGACCAGATATGCGTTAGCCGGTCATCTCTGGTCAAACCACCCCATGTCATGGTTGAACTCACATTTTGATAAAAAGCATAACCCATGCCCGGTTCCGTTTCGGGTTAGGTGATTAGATCCTAAATGCCAATGTGGCTTTGCCGCAAATCCGGATGGAATTCTCATCCCCCTGTAAACCGGATGACATGGAGGGGGTGAGCGCGAATCGGCGGCGAATGGCCGCAGCGCGCCTTGAAAATGTCTGTCCCTCCGGCGAGATTGGTTATGCATGTGCCGGACCTATCACTTTCAATGCACGCAATGCCAGTATCATGCCGACCTTTCCGGCGGTCCGGACAGCGGTTTGCATTGTGACGTGCAGACCATCCTCTGCCGCGAATGCCGGGAGTTGTACGACGTGTTCACGCGGGTCCGCCGTCTGGCCGGGCACCGGGATTTCGCCCGGAATTTTTCCGCCTTCGTGCGGCCGGAAATCCCGCCTGTGATTTTGCGGGACAGCCTGTTTGCTCCCCAGCGCGCCGCGCCGCGCCAATTCGAATGGCAGAAGTTGAAGCCGGCCTGTCCGGTCTCGGCAAAACATTTCGTTGAGAACTGGCGACATCCGGGCCGCTGTCCGCGCTGTTACGCGTTCATGGACCAGGCGGGTTTGCCCTTCCGGGTTTGGGAATGAAAAGGTGCCTAAACTGGTTTCTTCACTCGCCCGGTCCGGTTTGAAATGGCTGCGGGGCGCTTGCGGAAAAATGTCACCGGAATGTCACTTTCGCTGCCTTGACCGTGACCGCCGGTTTTCATTTCATGATCGGACGGGAGTGTAGTCTGCTTGCCTTTTTACCCGCCGGCCGCATATGGTAATGTGATTCTGGGCCGGTCGGCATGGCTGGTCGCTGCGCCCTGAAAAAATTATGAAATCATATTTATCTATCGTCCTGGCGGTCGTGAGCCTTCTTCTGGCCGTCGGTCTCGCCGCGACCTGGTGGAGCGACCAGGCGCAGTTGGACACCGCGGCCGCCGCGATTACGGATTATTCCAACCGGCTGGACACGGCGCAGGCGCAAATCTCCGTCCGCGATGGCAACCTCCTCACCCTGTCCAACGCGCTGGCCGAAACATCCGTGGTGTTTTCTAACCAGTTGACGGAAGCCCAATCCAACCTTGCCCTCCAGACGGAGCAGATCACCAACCTCAGCCGGCAGGTTGCGGAGTCCGCCGCGCAAAATCAGGCCTTGGGCCGGAACGCCTTGGATTTGACCAACCAGCTGGCCGCGCTCACCAGCCGGAACGCCCAGACCGAGGCCAGTCTGGCCCTCGCCAATACCAACCTGGTTCAGGCCGGCAAAGATTATGCGCAGTTGGAAAACCGCCTCCGCCGGGACGTGGCCGAACGCGTGGTGGTGCAGCGAAAATTCAACAGCATTCCCGAGTTGCAAACGCAGCTGGATCAATTGAAGCAGTTCCCCGTCGGGCTGGTTACCCCGGATAAAATCTATGCCGGCCTGGACGTCGTGGTGAATGGCGACGGTAAGTTCTACGTAATTTCGCCGGATTGATGGCCTTTTCCATTTTTACAATGCTGCCGATGCCCGGCGGCCGGTCGCCCGGATGTGGTTCCCGCTTCGTAAGGGCCCGTGTGATTTGGTTTTTTTCATCAGTGCGTTCTACCCGTTGCTGCGCCGGAGTTTTCCCCGCACTAATCTGATGCGGTAACTGGCCGTTGCGATGCCACGGGAATGTTTGCCGCTCATTTGTCACCGAACTGTCATTTGCTTCCGGTCCGCGATTGGCTGAAAATGGGCGGCGAGATGGCGCGCATCCTCTATAGCTGTTGCGGCGAAGGCCAGGGACATTCCTCGCGGGTCATCACCCTGTGCCGGGCGCTCATCCGCCTCGGCCATGAAGTCAAAATTCTCGCCAGTCACAAGGCCTTCAAGGTTTTGCAACCTCTCCTGCCGGAGGTGCGGGAGATCCCCGGGTTCACCTTTGTGTATCGCAACAACCGCGTGGAACTCGTGGCCAGTTTCTGGGGCAACCTGCCGCTGATCCGGCAACGCGGCCGGATTATCCGCGAAATCCGGCAGCTGATTGAAGACTGGCAGCCGCATCTGGCCATCACCGACTTCGAGCCGTTCCTGCCCCGGGCCGCCGAACTGGCCGGCCTGCGCTGCCTCAGTCTTGATCATCAGGGCGTCATTCCCTTTTCACGGCCGGCGCTGCCGCTGGACCAGCGGATCCCGGCGCTGGCCGCGCGCTCCGTCGTCTGGCTCACCGACTATCATACGGAGGCCCATTTCGCCACGTCGTTTTATTATCCGCCCCTGCCGCCTGGCGCGAATGTCGAGTTCTTTCCGCCCATTCTCCGCGAGAAAGTCTTGAACCTCGCCCCGCGCGACGACGGCTACGTGGTGGTGTATCAAACGAGCAGTTCGTTCACACGGTTGCCGGAGCTGCTCAAGGAATTGCCATTTCATTTCAAGGTCTTCGCGTACGAGGAGCATGCGGGTACGGACGGCAACATCAGCTATTATCCACGCTCGGACGAACGGTTCATCCAGGAGGTCGGCGGGGCGTCGTGGATCCTCACTAACGGCGGCTACACCCTGATGAGCGAGGCGTTGTATCTCGGCAAGCCGGTGTTTTCGCTGCCGGTGGCCTGGCAGTTCGAGCAGTGGCTTAATGCCTGGTACCTCAATGCGCTCGGCTACGGCGTGATGTGCGATGACCTGCGGGATTTCAAGGTGCCGATGAAGCATTTTCTGGATCGGCTGGACCGGTATCGCGAAACCATTTTGCGCGAGAACTTTTTCGGCAACGAGCGGGCCCTGGCGCGCATTCTGGAGTTCCTGCCGGATTCAAAATCCGTCGGCTCCCCGCCTCCGGCACCGGCAATCCTTCCCTTGATGCCCTCGGCGTCCGGATCTCACGATCGCTGAAGGTTGACCGGGGGCGGTATTGGAATTTTTCGGCGAAGCGCCTCGGTGGTTTAAGCGGCTGCCCGGCCATATGCCCGCTCGCGGGTTACATTCCAGGGTGTCGAGCAGCCGTTTGCTGTTGCTGGCCATGCGCTCGCCCAATTGGCAGATGAGGTAGCGATGAAAAGCGAGGGCCAGGTCGGGTTGTTCGCGGTTCATCCTGTCCAGGGCCGCCGCGGTCAGGCAATGGACGGTACAGGGCTGTTCGGTGACGACGGAGGCGGCGCGCGTGCCGCCCAGAAAGAGGCCGACTTCCCCCACCACGGTGCCGGAACCCATGGTGCGCAGGCGCAACGTGCTGCCATTTTCCATTTCCAATTGCGCCGTGACCCGGCCCGATTCAATAAAGTAGAGCGATTCGGATTTTTCAGACTGGCGGATGAGATGCGTGGCGGCGGGCACTTCCCGCCGTTCCAGATAGGGCATCAGGCGGGCCGGTTCGATCGCCGCCGGCCAGGAAAGCATCAACTGTTCGGCCAGGGTGCCGGAATGGCCGTTTGTGGCGGGATGCGCATCGGCCAGGAGATGTTCCTCGCACCATTCCATGGCCCGGTCCAGGTCGGCCGTCAGGTGCAGGCCCGCGCCGGTTTGCTCGGTCATGCCTCCCTTTTTGAGCTGGGTGTCCAATTGGGGGGTGAGTTGCGCCATGATGAGTTGAAAGCCTTCTTTGCGTCCCAGCAACAGGATTTTGTTGAGGCTGAATAGGGCGGAGGAATCCAGGCCGGTCACGCGCCGCAAATCCAGTATGACGTACCGCAGCGGAGGCAGGCTGGCTTGCTTCACCCGCTGGCGGACTTCATGCAGGAGGTGATTGGCCGTGCCGAAAAAAATGAATCCTTGCAGTCGCAGCACATAGATTTGTGCGCCGTGTTCCCGCAGGAACCGCAGGTCGCCCACCGAACGGTCCACGTTGCTGCGAAATTCCGTGCCGGTGTGCGCGTGGGTGACCACCTCCACGCGGCTGTAATTATGGATGAAAATGACTACCGCCGCGATGATGCCCACGCCCACGCCCTCCGGGTAACCCATTACGCTCACCACCGCGACGATCAGCAGCACGACCGCGTAATCCACGATGTTCAAGGTGCGGCGCCCCTCGTAAATCCATTCCCAGAGAAAGGTGAGCCCGAGAAAAAACAGCAGTCCGCCGCAGACGAATTGTGGCACGAGCGATATCACCGAAGCCCCCCAGAACATCGCTCCGCCGCAGATCAGCGCCGAGCCCACCCCCACCCGGCGGCTGCGGGCGCCCATGCTCAAAACCAGCCGTGACATGCTCAATGAATGAAAGCCGACCATGCCGCCGCCCAGCCCCACGAGGAACGTGGCCAGCCCTGCGGCCCGCAGTTCGCGGTTGAGATCAATCTCTTCCTCGGCGGCAAGCTCCAGCGCGCTGGCCGTGAGCAGGATGGAAACGACGCTGGTCAGCAGGATCGTGGCGAGAATGGCCCAGTCCATCCCCAGCATTCGCGCGGGGATCTGCCGGATGATGGAAACGGGCGAAAGGTTGCCGAAACTCTGGTTCGTTGGAAAATGGGGAAGCCAGCCCTGCGCTTTGGCCTCCAGGGTGGAAACGCCCGCCAGCCACAGCACCAGATAAAAGATACCGATGCCGGCCATGAGCATCAGCGGAATGGTGAATGTATGGCGCAATCTTTTTAGCAGCAAAAAGAGCAGGCCGCCAAACCCGACGCCCGGAACCCAGGCCACGAGCATTTTCGGATGGAGTAAGACCCCGAGCGTTCGAATACTCAAATTCTGGCCGGTCATCACGTGCAGGGCGCCCCGCACCAGCAGCCAGCCGGAACCGGCCAGGAAGCCGCCGATGACCGGATATGGAATGTAGCGGATGAGGTTGCCGAGCCGGAATCGTCCCAGCAGAAATAGAAATACTCCGGTGATGAGCGAGACCAGTGCGATGGCCGCCATCACGCTGAGGCATTTTTCCTCGGGTGAGGCCTCTTTCATGCGCCCGGTGATGCTGACTGCCATGAGCGCGAGGATCGGCGCCACCCGGTCCTGCGGTATGGCAATCGCCCCGGTGAAGGAACTGGCGAGCGAGACGATGAGGCCGACGCCCAGCGCAGTGAATAGGCCGATCCAGATGCCCTGGGAGACGAACGCGTTCAGCGGCCCCGAAAAAATCAGCGCCGCAAATGAGCCGCAGGCAATGATCGTAAACGCCGCCGTTACGAAGGCAGCGGAGGTGTTGGTTATGGCGTTGGAAAAACGTCCGGTTCTGGTAGTCATCAGCCTGCCAGTGGATTTCACCCTTTGATATGCGGGATGTCCATTCCAAATGCCAAGTTCACATAATTGTAACAATTGGCCCGGTGTCCGGCGAACCGATTTCTGCCCCGAACCAGTCTGACTGGGTCGTCGTGATCGTTGCGATCACTTGCCAATTCCTGCCACAACTTCAACCGGGGCACACCCGGACAAAGTCAGTCAATTCCCGGTCGTTGGAAAAGGACTTCCATTTGCCTGACTCGTCCAGCACCGCCAGACGCATTGAATTGTCGCATTGCACCCATTGTGGTTGGCGCCCTGCCGGCGGCTGTCCCGGGGAATGGGAATCAGCGAACCCTTGAAATTGTTTGGTCATCGCCCGGGATGGTGGATATGCGGAAGCCATGCCGCCATGGGGTGTTTCCCTCACCCCGGCCGAGCCGCCCCGGGTTTCTGCCCGCAGCTCATTTTATATCATCCCGCCCGCGCAGGCGGGCAACATAACCGGCAACACATTGATATTGCGTCCGCCGGTAAGCGGCGTCTTGCCGGAATATTTCCGCATCAGTAAAAAAATTTGTGGCCTGTTTCTCAATCACCATCCGGGGGAAGCGCGTGTCCATCGCGTTCATCACCTTCTCCGCTTCAAGATTCCAGTTTCTGGCATCCTCGGTCGTATCCAGCGGCAGCGCCATGAGCCGTTCGAGTTCGCCCGCCAGGAATTCGCCCGCTGCGTTGGCGTTGGGAAAAACATTGATTGGTTGCATGACTTCATTTACCTCCCGTCGGCGTCGGCCACCACTAGGAAGTTCCTTGTTCCCGCTGGGGAAAGTCTTGCCTCCGCCCGCGCCGCTTGGCGGCCGTCAACCATGGCCGGGTGGGGAGAAGACCCCATGGTAAAGATACCTCAGGGTGTTATCGTCCCATCATGAATCTATTAATCGTTTTGCTGGTACTGCTCCTTTTGTTCGGCGGCGGTGGCTTTTACTTTGGCGGCCCGGCCATTGGCGGCGGCGGTATCGGACTGCTGCTGGTGATATGCCTCATCATCTATGTCATGGGCGGATTCCGCACCAAAAGTTGACCGGATCGTCATTCGTGACCATTATTATCCAAACCTTAACAGAAATTAATTATATGAAAAAAACTCTTGGCTCCGGCTGGATTCCCTGTCTGTTATCTTTCCCCGTGGCCGTCTTGGTTTTGCTGGGTGGCTGTGCCACGTCACCGGAACACTCCTTCAATAGCGATTACCATGAATCTCTCCCGACCCAGCCCATGTATTCTATCTACGACGAGGATGCGCAGCATTTTCGGATCAAGGTTCATCAGGGCGCGCCTTCAACCGGAGCCGAACATTATCTCGACGTAAAGGACGCGGCCTCGACCATTGCCAAGGCCGAAAGCCAGAAACGCGGCTGGGATAAATGGCAGTTGAACTACATCCAGCAAGGTAATCACGGTTGGATGCGCGTCGTGATCGCCGAGGTCACGCGCGAATAATCGCCTTGCCCCGAAGTTCCGGCCGGTCGGGTAATCAGAGCCATCAATTTAGTCGGGCCTGTAGTTCAATGGTAGAACTAAGGTTGGTCGAGGCCATAATTAATACTGGCTTCCGCCGGCCACATGACAGGGGTTCGATTCCCTTCGGGTCCATCATTTTGAATATCGTGAATGTTGTCCGGCAAAGTGCGGACAGCGTTGTGCCATTCCCCCGTGTGATCACCTCGTGTTTGCCTTTGGCTTGGCTTAAGCTCTTGTGGTTGTGAAAATGATCGGGTTCATTGCCGGTTTGATCTTGGTGCTGCCCGCCTTGAGCCTGCCCGCCGCCCTTCCGGGGCTTTATGATTTGGGATCCGGAAGTATCTCCACCGGTTGATGACGGTCCCCAACCCGCTTCAGCCTGATTAATCAATTTGAAATATATTTGCTGAATTTGTCCACGGCGGCTTGATAGGCCTGGTTCCGGTCGAGGTTGTTTGCTCCGTGGTCCGTCAGCGCTTCGTAATCGAGGTCTGCCTCCCGGGCGATGGCATTGAGCCGGGCCAGATATTCACTCTTCACCAGTGCTTCTGCCTCACGTAGGGCGCCGGCTTTTGCGGTTTCAAAGTCCGCTTCGCGTGCGGTGAAGCCTTTGCCAATCAGGGAGCCGCCGATTCGGTTCCCCAGTTGCGGTCCCCGGCGGTAAAAATATTCGTAGATTTTCCGGCGCCCCTCCTCATGCAGCCGGATGAAATCATACGGGTCCTTTGCCAGGATGATCCGGCAGGACATCCCCAGCGAGATCCTGACCTTGTCGAGGTAAAAATGAACCGGCTCTCCGGCCGCGCCCGGCTCCACGCGTACTTCAAAATCGGCCTGGCACGAGTAGCTGTGTTGGCAGGCGGCGACACTCGTGCCCAGTTCGGTCGGTTTCTGATCGGGTGTATAGTAGGTGTAAGTGATCGCGGGATCGGCGCTGCTCACCACCACCGCGCCCGCCAGGTTGGGCGGGCGGGTCATCTCGTTTAACAAGGTCATCGTGGCTGACCTGGCCTTTTCATCCTGTTGCAATTTCTGGGTCAGCGCCGCCATGGCCAGTTTTTGTTCATGTTCGTAGTCGGCTGCTTTGCGGGGATCATACCCGAATTGTTTTTGGAGGGCTTCCGGCAGCTTCGCAAACTTGAGCTTCGCCCAGCCTGTGCCGCCGGCCTCGGGCCGGAACTCGACCAGTAACCCGTCCGGTTCAACCCGGGAGAGCCGGGGCGCATTATAGGTGATTCCGTCCGTGGTGATGATTTTCGATGGCAATGAGTTGGTGGGCTGGGCGGTTTCCGGATTCGGTTGGGGACCCGGCATCCCGGCCGGTCCGGCAAAGGCCAGCCCGCCGCCGAGAAAAATCGCCGCCAGGATGATCGCTGTTTTTTGTTCCAACATTTGGCTTCAATATCGCCTGGTGTCCATCTGATGTCGCTGATTGGGCGAATTTGGTTGGTTTCGACCTTTTCGCCGCTCTCGGACCGATGAATCAATCCCGTCGCCGTCTCTGGTTCAATCGGGTAACCACCGGGTTCGCGCTTAAATCAGGCAGATCAACACCGCCGCCGTGAGGGCGATGGCCCCTAGCCAATTCACAGAGTGGGCGCTCAGGCTGCTGTCACCGGTCCGGTGCCGCCTCGGGGGCCTGATCCCCGCCTGGCTGGTCACGGTCACCGCTAGAAAAAGGACAGCGATGGTTGCCATCAGGACAAAACCTGATTCGGTTATGCTCATACATCTTATTAAGCATCCTATATGCCGTAATGATGGCGATTGGAGCCAGCCAAAATGTTCACGCCGGCGATCGAATAGGCACCCAAACATCCTTTCGGGCCCCCGTCAGGGAACTGGCAGCAGAATTACTTGATAAAACTGTTGCTTGGCGGAACCAGCTGGCTGCGTTGTGCCCGCCAGATTTCCAGCGGCGGTTACTTTGATGAGGTTCGTCCAGGTGGGATTGCTCAAACTGCTGGCCGACTGGACCTGATAAGAAACATTGGGAACACTGCTCCACGTGAGATGGATCGTGCCGCCCGTTAGCTGGACAGACCGAAAAACCGGCGCGGGAACGGGTTCCACCGTGACGTCGTCCAATCCGAAGGCGCCCGGGTCGTTGTTGAAATCAAATTCAAGCGTTGTCCTGGCGACGGTGGCCGGAACGACGAACTGCAGGTTGGTCCATCCGAAAGCGTTCAGGTTGGTTCGGGCGTAGAGCGTCGCGTTGTTCCATTTGGCGATGAACTCGTTGTTCGTGGTCGCGCCCGAGTTGTCGGGAACGCACGTCAACCAGAAGGACACCAGGTATTGTTGACCGGCCCTGGTGGCCACGGCCTGCGAGAGTGAACCGACTGCCGGGAAACCATTCCATGCCCACTCTCCGAGGTAGCCACCGTAAAGCCCTGTATTCACAAATAGCCCGTCGGGTTGGCCGGGTAATGCCTGGGTGCCGGCTATGTCCGTGCCGTCGGCGGCCAGGGCAAATACAAGCTCGGGGCTGCCGGCCAGGGTCCAGTCATCGAGGCCGCCGGTTTCGAATCCGCCGTTGCCTGCATCCAGGTCAAACTGGCGGTTTTGGGTCGTGCCGGCGGTCAGATTGTTCACTGCGACGTTGCCGCTGGCATGGTTGATCAAGAAATTGTTTGCCGCCGGGTTGAGGCTGATGTTCACCGCGGTGCTGGCGCCGGCTTTCAGACTGCCGGCGGCGGCCGCGGCTGTGAGCCAGGTGGACGTGTTGACGAGGCTCCAGTTCAAGGGCGTTGAGCCGGTGTTTTTCAGTGTGTAAGTCTGCGAAGTCACCGTGAACGGCCCGCCGCCGGGTCCGAAAGCAGTGAAGCCCAGCGGCGGCGTGATCAGCAGGGTTTCGGCCGGTGGCGCCAGCAGCGCCGCGATGAGATTGTCGCCGTTGGGGGTGCCCAGGCCCGTGCAGAGATCATAGCCGGCCACCGCCGTGTATTTGGTCGGGCTGGAGCTGTTGGTGTTGCTGCCGGTGGTGATGTCGTGAAAGCAGGACTGGTAATTGGTGCTTTTGGCAATGGCGTAAAGCGCCGGATTGATAAAACCGACAGCGGGCAGGCCATTGGCGGCGGCTTGTTGATTCGCCAATGCGATCAGGCCCGCCCAGAGGGGTGCTGCCAGGCTGGTGCCGCCCTCCGCAAAGGCAGTTGCCGGTTGAATTAAAAAATCGTTGCCCCAATAGATATTCAGGTTGTTGGCCACCATGGAGACGTCCGGCGAATTGCGCAGGGTGGTGGAGCCTTGGTTGGCCGACATGCTGATGCCCTGTTGCCAGTTTGGGATGCTGTAAGTGAGGCTAACGCCACCGCCGGAGGCTGCTTCAGGAATGTAAACGGTCTCAAGCGTGGTCGGATCGATCGAGTAGGAAGCCGGCGTGAGCCAGGTGGTTTCCGATGACCAGGCTCCTCCTTCCGACGCCGAGGCCGTCGTCAGTGTTGTTCCTCCCACAACCGTGATGTAGGGATCGTCTGCTGGTTCGTCAGCCGGCCCTGTGTAGGCTCCGGCATCGCCGCTGGCCAGGAAAAAACTCTGACCTTGCGCGGCGTATTGTTGAAATATCTGCACCGTCGAAAGATTAATATCGAACCCGTAGGAGCAACTCAGTTGCTTGCAAAGATTGTCCGTGGCCATGCGATTGAGCACATCGTTGATCTGGGCGGTGGTGGTTGCGGCCTGGATAAAGTTTGTTCCCAGTGGTGGCACATCCAGCGGCGTGGGACCTTCATAGACCAGCACGCTGCTCAATCCGGGCGCCATCGCAATCGCCATTTCAATGTCGCCGGTGACCTCGAAGGCATAATTGAGGTAACCAGGGTAGGTAGTGTAATCAGCGTTCGCGGAATCGCCGCTGGCACCGTCAATCAAAACCGGTTGCACATTGACGTAGGGAGAAATGCCGGCAGCGTCTTCGTAGTCCATGATGTCTTGGGCGTTGAAGCCGAAAAGTTCAAACAGCCCGACCGACTGTCCGGAGCCATCCTGCGAAACGCCGGGTGCGTAGGCGTTGCGGAAATCATAACCCTCAAAAGGGCCGGCGTAGCCGCCTCCGCCACCACCCCCGCCGCCCCCGCCGCCGCCCAATGTCCGGATCTTAGTCAGAGAAAATGTGCTGACCGGGTGTATATGCGGACGCGGCTTCACATAATTATCCAGACCGCTGACTGAAAGTACGGGCGTATCGAGATTCAGGGAAGGTTCAGCATCAGCCGCAAAAAAAGTGCGCGCTTCTAAGGGATGTTTATAGACAAGCATGTGGACGTGAAAAGCCTTTTCAATATCGGCGACCGAACCGGCGACATCCAGCATCGTGCGGTTAGGGTGGCTTCTTTTGATCGCCAGTCCGTGGGACTTCGCGAAATCGATCACCTTCTGGTAATCTTCTTGGCTGGGTCCAAAAGCGGAGGCGAACTGATCTGGCGTCAAATAATGGCGAAAGCTGGCATCGCCCGTTTGATAAAGTTTTTGCAGCAGGTTGGTCAGCGCTTCGCGGTTCCGTAATGGCAGGCCGATGGCCAGGTCCAGACGCGTGCCGCCATCAAGCCGGCGGATGGGGGTGAGCCGTTTGGTTATCGCAGACATATGACCTTTGAAAACCTGTTGCGCCCCTGAAATTGGCAACGAAGTCGCCACCACCTGGGCGTCCGCCGACAGGCGGGTGAAGCAGCATAGTAGGCTGCAAAAAAACGCCAGCGATCGGAGTAAACTTGGGTTCATCGTCGGATATAATAACTTGCCATCGCGCTTTTGTCGAATGGCGGATGCCGCCGGCTGTTGGCAAAGTGTTTCCCCGATCACGCACCCGATCGGCGGATTTGCTTGCCCGCGTGTTTGTCCAAAGCGTAAGATGATCCGCACGACTCAAGCCGGTGCCGGTTTTTGGTGACTTGATGCATCGGGTCTTAAACCCGGCCGGGTGATCACCCGGGGTCGCCGGCTGGAAATTGGCTTGGCTCAAAAATGGATCTTGGCCGTTTGCTGAGTTAGTTTGCGCGCGTAGCTCAATTGGATAGAGCGTCGGTCTCCGAAGCCGAAGGTTGTGGGTTCAACTCCCGCCGCGCGCACCATTTCCGTGTGACGTGAACAACGTCGCCGCATTTTTGAAATCGGGGTTTCAGGTTGATTTGGCTTGAATGGCCTTGATTGGGCTATAATTAAAGGGGTTTCCGAGGTTCGGACATTTGGATTTCAAAACTGCAAAACAAGCCGGCCATTCCTATCTTTGAAAACGGGCCTCTGAAATGTCCGTTCGAATCACCAATAAATACAAAGGGTTCGTAAGTTCGGACATTTCAAGCCGTAAATTTCAAAAATGCACCGTCGAACAAATGGGGGGTGTGGCGTGTGATCCTGAAAAAGGCCTTTTTTAGCGGGTTGCAAGGCGGATGCACGAGGCATGCACCGGGTTTGTCCGGGCATTTCAGGGGGTAGAATGCTGCCGATCCAGACCGATCCAGACCGATCCGGGCCCCTGGGCAGGATCAGCGCGGCCACCCCGTCAGGGTTTCACCAGGACGGCCTTGGGCAGGCCGGTGGCGGGATCAATGGCCGGATCGCCCGCGAGAGGGTCAACGGTACTGGTGCCATGCTTCCGCAAGGCCACCGTCACGAAGTCTTCAAAATTGGTGATGCCGGCCAGGTTGTTTAACGGCACATCCAGCAACGTGATGGCGGCCACGTCATGCCGCAGCGCCTTGATGGTCTGGTTTGCCTGGTCGATCTGGTGGAACGCGATCGCGTTCAAAGCAAGGCTGGCGACGGCGCTTTGGTGCCTGGCCTGGATTCGCGGGCAGTCGAATTGCTGGTGTTATATGCTCAAAGCTCGGCCAAGTATCTGGCCGGCATCAAGGCCGTCGTGGATCGCGCAGCGTATTGCGCCCGCAAAGAAGGCCGATCCGGCATTCAATTGGCCGACGTGAAGCGCGCCATCAAGGAAAGTGTCATCCCGTCAGATTCGGCATTTTCCGCCGCCATGCAGGCCAACGAAAAGCCGATGCGCCGGCGCGCGGTTTCACTTCCTGCAACCGTACCCGCAGAGCCTTTGCAAGCCGATTTCAACCGCAGCGAAAGGCCATTGCAGGCACCAGAATTAATGCGCGCGCGTTCCCATTTGGTGGACGCCGGCGCAGAGTTGGTTCATTGAAAATTTAGAGAGTCGGTTTCGAGACGCCCCATGCGTTCAAAAAGCGCATGTTTGGGCGTATTACCATTTATACCCTTGCTTCGGACACGCAACAGGGTCATTTTGCAAAAATACATCGACGGGTTACACGCCGGTTCCCGGTCAAGCAAAACAGGTGCTGCCATGAAGTTAAACAAATGGATGGTCTGGCTGCTGGTCGGGGCATTTCTCGCCAGCGAGATTTTTCTTTTTTCTACGCTCCGGCAGAAAGAGGCGGCGCAGGTGTCCCTGCAGGCCCAGAAGCAGCACGCCGAAGATTTGCAATCCAAGTTGGATGCCCTCCAGAGTGCCAACGCCGGCCTGCAGGGCTCCGAGATCTCCCGGTTGCGCGCGGAAAACCAGGATTTGCCCCGCCTCCGCAACCAGGTCACCCAGTTGCAGGCGTCGAACCAGAAACTCACCCAGCAGTTGAAGGCTACCAGCGCCTACGCCCAGCAGCAGTCGGCCCAGTTGCAGCAGCTCACCGAGGCCCAGCAGGCCGCGCAGGCCGCGCAGGCCGCGCAGGCCGAGGCGGCCGACCGCAACGCCTGCATCAACAACCTCCGCCAACTCGACGCCGCCAAACAACAATGGGCGCTCGAAAAAAACAAGACCGCGGTCGCTGTTCCCACCGCCCAGGATCTGGCGGCATATTTCAAGGAGGGTGTGTTGCCCGTTTGTCCGTCCGGCGGCTCCTACTCGCTTAACGCCGTCGGCGAGCTGCCCGCCTGTTCTGTTGCCGGCCACATCCTGGCGCAATAAATTTCGGCCGCGGCGATTTTCATTCTTGGCTTTCACCGCTCCTCGGCTAGACTCCCCCTTCAATGATTGACACTGATACTGAACTGTTGAAGGGCATCGCAAACCAACTCCGGATTCATTCCATCGAGGCGACCACGGCGGCCGGCAGCGGGCACCCGACCTCCTGTTGCTCGGCGGCGGACCTCGTGGCCACGTTGTTTTTCGGCCAGATGCGTTACGACGCCAAGAATCCTCACTTTTACAACAACGACCGGTTCATTCTCTCCAAAGGCCACGCCGCTCCGCTCCTTTACGCCGCCTGGGCCGAAAATGGTTTTATCCCGATCCCTGAATTGCTGAAGCTCCGCCAGTTCGGCAGTGACCTCGAAGGCCATCCCACGCCGCGCCTTGCCTTTGTCGATGTGGCGACCGGTTCGCTGGGCCAGGGCCTCGGTGTCGGTGTCGGCATTGCCCGCGCCGCCCGTTTGGACAAATTGGATTACAATACCTACGTCCTACTCGGCGACGGCGAAATCGCCGAAGGCGCCGTCTGGGAAGCCGCCTCGCTCGCCGGTTATTACAAGCTCAATAATTTGATCGCCATCGTGGATGCCAACCGTCTGGGCCAGAGCGAAGCCACCGCGTTCGGCCACCATATCGGCGTTTATCGCGACCGCTTTGAGGCGTTTGGCTGGCGCGTGGAGGATATTGACGGCCACGACATCGAGGAAATCGCCGAAGTGCTCGGCGGTGTCGGCCTTGACGATAAGCCGCTCGCCATCATCGCCAAGACTTACAAGGGCGCCGGCGTTTCCTTTTTGCAGGACAAGGACGGCTGGCACGGCAAACCGCTGAGCCCGGAGGAAGCCGCCCGGGCCATTGCTGAACTTCAGCCCAGCGCGAAGTCCGGCCTCGGTGTCGCCATCCCCGCGCCGAATGCGTTGCCCGCTCCCGCCAATGCGGTTCCCGCGAGCTATCCGCCCATCAATTATAACCTCGGCGACAAGATCGCCACCCGAGAAGCCTACGGCGCCGCGCTCGCCCGCCTCGGTGAGGTGGATTTGCGCATCGTGGCCGTGGACGGTGACACGAAAAACTCCACCTTCGCGGACAAGTTTTTCAAGAAATTTCCGGAACGTTCCACCGAATGTTTCATCGCCGAACAGAACATGGTCGGCGTGGCCACCGGCCTCGCCGCCCGTGGCAAGGTGCCGTTCGCTTCTACCTTCGCCACGTTCTTCACCCGCGCCTATGACCAGATCCGCGTTGCGGGTATTTCGCAGGCGAACATTAAGCTCGTCGGCTCGCATGTCGGCGTCAGCATCGGCGAGGACGGCCCGTCGCAGATGGCGCTCGAGGATCTCGCCATGATGCGCGCCATTGTCGGCAGTACGGTGTTGTATCCTGGCGACGCCGTCGCCACGGAAAAATTGCTGGAACAAATGGCGCTCCTCAAGGGCGTGTGCTTCCTCCGCACCTCGCGCCCGAAGACCCCCGTCATTTATGGTAACGACGAGAAATTCCCCGTCGGCGGTGCGAAGGTGCTGCGCGAAGGCGACAAGGTCACCATCGTTTCGGCCGGGGTCACTCTGTTTGAGGCCTTGAAAGCCGCCGACACCTTGAAGGCCGCTGGCATCAACGTCACTGTCATCGATGCCTATAGCATCAAGCCCCTGGGCCGGGATGTGATCCTCGCCGCGGCCAAAAAGACCGGCCACATGGTCATCACGGTGGAAGATCATTATTCCGAAGGCGGTTTGGGCGACGCGGTCGCCGGCGAACTCAGCGTCGAAGGCGTCAAAGTACACAAGCTCGCCGTGGTCGGCATTCCGCGCTCCGGTAAGGCCGAGGAGCTGCTCGCGCACTTCGGCATTGATGCGGCGGCGATTGTGAAAAAGGTCAAATCCCTCTAATCGCCGGGGCGAAAGCGCCGGAAAATTTGGTCAGCGGAAGACGCGGCGGGGACCCCACCCTCCGCGTTTTTCTTTGCGGCCGCCGCGGCACGGTGATTTTTTTTGCCAGATGCGACTTCGTGATGCACATTGGCTTTGGTTATGGGCGATCCGGGGAAAATTCTAAAAGGTAAATTGCTGCTGGACGGCGGCGATTTGACCGGTTCGTTTTTTCATCGCACCGTGGTGCTCATCTGCGAACACAATGCCGAGGGCGCCTTCGGCCTCGTCCTGAACCGCTCCAGCGGCAGCAACGTCGGCGAATTAGTGGTTGCCGATCTCCCCGATACCCTTAAACAGGCGCCGCTGTTCCTGGGCGGACCGGTGCAGCCCACCGCACTGAGTTTTTTGCACGCGGATAATTTCATTCCCGATGCGAATGTCTTCCCCAATTTGACCCTCGGTCACTCGCTCGATGAACTGGTCGAGGTCGGTGAATCGTTTTCCGCGGCGAAGAAGGTGAAGTTGTTTGCCGGTTACGCCGGCTGGTCCCCCGGCCAGCTCGAAATGGAAATGCAGCGCAAATCATGGCTCACTTTCCCGGCTTCGCTTGAGCTCGTTTTTGAAACCTCGCCCGACCAGCTCTGGCCCAAGATTTTGAAATCCAAAGGCGGCTGGAAAAACAAGCTGCTCTCCCAGATGCCGGATGATTTGTCGCTGAACTGACCTACTATGAAAAATGGCTTTGTGGAATGCGGCCCATTCAATTTTGCCCGCGCCAAACAATCCGGTTTGTGGCAATCAATCCAAACTAAATATGCGGAAGAACTGGGTTCCGCTTCGCCATTGAAAAAGTTGAGGCTTAAATTCCAATTGCACCGGGAATATCTCCGCCGCCGGAAAGAAGGTCACGCGCCGTCGCCCGGCACGTTGTGGTGAAATCAATTGGCCTCGACCCGCAGCAGAGCCGCCTCCGTCTTCGCCAAAACTTCCGTCTTTTCCAGGCTCGCCGGGATCAGGCTGAACTGGCCGGCGGATAATGTCACGGTCGTCGTCGCGCCCCGGATTTCCACTGTGCCGGTCGTCACGGCGACTATTTGCAAATGTTTTGGCTTCAGCCATCCGCTCGCGCCGGAATCCAGTCTCCATGTTTCCACCTGGAACAGCGGATCGTCCACCAGCGCGCGTTTCGGAATTTTTCCCTCGGTGATGAACTGGGTTGCCACCAGCTTTGGCTCGAAATCATTGAAATTGATGCTCGCCAGCGATTGCGCGATGTGCAGCTCCCGCGGCTGGCCGTCCAGGCCGACCCGGTTCCAGTCAAACACGCGGTAGGTGGTGTCGGAATTTTGTTGGATCTCAAAGATCACCAGGCCGTCACCAATGGCGTGCACGCGGCCGCTGGGCAGAAACATCGTGTCGCCCGCCTTGACCGGTATCCGGTGAAAACAATCCGCCACGCTGCCGTCGGCGATTTTTTCCTCAAATACCGCCCGCGTCACGCCCCGCTTGAGTCCCACATATAGGCTTGCGCCCGGCGCGGCGTCGGCGATATACCACATTTCCGTCTTGGGTTCGCCTTTCAGCGCGGCCGCCTTGTCGGCCGGCGGATGGACCTGCAGTGACAGTTTTTCGCGCGCGTCCAGGATTTTGCAGAGCAGGGGAAAGCGTCCGTCCGCCGCCGGTTTGGCGCTGCCGAGAATTTCCTCCGCGTGCTGTTCCATCAGCCAGCGCAGGTTTTTTCCCGCGAGCGGGCCGTTGGCAATGAGGCTGGCATCACCGGGTCGGTCGGCGATTTCCCAGGATTCGCCGATCACCGCGCCGGGTGGAAGTTTTTTGCCGTAAAGCCGCGCCAGTTCGCGTCCGCCCCAGACGCGTTCCTTGAATGCCGGCTGAAAAGTCAGTGGATAAAGCACGGCGTTTTATCCTGCGGCCTGGGGCACGGCATGGCTCTCGGCGGACTCGGTTTTCTCCGTGAAATGTCCGTGCGCGCGGAACTTGTCGTACCGCACTTTCAGGCGTTCCGCGACCGGCAGGGCTAGCACTTCCTCAAGATGCTTGAGCAGGTGCGTCTTCAGGTTCGCGGCGGTTCCCGCGGCGTCGGTGTGCGCGCCGCCCAGCGGTTCGGGCACCACATCATCGATCAGTTTGAACTTGAGCAGGTCTTTCGCGGTGATCTTCAGCGCGGCGGCCGCCTTGGCGGCGTTCGCGCGGTCTTTCCACAAAATCGCCGCGCAGCCCTCGGGGCTGATCACGGAATAATAGGCGTTCTCCAGAATCAAAACCCGGTCCGCGACCCCGATGCCCAGCGCGCCGCCGGAACCGCCTTCGCCGATGACCGCGGCGATCACCGGCACTTCCAGCAGCGTCATTTCGCGGAGATTCACCGCAATGGCCTCGGCGATGTGGCGTTCCTCCGCCGCGACGCCCGGATACGCCCCCGCTGTGTCGATCAGCGTGATGATGGGCAGGCCGAACTTGGCCGCCAGCCGCATCAGCCGCAGCGCCTTGCGGTAGCCTTCCGGGTGCGCCGACCCGAAATTGCGCAGGATGTTTTCCTTCGTGTCCCGCCCCTTTTGCGTGCCGATGACCATGACGCGATGTTCGCCGATTTTGGCAAAACCGCCGACCATCGCGCGGTCCTCGGCAAATAGCCGGTCGCCGTGGAGTTCCTGGAAATCGGTGAACGCATGCTTGATGTAATCCAGCGTGTAAGGCCGTTTGGGATGCCGCGCGAGTTGGACGCGTTGCCAGGCGGTGAGGTTCAAGAAGACCTGGCGCCGGGTTTCCTCCAGCTTTTTCTCGATGATCTGGATTTCCTCTTCAAAACTGATGCCTAGGGAGTGCTTTTCGGGGTGCAGACGGAGTTCGTCCAGCTTGTTCTGCAACTCAGTGATCGGCTTTTCGAAATCAAGCTGATGTTTCATGCGTGGGAAAGTTTAATGGCTTTTCCGCCTGAATCAATGGGATTTATCCCGTAAAAAACACAAGGCCGGACTTGCGTCCGGCCTCGCTCGGTGACGAGATTTATACGCCCTCACCGGGGCGCTCAGAAGGGTGGTGCGGCCAACTTGGGGTCGCTGTCCGAGCCGCACCACGAGCAAAATCCCTATGCCAACCCTAAACGAACAGCGAAAACCCAAACCATTCGTAATATCAGACGGCGCCACCCCGTTTGGGGTTCAAAAATAGTTGAATTATTTTTTTTGACCCGGTAAATCCTCCGCTTTGTTGGTGTTTTAACGAAAACGTTGTTTTTAACCGTTTGGTTACTTGCGCCACCAAGGGCGTTCTTCCCGTCAGAAATGCTGCCATTATTAATTGGGAGGGACGGCGTGTCGCTGTCCCCATCTTGTTCCGTCCCCAAAAAACCTGTATGGTTGGATGATGAAAAAATCAATTGGGGGGCCGCAATCGCGCTCCTCCCCATGAATTTATTTTATCACCTGCGGTTCATGCCATTCGTGGCCGAGTTGGGCGAGCAGATCCTCTGCGGCGATTGGACCCCACGTGCCCGCGGCGTAAAATTCGCGGTTCGTCAGCGGCTTGTCATTCCAGCCCGCCCGGATCGAATCCACGATCTGCCACGCGGTCTCCACTTCGTCGCGGCGGATGAACAGCGTCGCGTCGCCCGCGATGGCGTCCAGCAGCAGCCGCTCGTAGGCCTCCGGCGTGTAGGCGCCGAACTCGGCGTCGTAGCTGAAGTGCATCCGCACCGGCCGCACCTGGGTGCTGATGCCGGGCACCTTCCCGTTGAAATGCAGGGAAATCCCCTCGTTCGGCTGCAATCGCAGCGTGAGCGCATTCGCGTCGAGGTTCTGCCCGCATTGCGCGGCAAATAACACGCTCGGCGTGGGGCGGAACTGGATGCGCACTTCGCTGGCGCTTTGCGGCAGGTTCTTGCCCGTGCGCAGATAAAACGGCACGCCCGACCAGCGCCAGTTGTCGATCAGCAGCTTCATCGCGACAAACGTTTCCACGTTCGAGGCCGGGTTCACCTTGGGCTCCTGCCGGTAGCCCGGTCGCGCCTGGCCGTCCACCGCGCCCGCGAAATACTGGCCGCGCACGACTTGCTTGGCCACATTGTCCGCGGTCAGCGGGCGGATCGATTTGAGCAGCTTCACCTTCTCGTCTCTGACCGCTTCGGCTTCCAGCGATACCGGCGGTTCCATGGCGATCAGCGACAGCACCTGCAGCATGTGGTTCTGCACCATGTCCCGCAGCGCCCCGGCTTCCTCGTAATAACCCCCGCGCTCGCCCACGCCCAGTTTTTCGCTGACCGTGACCTGGACGTGGTCCACCGATTCGCGGTTCCACAGGCGCTCGAAGATCGAGTTGGAAAACCGGAACATCAGGATGTTCTGCACCGTTTCCTTGCCGAGATAATGGTCGATGCGGCAAACTTGCGATTCGTGCGCGAAGCGCGTCAGTTCCGCGTTTAGCGCGTGCGCCGACGCGAGGTCGTGGCCGAATGGCTTCTCCACCACGATCCGCTGCCAGCCGTGTACCCCGTTTTCCTTGTGCAGCAGCTTCGCGTCATGCAATTGCTGGACCACCGCCCCGAACTGGCTGGGCTGCGTGGCCAGGTAAAACAGCAGGTTCTTTCGCAGCGGCGCGCTGCCGAAGCCGGTCAGCTTCTGCTCCAGTTTTTGGTACGCCGCCGCATCGGTCAGGTCCCCGACGCAATAAAACACCTTCGCCGAAAAATCCTTCCACACCGGCTCGTCCACCGGCTTCGTGCGTGAAAACTGGTCCAGCGCCGTGCGCAATTCCTGCCGCCACGTTTCGTCGGTTTTTTCCCGGCGCGCAAACCCGATGATGCGGAAGTCGGGCGGCATCTGCTTGTCCTTGGCGAGGTGATACAGCGCGGGAATCAGCTTGCGCGCGGTCAGGTCGCCGCTCGCGCCGAAGATGACGATGGTGCACGGCTCCACCGGTTTGCGGGTCTCGCCAATGTGGCATACCGTCGGCTGATCATGTTGTTCCGAATAACTCATGGCTGAACAATGGCGCAGGGTGGGAAAAATTTCAATGCCGCAATCCTCGTCATCCTCATTTTCGGCAATGGGCGGGGATAAGGTTGAGGGCGGGGACGCGGTTGATTTCAAAACTTGAAACTTGAAACCTGAAACCTGAAACCTGAAACTCTATGTGCGCGAGCATGAAAGCTAAAATCATCATCACCCCCAAGAAAGCCGTCCTGGATCCGCAGGGCAAAACCGTCCAGACCGCCCTCGAACACATGGGTTACACCGGTGTCACGGGCGTCCACATCGGCAAATACATCGAGATCGACCTCGCGCCCGGCACCGACAAGGCCGCCGCCACCAAAGCCTTGAATGAGGCGGCGCACAAGCTGTTGAGCAATCCGGTCATTGAAGATTACAAACTGGAAATCGAATAATCACTTGGGCGATCGGCGCATACCGGGCCGTCCGCCGGTTCGCGCGTCAGTCGTCCATCGCCATTCGTAAATCAAAATGAATTTCTCCGTCCTCCAATTCCCCGCCTCCAACTG
>CAIJNQ010000127.1 GCA_903822015.1 uncultured Verrucomicrobia subdivision 3 bacterium | reverse complement strand
GGCTATCTCTACAAGGAAATAGCCGAGAAGCTCGCGATCAGCGTGCCGACGGTGAATACCTACATCCGCCGGATTTATGAAAAGCTGCACGTCCGTTCCCGCGCCCAGGCGGTGGCTATCTTCGCCCACCTGCCCATGGACCATCAGCCCTGATCTCCGGCTCGCCGCGATTCTTCAAATGAACCTCCGGAGGGTGTTCGGGGTGCTGGCGGCATGCCTTTCGCTGCATTCGTTTGCGGAAAACACGGCGCTGGTTCCCGTGCCGCGGGACTTTCCGACCAACTGGATGGCCCGGCACGAAGGTTATGTGGCGGACGCCAAACAAGGCGGTATCGATCTGTTGTTTCTCGGCGATTCCATCACCGACGGCTGGCGCTGGGACAATGGCGGCGGCAAAATCTGGCCCGAAGTTTACGCGCCCCGCCACGCGGCGAACTTTGGCATCGGCTACGACCGGATTCAAAATGTTCTCTGGCGCATCGAGAACGGCGAGCTCGAAAACCTGAGCCCCCGGGTGGTCGTGCTGCTAATCGGCACCAACAATGCCGGCAGCGAGGACAGCGGCCGGCCGCGCAACCTGACGCCGGAAATCATTGAAGGCGTTTCCAATCTGGTCCGGCAGATCCAGGTCCGCCTGCCGCGGACCAAAATTCTGCTGCTGGGCCTTTTCCCCCGGGGCGAAAAATCGGATCCGATTCGCGCGCAGGTCAAAGCCGTCAACGCCGGACTTGCCGGATTGAATGACGGCAAACGGGTTGTCTTCCGGGACCTCGGCCGCCGGTTTCTGGAACCCGATGGCACCCTGTCTCGCAATCTTTTCCCCGACTTGCTTCATCCCAACGCCCGGGGCTATCAGATCTGGGCCGATGCCATGGCCGCCACGCTTTCGGACATGTTAAAATAACCGGACCGCCTTTCTCCCGTTTTTTCCTCTCCCTCATTTATCCGCCGCGCATCTGTCATTAAAATTGACGACTTAGTTGCACCTCGAAAACACCGCCGGTTGTGGCAACCTTTGGCAAAGCCATCGGTTCAGCGCCCAGCTTTGATTTTTTCAAAACTCGGCGCCCAATCAGCAACCCAATTAACTCTGCCATGAAATTACACGCCGTTGATGCCGCCATAATTCTGGTCTATTTTCTGTTTGCCATTGGGGCGGGGATCTACGTGGCGCGGAGAGGCGCGAAGGATCTGAACTCCTACTTCCTCGGGGGCAAAACCCTGCCGTGGTATTATCTGGGTGTCTCCAACGCCTCCGGCATGTTCGACATTTCCGGCACGATGTGGCTGGTTTATGTGCTGTTCATTTACGGCTTGAAGAGCATCTGGCTGCCGTGGGTCTGGCCGACGTTCAACCAGATATTCCTGATGGTATTTGTGAGCGCCTGGCTGCGCCGTTCCAATGTGTTAACCGGTGCGGAATGGATCCAGACGCGTTTCGGGCGCGGACGCGGGGCGAACCTGGCGCACTTGAGCGTGGTGCTGTTTGCGCTGGTCAACGTCGTCGGGATGCTGGCCTACGGTTTCAAGGGCATCGGCAAATTTGCCGACGTCATGCTGCCGTGGCGTTTCACCGCGGACACGGAGGGGCTGTTCAGCAACGCCAATATCTACGCAATCATCATCCTCTCGCTGACTTCCATTTACGCC
>CAIJNQ010000126.1 GCA_903822015.1 uncultured Verrucomicrobia subdivision 3 bacterium | reverse complement strand
TTGCCGGAACCGGTCGAGCCCGCCACGAGCACGATGCCGCGCGGGGATTCCGCGATCTGCTTGATCTGGTCCAGCAAACCGAGCTGCTCAAAGCTCGCCACGTGCGTTTTGACGTGGCGCATGGCCAGGCACCACTGGCCGCGCTGCTGAAACAGATTCGTGCGGAACCGGCCCACCTCGGGAATGAATAACGAGAAGTCCACCTCGCGCTCGTCGTCGAGCCGCTTCTTCAAATGCACGGGCGTGATGGCCGTGACGATTTTGTTTATCCAATCCGTGGTGGGAAACGGACACTCGACCGCGACCAGCTCGCGGTTGATGCGGAAGATCACCGGCGTGCCGACTTTGATGTGGATATCCGAGGCGGCGCCGGAAATGGCGATCTTGAGAATCTTATGAAATAGTTCCATGCCCGCAACCTAGCAAATAATCCGGGTTCCGCCAGCCGAGAAAAACGCTGGCGACCCGCCGCGCCGGAATGCCATAATTCTCCCATGTCAAAACATCGCATCGGCATCATCGGCGGCAGCGGGCTTTACTCCATCGAAGGCTTCACCGACCAGAAATGGGTGAAGGTGACCACGCCGTTCGGCGCGCCCTCCGATGAATTTCTCACCGGCCAGCTCGCCGGGCGCGAAGTGGTGTTCCTGCCACGGCACGGCCGCGGCCACCGCATCCTGCCGAGCGAACTGAACCATCGCGCCAACCTCTGGGCGATGAAAAAGCTCGGCGTCGCGTGGATCGTCAGCGTCAGCGCCGTCGGCTCGCTCCAGAAACAATACCGCCCGTGCGACATCGTTTTGCCCAACCAATTCCTCGACCGAACAAAGCGCGACTGCGAGCACACCTTTTTCGGGAACGGCATCGTCGGCCACATCGCATTCGCCGACCCCGTCTGCGAGGAACTGCGCCAGTTGCTGTTGAAAACCGCCCGCAGCCTGAAGGCAAAAGTCCACGACGGCGGCACCTACGTGAACATGGAAGGACCCGCGTTCAGCACCCGGGCCGAATCACTCACGAACCACCGGCTCGGCTATGACGTCATCGGCATGACCAACCTGGGCGAGGCCAAGTGCGCCCGCGAAGCGGAGATCGCCTACGCCACCATGGCGATGATCACCGACTACGATTGCTGGAAAGTGGACGAGGCACACGTCACCGTCGAAATGGTCGTCGCCAACCTCATGAAAAACGCCGCCACCGCCAAGGCGATCGTCGTCAAGGTCATTCCGCAAATCCCCGCCGCGCCCGGCTGGCCCTGCCATGACGCGCTAAAGAACGCCATCATGACCGACCGCAAATTCTGGCCACCGAAAACCATCGCCAAGCTGAAGCCCATTCTGGCAAAGTATCTATGAAGGTATGAAAAACATTCTACCGGTTCTCGCCACGGCCGCCGTTCTGATCCTAGCCGGCTGCACCACCCGTTCGACCGTTGCCGACACCAAACCCGCGCCCGCGGTTGCCGTCGTCGCCGCCACGCCCGCCACCAATAATATTCCGCCCCGCGAGACGAATCCATCCCTACGCCGTTCGACCTACACCCCGCGCGTGTATCCCGTGGATGACCGCGGCTTCTCGCCCGTGGACAAGGCGCTCGCCAAGGCCTACGCCCGGGAAGACCTCGTCACCAACGACGCGGAAGGCTCGCTCAACCCCTACGTCCTCAAAGTCATCTCCGGCTACCCGCTCGACGGCTCGTACCAATATCATTGCAGCTGGGACCCGCGCGAATACGACATCTACAACGGCGTCACCCAGGACCTCTGGTATCGCGGCATGGTCGTGGCCAAGGCCTATCCCGACGGCTCGCGCTGCAGCTATTGCTGCGGCTTCACCTTTGAAGTTTTTGTGCGTGCCATGAAACTGCGCAATATCCAGAGCGGCCTCGAACCCGACGACTTCAACGGCATGACCTTCAACGACCTCTTCAACGCCCTGCAGCTCTGGTATATCGAGGGCAAAGGCGATTCCGAGGCCCGCGCCATCACCAGCTACGGCCTCGGCACCACCATCACCAACTTCGAGGACGCGCGGCCCGGCGACTTTGTTAGCTACAGTTCCACCCCCTCAGGCGGTCATTCCGTCATCTTCCTCAGCTGGCTGCGCGACGAGACCAACAAGATTGTCGGGTTCAAATATTTCTCCTCCAACCTTTCCGGCAACGGCGTCGGCTACGGCCAGACCCACTTCAGCGATTCCACGAAGAGCGGCCACGGCGTCCTGCGCCACTACGTGAACATCGGCCACGTGGACGCCATCAAAGATTACCGGCCATTCAACCGCGCCGAAATCCCGCAACGCAACGCCTACGCCCCGACCCAGCCCGAACGAATTGTCTATCTGCCCGCCCCCGCGGAGAAATGAAGCGGTGAGGAGGCCCCAAGCAACCTCATTTGGTGGGGCGAGAGTCTCTCGAGTCCTGACTTGAATAGGGCTCGACGGAGTCTCGCCCCACCTAAGATGCCACGCCGCCGCCGCCAAAAACCGCTAGACAAACCAAAGCCTCGGGTTCAGAGTCGAATTCATGAAACTGGATCGGCTCCAGAGGATGGAGGGGGTTAGGTAGTAGGCAGCATTACGCGCATGGCATTTTTTACAAATCGCCGAATAGTGAGACGCGAGTCCGAACTTGACCGGAAGATTCGCGCGTTTATGCGCCGAACACTCTCACCTTCGATGGTGCTGCTCGCGAGCTTTCTAGTCTGCTCTCTCTGCGCTTGGGTTTTTAGCGTTGTGTATTTTGGATTGCAGCGGTCATGGGCAAGCGAGTTTTTCCCTTGGTGCCTCTTTTTAGCGCCGTCGGTTGCATTCTGTGCCGCACGCGATGTTTGGCGAGTACGGCGTGATTGGCGACTAGTTATTGCTGCCGTGTTTGGCGCAACGAGCTTCGCGCTTGTTTGCCTGACCATTTATTTCGCTATTTATCGTGTCAACCATGCTGCATAACCCGATTAGCTAAGCAGGCCACCGCTGCGGTTCAATTCACGCCATGATCTCTGACTCCTTAGGCGAATTCGCTCCGTGGTGGTTTTTTCCAGTATGCCTGCTGGCGGCGGGTCTGATATTCTGGGCAGTGAAGCGGAGTTTTCGCGACCTGGATGATTAGCGGGCGGCGCGCCCGGGTCGCAAAGGATTGTTTATGAAAACTGAATTGGCCTTCGTTAAACTGGCCGCGGTACTGTCGCTGGCGCTCGGGCTGGCGACGACGCGGCTCGCGGCCCAGGGGTCGTTTGAATACGATTGGATGGGCGGCGCGCCCGGGTTCACCGGGAAGATTTTCCTGGATGCTTCCGCTTCCGCGGGCGCCCCAAATGGCGGGTCGCAGGCGGATGTCCTGCCGGGGTCTTACCTAGTCACACCGCTCGGCAACTTTCCCGTCTATGACCCGGCGAGCACGTTCGCGCTCTCGCCGTATCCCGGCAACGTGCGCTGGGATGCCTCGCAGATCACCCTGATGTTCCTGATCTTTGGCGCGACGAACGCAATCGCGTATCCGGTCTATGGCCAGCAGGCGGTGGGGGCAGCGGTGGTGGGTTCGACCGGGGTGACGCAGGGCGTGGAAACCGGGGTGCTGCCGACCGGCGGCGGTTTCCAGACGATCAAGGCGACGGGCGATTTCGGCGGTCAATGGCTAGCCGCGCCGGAACCGTCCACGCTGGCATTGACCGGTCTGGGCGCGGCGGCGTGGCTGGGCTACCGGCGGCGGGTAATGAGTGGGCGGTAGGCATACTGTATGTTGTGAGCATCATTCACAAAGACAAAAACGTCACGGCCTCGGCGCTGCTTGGCGTCGCGGCCATTCAGATCCTCCTCTCAGGCATCGATTGGTTTCTGCACGGCGGGGAGTTCGAAAGGTTTGAGTGGTTTGACTGGCTCATCACGTTGAGTGGAGTGGTTTACATCGCTTTAGGCATTGCAGCACGCTGGATTCGGCTCCCGGCGGCGATCCTCGGCAGCGTGTTTTACGCGGCGTTTTTCGCGTGGATTTCGGGCTTGATGATTATCATCATGATTCCCATCGTGGTTCTACTGCTGGTTGCGCTGGTTTCGGCACTGAAACGTCCGGCGGCGGAGAAGTGAGTTAGCGCCGGTCCGGCCGTTCCGCTTTCTGCTTTAGCTTCGCGTTGCGGCGATTACCATGACCGGGATTTAAATGAATAAACGCATCGTGGTCCGCAAGATTGTCGCACGGCTGGCGGAGGAATTGCAGGTGTATTTCCGCGCGGCGGAGTTCTCCCGGGCGGAGGCCACGCATGAGTCGAGCAAGGCGGAAAACAAATATGACACGCGCGGCCTGGAGGCATCGTATCTGGCGCGCGGCCAGTCCAAACAGGCGGCGGAACTGCGGTCAGCCATCGGTGAATTTGAAAAGCTGCTGTTTAAGAAATTCGGCGCGGAGGAACCGATCGGGCTGGGCGCGCTGGTGGAACTGGAGAACGGCGGGGAGCGGTCGCATTATTTCATCGGCCCGCGCGCCGGCGGCACGGAGGTGGTGCATGACAAGAAGGAGATCCTGGTCATCACGCCACAATCGCCGCTGGGCGGCCAGCTCATGGGCCGGAAGCCGGGCGAGCGCCCGCAACTCACGCTGGGCGGCACGCGGCAGGCCGCCACCATCGTCAGCGTGGAATGACCCGCGCGGATCAGGATTGGCAGGCGCGGCGGTTTCGCGTAAGAGTTCGCCATGCCGGTCATTGATCATCTGTTCGCCATCGGCCGGATCCGGAAGGCGGTCTGGCAGCTGTGGTATCCGTTCCTCACGCGGCGGCTGCGCGGCGAGGAGGTGCTGTTCCTGAATTATGCCTACGAGGAAATCCCGCCGCAGGCCATCCCGCTGTCACCCGCCGACGAGCCCGATCGGGCCTGCATCCAGCTGTATCATCACGTGGCCACGCAGGCGGACTTGCGCGGCCGGCGGGTGCTGGAGGTGAGCTGCGGCCACGGCGGCGGGGCGAGTTACCTGACGCGCACCCTGCAGCCGGACAGTTACACCGGGCTGGATTTGAATCCGGCGGGGATCCGCCTCTGCCAGCAGCGACACCGCGTGGCGGGCTTGAGCTTCGTGCAGGGCGACGCGGAACAGCTGCCGTTCGGGCCGGATACATTCGATGCGGTGATCAATGTGGAGGCGTCGCATTGTTATCCGCATTTGCCGCGCTTTCTGGCGGAGGTGGCGCGGGTGCTGCGGCCGGGCGGGCATTTTCTCTATGCCGACTTCCGGTTCGCCGACGACATCGCCGCCTGGGAGCAGGCGCTCGCCGCCGCGCCGCTCACCCGCCGGCACACCCGGAACATCAACGCCGAGGTCCGGCGCGGCATGGAACGGAATTCCCGGCGTTCGCAGGATTTGGTCGCGCGGCATCTGCCGAAATTCCTGCAGGGACTCGGCGCGGACTTCGCGGGCGTCCAGGGTTCGCGCATCCACAAAGCGCTGGCCGACGGCGAACTTACGTATCGCTCGTACTGTTTTGAGAAGCCCGCCGGCAAGGCCGCAACGGCAGGTTGACAGCGGGCGGGTTCCGGCTAATGTTGCCGGAATGAAAACATTAACCTGTCTCGCCGCGCTGATTTTTATGAACACCCTGCTCCACGCCGGTTCCATTTACGACATCACCGTCAAGGATATTGACGGCAAAGACACCGTACTCGCGGGCTATCAGGGCAAGGTGCTGCTGATCGTAAACGTCGCCTCCAAGTGCGGCTACACGCCGCAATACAAGAATCTGGAGGCGGTCTACCAGAAATACCAGAGCCAGGGCCTCGTGATCCTCGGCTTTCCGTGCAACCAGTTCGGCAGCCAGGAGCCGGGCACGGACGCGGAGATCAAACAATTCTGCTCCTCCAAATATGACGTGACCTTCCCGCTCTTCGACAAGATCGAGGTGAACGGGCCGAACCGGCATCCGCTTTACACGGCGCTGGCGGGCGACGCCTCGCCGTTCCCCGGTAACATCAAATGGAACTTCACGAAGTTCCTCATCGGCCGGGACGGCAAGATCCTCAACCGCTTCGATTCCAAGGTGACGCCGGATTCGCCGGAAGCGACGGCAGCCATCGAGGCGGCGCTGGGGACGAAGTAAGGTTGGCGGCGATATTGCCGGCAAATAGCCATGACTGCGGGGCGGGGGTGAATCCTGAAGGAACTGGGGGAAAAGATTTGAACACAAATGTAATCATCACGCCCAATAGCGTGGATTATGCGGGGGGAACAGTTATTCACCTAACCTGGCCGGTGATGGGATTTGTTGCGTTGGTGGTTGTCGGATTTTCGGCTTACATGATTTTGCGGAAAAGAATTTCAAATTAGGGCACCACCCAAATTCCCGGCAACTTGACGGTGGCGGACAAAAGCGACAAACTCGCTCAACTTCTCTGGAAGAAAACAAATTATTTTATGGCCACCAAAACCATCATCAAACCCGCGAAATCACCCGCCGCCCTCGGCCCGTACAACCATGCCGTGCGGACCGGCGACCTGCTGTTCTGCGCCGGCCAGATTCCGATCGACCCGAAGGACGGCAACCTGGTGACGGGCGACATCAAGGTGCAGACCGACCGCGTGCTGCAAAACATCAAGGCGATCCTCGACGATCAGAAACTGACGTTTGAGAATGTGGTGAAAAGCACGGTATTCATGACGGACCTCGCGAACTTCGCCAGCATGAACGAGGTTTACGGGCGGTATTTCACGGATCATTTCCCGGCACGCTCGACGGTCCAGGTGGCGGCCCTGCCCAAAGGCGCCACGGTGGAGATCGAAGTCGTGGCGCACTTCTGACTTATGCTCCCCGGAATCCAGCTGGCCATCGCGTTCAGCCTGGGTGGCGGGCTGGGACTGCTGATTGGCTGGCTGATCGCCGGCCGGCGGTCCGCGGCCCCCGCCGATTCAGGGCTGGAAGCCGAGCTCCGCCAGCAGCTGGCCCAACGCGAAACGGAAATCACCCAGACGCGCGAGCGGCTGGCGCAAACCCAGACCGCACTTGCCACCGCGCAAGCCAACCAGGCGGCAGCGGAAAGAATCCTCGCCGAACAAAAGCAGCTGCACGAACAAACCCAGCGCGACGCCAAGGCGGCGCAGGACAAGGCGCTGGCGGATTTGCGGGACACGTTCAAGGCCCTGAGCGCCGACGCGCTGAAACAGTCCGCGCCGGAATTTTTGCGGCTGGCGGAGCAGTCCTTCGGCAAATTCCAGGAAACGGCCAAGGGCGACCTGGCCCAGCGGCAGGAAGCGATCAAGGGCCTGGTGGAGCCGCTCAAGCAGCAACTGGAAAACTATCAGAAGAATTTACAGACCAGCAGCGCGGCGCAGTCGTCCACGCTCGGCGAGGTGAAGAAGCAGCTGGAAGATCTCTCCAAGCACAGCCTGTCGCTCGAGCAGGAAACCCAGCGGTTCCGCATGGTGCTGCACTCGAACCAGGCACGCGGCAAATGGGGCGAGGAAACCTTACGACGCGTGGTCGAGGCGGCCGGCATGAGCGCACATTGCGATTTCACGGAGCAAACTTCGACGGGCGAAAACCGGCCGGACCTGGTGGTGAAGCTGCCGGGTGACCGCTTCATCATCGTGGATGCGAAAGTGCCGGACTTTGATTTTCTGAACGCGCTGGAAACGGCGGACGAAACCAAGCGCGCCGAGGCGCTGGCGGCCCACGCGGCGAAATTGAAAGGCACCATCAAGGCGCTGGCCGACCGCGATTATCCGCGCCAGTTCCCGAACGCGCTGGATTACGTGGTGCTCTTCGTGCCGGCGGAGTCCTTGTTCAGCGCGGCGCTGGAAGGCGACCACGATTTGATCGTGTGGGCGGCGGAAAGAAGAATTTTGCTTGCGACGCCGGCCTCGCTCATTGCGCTGCTGCGCTCGGTCAGTGTGAGCTGGCAGCAGCACGCGCAGACGGAGAACGCGCAGAAAATCGCCGAGGCGGCCCAGGATTTTTACACGCGCGTGGTGAAGTTCACGGAACACTTTGAGAAAATCCGCGCCGGGCTGGACCGCGCGAATTCGGCCTTCAATGACGCGACGGCAAGTTTTCAAACCCGCGTGCGGCCGGCGGGGGAACGGCTAGCGGAACTGGGCGGCGCCAATTCCGCCAAGGAACTGGCGGATATCCAGCCACTGGATGCCACCCTGCGCCTGCCGCCGGGTTGAACGCGAACTTCGAAATAGAAACTCCCACTGTTGGCGAATATAAACCGGCAACCCGGCATCCCCATTCGTTCCGTCGCCTGACGCTGCGCTCGGCGACGGGGCCGGCGCCGAGCGCCCAGCCCCACCCCTTTCGGAACAAGAGTTAAATTTCAGTAGAAAATAAAAATGCCGGAGAAACAATTCTCCGGCATTTTTGAAAGACTGGCGGCAACCTACTCTCGCGGAAGCTATACAACCACTACAATTGGCAAGACTGTGTTTGACGGCCGTGTTCGGAATGGGAACGGGTCGGACCACAGCTTTATGGCC
>CAIJNQ010000125.1 GCA_903822015.1 uncultured Verrucomicrobia subdivision 3 bacterium | reverse complement strand
GACGGCAAAACCCGCTGGGGCGGCAGTCAGTTTTTGAATTCTTCTGCGCAGGGAAATTATGCGGACTATGTCTGCGCCGAGATCGTCTCTGCCGTCGAGGCAAAACATCCCGTTCCGACCAACGGCGTGCGCCGCATTATTGCCGGCCATTCCAGCGGCGGCTTCGGCGCGCTGCGGCTGGGCATGGCGCGTCAGCAACTATTTGACGCCGTAATCGCGCTGAGCCCGGATTCCGATTTTCCGACCACCCATCTGCCGCTGGTGAAAGTCGCGGCCGTGACGAACGTGCCGCTGGCGGAAATAAAAAAAATTTCCTCTGGAAAATCGACGGGGCCGATCGACGGCGACCTGACCTACATCCTCGCCCTTTCCGCCGCCTATGCCCCGCGCGGAGTTTTGCATCGCGGCGAGTTTGAGTGGCCTTACGATGCCTCTGGGAAATTCCGGGAAGATGTCTGGCAGCGCTGGTTGGAGAATGACCCGCTCACTATCGTGCGGAAAAGTCCGGAGGCCTTTGCCGGCCGCCAGGCGATTTATCTTGATGGCGCGGCGATGGATGAATTTTCGGCGAACATCGGCGCGCGAAAAATCTACGAGGTGTTGCAATCGCGTCCGTCGCGCTGCACGTTTTATGAGCCGCCCGGTCACCATGCTGAACATCTCATGGCCCGTTGGCAACGTGGATTGGAATGGGTCTTCAATCGCCCGCTGACCTCAATTCAAGACGCTGAGCGTGTTGACCCGCCGTGAATGGCTCCCTTGTTTCCCAAGCCCGAACCGTGGCCTGGCCGGGCCATGGCGGTGGGCATCGGGTCTATCTTGGAGGCGCGCCGTTGTCTGCTCTTAGCAACCGGCTCGCAGAAAGCGGATGTCATCGCCCGGGTCATTCCGGGGACGGTGACAGCGATGGTTCAGGTTGCGGCGTTTCAACTGCATCCGGCCTGCTCCATTATCCATGCCGCGGTGTCGGTCGACAGTCTTCGGGAACGCGGCGGCTATCTGTGGATTACGCCGGGGCGAAAAGGATTGCCCATCGCTTCCAAATATGAATCCAGCGGGCCGGGTGGGTCTCTGCGACCGCTGGCCATAAAACCTGGAATCGTGTCGGCCGGCTCGGGCGGTTCTCGTCTCGAGAATTGACAGATACTGCATAAAGTAGTTCCCTGATGTTGATGTCCAAGCAACGTCCAAGCAGGTCGGTTCCGGCCGTGGTGGTTAAAAATTCCTGGTCCAATCGACTGTTCAAAAATTCCTACACCCGCGGCGGCCGTCACCTGAAAGTAGAGGGCTGGTCTGTAAAAATCCAGCACCGGGGACGCCGGCACACCTTTTCCTTGGGCGCAGTGGATAAAAATGCGGCGGCCATCGAGGCCCAGGCTATTTATGAAACCATCTTGGCTGAAGGCTGGGCCGCCGCTTTGGATAATGAAAAAAACCAAACCGGGTTTTCCAAGGCGGACCCGCGTTACTGGAAAGAGAAGTTGCTCGCCCGCCGTTACGGCTTTCCCACGCCGGCTGGCCTGCAGCAGCCTTTGGCAGCTCGGATCGATCACGCCGGCAGCGCTTATTTCTTTCCGCTCGGTTCCGCCGATATGGCGGCGGCCGCCGAGACGGCCGCGGGCATTTATTGCAACATCGTGAAGCAAGGTTGGGAGCGGGCCTGTAATCTATACTCCCGCGAACTCATCGTGGCTATCGAATGGTCGGCCAACCCGATCATGTGGACTTACACTACGGTGCATACGCTGGTGGGACGGCTGGCTCACGATGAAAGTCCGCCGGTTCCGGCGCGTACGGATTTGCCCCGGGTTTTTATTGTGGAGACAGATCCTGGGTTGCGCCGCGCGCTGGCTTGGTGCATCCGCCAACAGTCGGGCTTTCAAGTCACCTGCTGTGAATCGCCTGAGGCTTTTGCCCGGTTGTTCGCCGCGCAGCATCCCGGGTTGACCCTGCTTAACCGCAGTCTGGCCGAGCGCATGGGCCTTGAGCTTTCCGGTGGCCTGGCGGCGCTGCCGTCCGGCGCGCTGGCGTTGGCCTATTCCGTTTCCGTGGATGGCGACCACATGTTTGTCTCCACGCCGGGCGGCGCCGAAGGCTACCTGCTCAAGCGGGTCAATCCCGCGAATATCCTCGACCCGATGCTTCAGGCCGGAACTGTCGCCGGCACTATCTCTGGGGATCCTCTTGCGTCCGTCAAACTTTTCTTCAAGGGCCTGCTGCGACCGCGCGCGAACTCGCCCGGCGACACCCTTGCAAAACTTACCAAGCGCGAATACGAGGTGCTCTTGCTGTTGAGCAAGGGTTGCGTGGATAAGGAAATCGCCCAGGCCATGGGCATAAGCGTGTGGACGGTTCATGGCCACATCAAAAAAATATTCGAGCGCCTGGGCGTCCGGACCCGAACCGAGGCGGTGATCCGTTATCTGGAAAAATGACCGGCGGTCCGGTCTTATTTAGGGTCTGCGTCCTGATTTTCCAGTTTCTGCCAGGTCAATCCGTAAATTGCGATGACCACAAAGCAAATCAGTGGCATGAGGAAGCCGGTGCGCATGCCCCAATTGTCCGCCAGCCAGCCCATGAATAGCGGCATGATCGCGCCGCCGACAATCGCCATGACGATGAACGACGACGCTCTTTTTGTCTCCTCGCCCAACCCGTGAATGCCCAGCGCAAAAATCGTCGGGTAGGTAATGGACATGAAGAAGAAGCTCATGAACAGACCGGCGACGGACAACCAGCCCAGCGGAAACATAACCAGCACCATCATCAGCACGTTGGCGATGGAATATAGGGCCAGCATCGAGTGGGCTTTGAAAATGCGCAATGCAAAGCTGCCGGTGAACCGACCCAGCAGAAACAGCCCGAAGGCGGCAAAGGATAGCAATTCGCCGGCCCCGCGATCCGTTATGTGATAGGCTCCATCGGTCAGCACCGTCATGTTTGCGGGCAAACTCTTCGCCATGCCTTCGCTTAATGCCGGGGTGTCGGAATGGATGTAATTGACGAAATAGCTGAACACGCCCGTCTGCGCCGCGACGTAGAAAAATTGCGCCGCGACGGCTAAAATAAAATGCCAGCGCTTGAAGAGTGGTTTCACCGCCGCCTTGGCGGGACCGCCTTCCACTTTGCATTCCTCTTCCGCCGGCAAATCGGGAACCTTGGCGAACACGAAAATCATGGTCAAAACCGACACCACCAGGCCGACAATCAGGTAGGGTTTGTAGAGATCAGCGTTGCTGGTGTTGGCTTCACTGGTGGAGGAGAGCACAAAAAAGCCGCCCAGCACCGGACCGATCATCCAGCCGACGCCATTGCCGCTCTGGGCGAAGTTGATGCGCACGGCGCTGGATTCCTTCGCGCCGAGCACGGTGGTGTAAGGATTGGCCACCGTTTCCAGGCACGTCAGCCCCGCCGCCAAAATGAACAGCCCCAGCAGGAATGACCAGTAGGTGCCGATGTGCGTTGCCGGAATGAACCAAAATGCCCCGGCGGCCACCAGCGCCAGACCGATGATGATGGCACCTTTGTAACCGAACCGCCGCGCCAGGATGCCGGACGGAATGGCCATGAAAAAGTAACCCATGTAGTTGGCGAACTGTACAAACGCCGACTGCATTTTGCTGATGTGCAGCGAGTCCTGAAAATGCTTGTTCAAAATATCAATCATGCCGTTGCAGACGCCCCAGAGCAGGAATAGCGAGGTGACGAGTAAAAAGAGGAAGGCGTAGTTTTTGCCGTCCGCCGTGCGGAACAGGCCGCCGCCTTCACTTTTAGTAGAGTTGGCTTGAGGAGTTCGTGTCATCTGGTGTGTTTTGTTGGTTTGTGGCAGTTTGGGTTTGTGGTTATCCTAGGCACTTTCCAAAACGATATTCGCGTAAGGCGTCGTGTCGCCGGTACGGATTAGGCCGATGGCATGCGGAATGCGTTTTTTGAATTCAACATGCGGCTCATGTTTCAACTCGATTCCTCGCAGCGCCCCGGCGAAGTTGGCGCGCGTCTTTGGCGAGCTCTGCTGCAAAAATTCCAGCGCCATCCACGCCTTGCCGATCTGGAAGTTGGGCCGCAGCGCACGCAGCACCGCCAGCACCGTGGGAACATCATCCACGAGGGCGATATCCACCGTCTCAACCTGTGGCCAGAAGGGAAACCCCCGGTCCGCGATGACCAGCGTGTTGGTGTGACGCACCCGGCTGATCAGGGAATTGATTTGCGGATTAAGTATGCCGGTTTTGATCATAAATAGTTGGTCGGTCAGAAACCGCGCAAAACCGTGCTGCTGCGCTGCGGCAGGCCGGGAGCGGGGGTGCGTTTGAGCACAAGGTATTCAATCCCGAGCTTTTCGCAATACTCGCGTTTGCCGCCCTTGTCGCCGTCTTCATTGACAACGTAAATGTCGGGTTTTAGTCGTCGGATTTCCGGGTCGGCATCCACCCATCCGGTGCCGGTGGTGACCAGCGCCTGCTTGACAAATTTAATCGAGCCGACGACGTAGCGGCGTTCCTGCTCCGACAATAGCGGATGGCCCTCGCCTTTCAACAGCCGCACATTCGCATCGCCGCCGAGGCAGACGTAGAGATCGCCATAGGTGGACGCCTCCTCGGTGAAGCGGACATGGCCTGAGTGGAACCAGTCATAGCAGCCGGTGGCGATCACTTTCTTTTTGCCCGGCGCGGATGGCATCGGCGGCGGTTCGGGAAATCCGTTCAGTTCGTCTGCTGTGAAAACGCGATAGGCAATTTCATTTTCTGCCGCAAATGTTTTGCGGGCGGTGCTGGTCGTGAATCCATAATCCGCCCAAATGTTGCACGGTAAAGTTCCCGGCAGCGAATCATAGCCGGTCGAACCGTCGGCTGTTAACACGCGGCTGACGTAGCGGACGGCGTTAAGGAAATACTTCCGTTCCGTCAGTGGAAACTTCGGTGCCTTGCCGGTGAGTTTTTGCAGTGTCGAATCCGGCCAGAGCAGTACGGAAAGCTCACCTAGCTTGGCGGCTTCTTCGAGAAACCGCAGGTC
>CAIJNQ010000124.1 GCA_903822015.1 uncultured Verrucomicrobia subdivision 3 bacterium | reverse complement strand
CTGCCGTTGAATTTTAAATGCACCGTGTCTTCGGGCAGGCCCGCCGGCCCGTGCTGCCGGGTGATTTCGCTGCCGACAATCGTGCCGACGACGCGGTTCACGTTGATGATCGGCAGTTCGGCGCGGACCTTCTCGCCCCGCTCAATCGCCGGTTTGCAGATCGCGAGCAGCCGGGTGACGTCCAGCGATTTTTCCAGCCCATGATCCTGCGCCTGCGAGCGGAAACGACCGACTTCCGGCCCCGCTTCCGGCTGATACAAAATCGGGGTCAGGTCGAGCCCCTTGGCCTTCCAATGCTCGATGGCCTTCCACGGCGCGAGCTTGTCGGTGCGGCCGACCATGTCTTCCAGCTTGCGGAAACCGAGCTTGGCCATGATCTCGCGCAGTTCCATCGCGATGAAGCGCATGAAATTGACGACGTGCTCCGGTTCGCCCGAAAAACGTTTGCGCAGCCGCGGATCCTGGGTGGCCACGCCGACGGGGCAGGTGTTCAGATGGCAGACGCGCATCATAATGCAACCCATCACCACGAGCGGCGCGGTGGCGAATCCAAATTCCTCCGCGCCCAGCAGCGCGGCGACCGCGACGTCGCGGCCGGTTTTCAGCTGGCCGTCGGCCTCCACGTAAATGCGGCTGCGCAGGTTGTTCAGCACGAGGGTCTGGTGGGTTTCCGCCAGGCCGAGTTCCCACGGTCCGCCCGCGTGTTTGATGGAGGAGAGCGGCGACGCGCCGGTGCCGCCGTCGTGACCCGAGATCAAAACGACGTCCGCATGCGCCTTGGCCACGCCGGCCGCAACCGTGCCGACCCCGACTTCCGCGACGAGCTTGACGCTGATGCGCGCGTTGCGGTTGGAGTTCTTCAGGTCATGGATCAATTCCGCCAGATCTTCGATTGAGTAAATGTCATGGTGCGGCGGCGGCGAAATGAGCCCGACGCCGGCGGTGGTGCCGCGCGTTTTGGCGATGTCCGGGAAAACTTTTTTGCCGGGCAGCTCGCCGCCCTCCCCGGGTTTCGCGCCCTGCGCCAGCTTGATTTGCAGTTCGTTGGCGTGAATCAGATAATTGCTGGTGACGCCGAAACGGCCGCTTGCCACCTGCTTGATCGCGGAATTTTTCGAGTCGCCATTCGCTTCCAGTACGTAGCGTGCCGGATCCTCACCGCCTTCGCCGGTGTTGGATTTTCCCCCGAGCCGGTTCATTGCCACCGCCAGCGTTTCATGCGCCTCCTTGCTGATGGAGCCATAGCTCATCGCGCCGGTCTTGAAGCGTTTGACGATGCTTTCCACCGATTCAACCTCCTCCAGCGGGATCGCCGTTTCGGCAAATTTGAATTCCAGCAGGCCGCGCAGGGTGCAGAGATTTTTCGCCTGGTTGTTCACCAGCTCGGCGTATTCCCGGAAAATCTTTTCACTGCCCAGCCGGCAAGCGGTTTGCAGCTTGTGGATCGTCTGCGGATTGAACAGGTGATATTCGCCGCTGTCGCGCCATTGGTACTGGCCGCCGGCCTCGAGTTCGGCGTTGACGGCTTCGCGCGGGAAGGCGCGGCGATGGCGCGAGACCGCTTCCTCGGCGATGACCTTGAGGCCGATGCCTTCGATGCGGGACGGCGTCCAGGTGAAATACTTGTCCACGACTTCGCTGT
>CAIJNQ010000123.1 GCA_903822015.1 uncultured Verrucomicrobia subdivision 3 bacterium | reverse complement strand
TAGTCGGTAGCACCAACTTCTTCTTCGTTGGTCTCAACTGCTTCACACGGATTGCCGGCGAATCGTTCAACATCAGCCCCTTGCTCTCGCCAATCCTAAATATCTGCTTTAGCGTTCCCAAACACTGATTTGCCTGGCTGTGGCTATAGCCGTGCTTCGTGATGAGAGAATCCCGCCAGCTCTCAACATCGTGACGTGTGATCGAGGAAATCTTGGTGGTCAAGATATTCGGCCACGTCGGTTCAATTACCACCCGCCAATTGTCTAGCCTGCATTTCCTCGTTCTGGGTGCCTGCACCTTATTCTCCAGCCACACTTCCCACGCCTCGTATAAGGCCTGCATGAGCAACGCAGATTTAATCCTGCTGCTACCGCCTCGGACACGTGCCAGCCACGTTGACAGCTGCCGTCGAGCGTCTAAAAGCTTGTCGGTGTTGAGCGACTCCCTTACTTTTTTGCCGTGGATCTTGGCTTTAACATAGTACTTCCCATTGGGTTTATACCTGATGAGGTTGGTCTCTACGTGTTCCCACAAATCGGAATTTGTCAGTTTCATTGGGTTTATTATGATGGGGGTCATAGCGGGGGTCAACAAGAAAGTGGAATGTCACACTGAGCCCTATTTATGAGGTAATTACTCAACAGGGTAATCTATTTTGTAAACCGTCGGTCGTCGGTTCAAATCCGACAACTGGCTCCATTTTTTTCAGGAGATTGCGGGACGTTTCAATTTCTCCCGGCAAAACTTCATCGATCGCATCACGTCATACCCTAAAGCTCACTCGGCCAGGCTTTATCGGCAGAGGGCGATTGGCGTAAGTGGTTGATAGAGCATCCAAAATCCAACCGTTTCCCGACCAAAAAAAGGCCGAAATATTTTGGATCCTTTTTGAGCTTAATGCCGGAAACTTAATGATGCATGACGAGTCGTGCGTGACGGTGCCCAAGGGACCGGGCGCCCCACCCTGAACGGCCCGGCAGAAAATGGATAACCAAGGAACAAGGACATAAAGGGTAAGCCGGGACAGGCAGCGAACCAAAATTCCCTTACCGAATTTTGCCACAAACCGGCGTTTTCATGAGGGGTTGGCCCCTATGGAGATTACTTGCGGTTACCGGCGGTTACCTAAAGTTACCTCAATTCAATTTTTGCTCTCTTTGGACACTGATTTCAAGAATTGACACGAATGAATTATGAGCCTCGTTACCTCGGCTGCTACGAACAAAAACTTGACCAGTTTCTTTACCAGGGAGGCGGCAATTGATGTAAGTCGTTGATAGAGCATCGAAAACTTTACCGTTGCTTTACCTTTTTTATTTTTTCAGGTGGTAAAGGAAATGAAGTTGGCAGTCGTCAGTTGGCAGTTGGCAGCTTATATCAAAAAGCTAAAATACTGACATGCTGCGCGGTGGAGTAGCCTTGCCTCCGCTGGCCGAGGAAATCGAAAAGTTGGCAGTGGTGATTATGGGTGATGCGTGATGCTGACCGAGCGCCCCGGATGGCGCGGCGCGGCGCGGCGTCCCAGCCGAACAAAGGCAAGCGCGGCGCGCCATCCAAACCTGAACATCATTAAATTTTCAAAGAACCCGGGCCGACCCGTTTTAGCAGTGGCACCAAACTAGTCAGCGCTGGAAACTTTTCTTACAGTTTAACAACTATTACATCAGCGGTTCGTCGTCGTTTTATCGGTTCAAGGTAACTTAAAGGTACCAAAAGGAACCAGAGGGTACCGGATTTTAAATTTTCATCAGGTTGCCAGCCCAGATGGATCATTGGCGGTCATTTTTTGGACTAATATTGCCAGCATATATTGTACCATATCTAATCGCTACCACCAAGGCGCCAAGCGGAGCATGGATCGATGGATTGATGGAACGGTGTTTGAGATGGGCCTTCGCCTGGCCCAGTGCACGGCTCGCGGGGACGCTCGCCCCACCGTGGGGAATGCCGCGCTTACGGCGCTTCACGGCTTTTTCAGCCATTGGGTCAGCAGCGGGCCGGCGAGGATCCAGCGGGCATTCACTTGCGGCGGGGTGACGGTGAAATCCGGCATCAGACTTTCGGCGAGATAGATGTTACCGTTGCCATAGTAACCGAGCGCCGGACAAAACAGCAGGCCGGGCAACTGGTCGCTGGTCAGGTTGAGGGTGGTGAGATTGGTCGCGCCGGAAAAAGGAAACGGGTTCAATTCCACCGGCGTACTGTCGCGCAGCACGCGCACCACTTCGGCCATAAGCGCGGCGTTGGTGGTGGTGATCACCGGACCGAATTTGTTCCTGCCGCGCGGTCATTTGACGGAAGGTGGCGGTGCGCCAGTCAAAGGGCGGCTGCTTGAGGTTGCGGAAGGGTTCGTACGCGGGCATCTCGGAGCCGCAATCGGCCGCGATATAGGCGGTGACTGGCTGGCCGGGAATGGCACCCACTTTTGCGGGGTTGATAGAACCCATGAGACCGATGACGGTTTGGGGTTCCGCAAAGGTGAGTTGCAGACAGGCTTCCTCGTAGTCGTTCACGTAAACCTCGCCGCCACCTGTCAACGTGGTATGACGATAGCCAGCGTGCGACGATGCGGATTGTTCCAAGGTGTAAAACGGCAAGCTGGCACCGGTCACAGCCGCCGCCTCGCGTCCGGCAAAAAAGCCAAACCCGAGTGCGAGAGCCAGTAACGCGCCAAGCAAACCCAACGCCATTATCACGGCGGCAAGGATAAACCACTTTTTCCTGGACATGATCACACTGCTCCGGGGCGCCGGCTTCTTGTCTTCGTCGAAAGCCAGTAGCGACTGTTGAATTTGCTTCCGTTCAAATCGGTTGTCCAGCCAAAGGCTAACATCGCGACCGGCAGTAAAAAGCCCGGAGCTTTAGCTCCGGGCTGATGATTCCGTCAATTCGTATCACGGCATAACGTGAGCTGGCGTCACCGTGGAGCCAAGCGAGCAGGTGGGAATCATGCCCACGGTGGCGTCTTGATAGTAGTCGCCGCCCACCGGACATTTGGGAACGTTGCCCGTAGAATCCAACTTGATGTAAGGCGTCAAGTCGGACGGGAAGTTGATGCTGGCCCCGGTGGTTTTCTTCTGTTCCAACGCGAACTGGTTGGCCGCCGCGTCAATCTGGCGGAGGTTGTTGATGCAGGCATTGGCCTGCGTGGTTGCCCGGGCTTTCACGAAATTTGGAATCGCGATGGCCGCCAGGAGACCGATGATGGCGACGACGATCATGATTTCAACCAGCGTGAAGCCGCCCTGGCGGAGGTTTTTCATTGTCTTCATTTTTATTAACTTTCCTTGATGCGGAGTGAACACTGCGGCAACGGCAGCCAGACGGCGTCGGTGAGGTTGGTCTTGTATTGCACTTGATAAGATTTGCCTGCCGCCAGCGGCCAGGTGAGGACCGGAAGGGAATTGGAAGCGCCGCTGACGGGAAGGTTCAGTTGGGCCACAAAGCCGGATGCGGCATTGGTCGCGCCGCCGCCGGTGCCGGTGGTCATCGGCAGGGCGGCGAGGTTGAGCGCGAAGAGGTCGCTGCCGCTGTTGAAATCGCCGGCGGAAATATCCGACGACCAGCTCTGGAAAAAGAGGGTCCGGCCATCGGCGCTGAAGGCCGGCTTGAGCGAGCGGTCGGCCGAGCTGGCGTTGCCGGCGGCGTTCACGCTGATGAGAATGGTGGCGTTGTTGGAACTATCGTAAAGGAACACGTCGGCGTCGTTGTTGAAATCAAACGGCACGATGTTGCTGGCGGAACTGCGGTAGGCAATGAACCGGCCGTCGGGACTGATGGCCGGTGAATCGGAATTGGTATTGGCCGCGCCGGTTCCGCTGAAATTCTGACTGACCAGCAGATTAGTTCCTGCCAGCGAATCGTAAAGATAGACGTTTTGAACCGGCGAGTTTTGCAGCGTTGCCGCGCAAGCCAGAAAACGCCCATCGGCGCTGAAGCGGAGATTGGCGTGCGAAAAGAATGAAGGAAAGACGGAACTGCTTAATACTCCCGTCGCGGTGTTGGCCAATAGGTCTTCCTCAATCAAACCATAGTTACCGGTATTTAAAACGAAAGTTGAGGCGGCACAGGCAATCTTTTGACCATTATCACTGATAGTGCAACTGTTGACACCCGCCCCGGTCAGAAGTGAAAATGGTTTTTGATTGGTGAAAACCAGCGAATTCGCCGCGGAACTCCAGACATAGAATTGCGTGCCACCGATGCCCACGGCTCCACCCAATAAAGCAACATACTGGCCATCCCGCGTCATAGCCGCCGACAGGACGCCGGACGAGGTGAGCGGATAAGTGGTTCCCGTTTGCAGATCACGGAAAAATAAATTCTCCAGGCTATTGCCAAACGAACCGGCGGCGAGATTGGACGCCTTGCTACGGAACATGACATAGCGGCCATTCGCGCTGATGACCGGTGTATACGAATCGTTGTTGCCAGAATTAACGCCATTCGTGCTAACGCTCACCAACGTGGTCGTGCCGGCTTGGAGGTCGCGGACAAACACATCCTGCGCCCGGTTGGCGTCGCCAGCCACCAGATCGTCCGCCGAACTGGTGAAGGCAATATAACGGCCATCGCCGGAAATGGCCGGATCGGTGGAGATGTAGTCGCCGGAAGTGCCGTTGGTGTTCACGCTAACCAGATAATTGGTGCCCGCCAAGAGGTCGCGCACGAGCACATCGCGGCAGCCGTTCGTGTCGCCGGGCACCAGATTATCCGCATCGCTGTAAAACGCCACGAACTGGCCGTTGGAACTCACGGAGAAGGACGTAAAGCCGCTGATGCCGTCCGGCGTCTGCGACGGCAGCGCGGGATTGGCGGCGGAAATCAGAGTCGTCACGGCGGAAGGCACGTTGCGAGTGAACACGTCGTGGACCAGATGCCGGTTGTCGGGCAGCAGATTGGCGGAGTCAAAGGCCACCACGCTGCCATCGGCGCTCAGGGCGGGAACGGTGGTCGCCTCCACGCCGACCCCCACGCCGTTGGTATCGGCGTCGAGCAATTGCGTGACGCCGGCCAGCAGATCGCGGATATAAACATGGAAATCGCCCGAGAGCAGATTGGCCACGAGATTGGTGCCGGAACTGGTGAAGGCGATAAACCGGCCGTCCGCTGAAATCACGGGTGAATCGCTGACACCGCTGGCCGCCGTGACATTATCCATACTGACGCTGACCAGCGTGTTCGTGCCGGTCTGCGCGTCCCAGCACGCAATGGAATTGGAAGTGGAACTGCCGGCCACATAAGCGACGAACCGGCCGTCGGGCGTCAGGGCCAAATCGTGAATGAGTTCGGGGGAAAACAACTGCTCGCAGGCGTTGGTGTTAATGATGTCGGTCAAACCGGTCGCCAGGCCGTAACGCAGAATAATGCCGCGGGCGGAGGAACCGCTGGCGGGATTGGTGCAAACCTCGAAGGCCACGAACCGGCCGTCGTCGCTGATACTGTAATTGCAGGAAATGACATTCGAGCCGCCGATGGTGGATTTGAAGATGGCGCGGGCGTTGGTACTGGCCCAGACGGTGTTCCCGCCGACTAGGTCGCGGACATAAATTTCACCCGGAGTCAGCACCCCGGGAACCAGATTGGTGGCAGTGCTGTAAAAAGCCACATACCGCCCGTCCGGTGTGATTTCCGGCGATTCGGAGCTCGAGTAGTAAGGAGAAGAGACATTGGTCGGTTGCGCCCCGACACTCACCAGAGTGGTCACGCCCAATTGCAGGTCGCGAACAAAAACATCCGGCATGCCGTTGGTATCATTGGCCACGAGGTTGGTAAAGCTGCTGGCAAAGGCAACGTAACGCCCGTCCGGTGTCAGCACCGAGCCACGGGAGACATTAGCGCTGTTGGCGCTCTTCAAATACTGGCCGGCACAGCCGCCGGCGGCGCTGACACTCACCAGCGTGGTGGTGCCGTTGAGGAGGTCGCGGACAAAGAGGTCGGTAACCCCGTTCGTGTCGTTGGCGACCAGATCGCTCGCGCTGCTTTCAAAGAGGGCAAACTGGTCGTTGGTCGAGATGCCGGTCGGAAAGGAGTCGCCGTTGCCGCCGCCGGTTCCGCTCTGGTTGACGCTGACCAAGGTGGTGGTGTTGGCAAGGTTGTCGTGGAGATACACATTAAACCGGGCCGGCAGCACATAATTATTGTTGTTCGTCAGCGTCAGATTATTGGCGGTGCTGGCAAACAGGACAAAGCGTCCGTCACGGCTGATGAGGGGAAGAACCGAATCGCCGCTGCCGCCCAGCCGGGGGGCGGAGGCCGGTCCGGCGACGGTGACGAGCTGCGCGGCGGGGGCGATGAGCAGACCGACGGCAAAGAAAAGGGAGATGAACAAGCACAACCGGCAAGTTTTAATTGCGCCGCTCATTGATTTTCAAATATTACCAAAGCTCATGGGTTTGTCAATCTAATTCACTGACGGGGAGCGGCTTGAAATTGCTGCAGTGATAGCGCTGTGCTCCAAGTGCGCTGCGGGGGGGGACGGATGAGTTGAGGTGCATGAAAGATCACCTTACCACGTTCGCTGAGCCTCGCCTGACGCTGCGCTCGGCGATGCGGACGGCGCAGCGCACCGTCCCAAACAAAACTGTTCCGCCCCAAGCACGCTAACGAAAGTGGATGCGCCCGAGGACAGGCAGTCCCCGGCAACGGGGGTGGGCGAAGGCGAATTCCCCCGCACATCGCGGTTGCGAATTCCGGAAAATGTTTTAAGCTGTCGAGCTATAATTTTTTGACTGAGATCATTTGCATGAACGAAGAACCTTTTGACACAACGCAGGCGGAAGCATCGACCGCCGAATTGACACCGGAGCAACTGTCGGAACTTCAGGCGCGCGCCGCCAAGGCGGACGAGAATTGGGACCGGCTGTTGCGCGTGACCGCCGATTTTGAGAATTTCAAAAAGCGGGCGGCCCGGGAACGCACCGAGGCGGGTCAATATGCGACCGCGAACGTGCTCCAGAAACTGCTGCCGATCCTGGATAATTTTGAGATGGCGCAGACCGCGGCGCAAACCGCGCAAGGCGACAAGCTCGCGGCGCTGCAGACGGGCATTGCGATGATCCAGCAGCAGCTCAAAAGCCTGCTGACGGAGGCCGGGCTGGAAGAGATTGACGCCACCGGCAAGCCGTTTGACCCGACGTTCCATGAGGCGGTTTCGCAGCAGGAATCGGATGAGCCAGAAGGCCAGGTGATCCAGCAAATCCGCAAGGGATATAAATTTCGGGAACGCCTGCTCCGCCCGGCCGCGGTGACGGTAGCCAAGAAACCGGCGGCAAAATAAAAACCGGTTCCGGAACCAACCGCAGCGGGTTCCCGCTTGACGTCAAGACAGGGCACAGGCAGATTTTAATCTGGTCGATGCCAGCGTAGCTCAGTGGTAGAGCAATGCTTTCGTAAAGCAAAGGTCGTCGGTTCAATCCCGACCGCTGGCTCCACTTTTAAGTAGAGAATTTCCAATAGGTTACAGGAGGGCGGGGTTTGACTGTCAACAAAACTGTCAACGATTTACCGGCAAAATAACAATTCGGATATTGTCCGGTATACTCTGGCTAGCAAGCCGACTGCAATCTACCCCCTTCAACCGTCACCGGCGCGACCAGGTTGGCCAGTTGCGCCAGCAAATTCAGCCCCACCGCCGTCACCACCAGCCATTTCCGGCCGGTGCCAAAAAAAGTCCAGACAAACCCAGCCACCGAAGCGACCATGAGGCCGATGGGAACCGCCGCCCAACGCAAAACGGCCTGATACCGGACCAGATCGTCCGTTTGCAGGAGCGCCAGTTTAAAACCGCTGAGGGCGGCGACGGCCAGCGCGGCGAGGGAAAATAAAAGATACGGCGCCCGCCGCCCGCCCCCGAAGGCGATGCGGAGATGCATCAGAGCCAGGGTAATGCAGGCCGACGCAACCATGGGCCAGGCAATGGTCATCCAATTCATGTCGCGGGAAATTAATGAAAAGCGGCGACCAAAGCACTCCCTTTTCAACGGGCAAAATGAGCTGGGTGAAGCGACCGGATTACCCGCGCCCGACCCCATTTACCTCCGGAACTCTTTCGGGCCGCTGCGCCTAGCGAGGGCCGGGGTTCCGGCATCAACCGGGTCACCAGCCAGGGGCCACAGGTGAAATGACCGCCCGAATTCATGCCGTGGACACGACCCTGGCCAACGCAATCGCGCTTGCCGCGGATGGTTTTCGAGTTAAATTGATCACCGGCTGTGGCGGAACACCAGCCGTGAACTAAAACCGCATGAACACCGAACTTTCCAGATTCGCCGCGCGCCTGCGCGAGTCAATCCTTGCAGGGTTTCAAAATGAGGACTTCGACGCGCTCGCGGTCGAGCTATTCGCCCTCCAATTTGAGCAAAATGATTTCTACCGAAAACTGTGCCATTTGCGGCGCGTAGCGCCGGACACCGTTTGCGCCATTCGCGGCGTGACGCCCGCTTTTGCCGGCCGCTGGACGCAGATCCCATTCATCGCCGCAAGCGCGTTCAAAGCCGTGGAGCTTTCCTGCATTCCGTTGACGGAACGAACGACCGTTTTTCATTCCAGCGGCACGACCGGAGCAGAAACCAGCCGGCATTTTCACAACTCCCAGTCACTGGGCGTTTACGAAGCGTCGCTGTGGAAATGGTTCAAGCCTCACTTTGCCGCCGAGGCCGAATTGGTTTTTCTGACCCCGGATAAAAAAGCGGCGCCGCGCTCCTCGCTGGTTCACATGTTCGAAACCCTGCGGCAGATGTCCGGCCAGCCCGAAACCGCATTTATGGGGATGCCCGCCGCCAATGATTCGTGGGCGATTGATTTTGCCGCGACCCTCGCCAAATTAACCGCCGCCGGGGCCGCGGGCAAACCATTAACCTTGCTCGGCACCGCGTTTTCGTTTGTCCATTTGTCGGATTATTTGACGGACAACCATCTCCGGTTGCAGCTGCCAGAGAATTCGCGCGTGATGGAAACCGGCGGTTACAAAAACCGCTCGCGCACGCTGCCGCAAGCGGAGCTGCACGCGCTCATCACCGACCGGCTCGGCGTGGCGCGCGACCACATCATCTGCGAATACGGCATGAGCGAATTGAGTTCACAAGCGTATGCGGCGACAAGCAGCAAGCGGCTGGTGACACAGGACGTCGCCTCGTCCGGTCACCCGTCACCGGCCACTCGTCACTTTCAATTTCCGCCGTGGGCGCGAGCGCAAATCATTTCGCCGGAAAACGGCCACGAAGTCAGCGACGGCGAAACCGGTTTGATTCGCGTTTTCGACCTGGCGAATGTATTTTCGGTGGCGGCAATCCAGACGGAAGACCTGGCCATCCGGCGCGGCGACGGCTTTGAACTGATCGGGCGCGCGCCAGCGGCCGAACCGCGCGGTTGCTCGTTGATGACGGCATGAACCTGCCCAACTATTTTCTCGCCGACCTGCCGCCGGAAGCGACGCTTTCGCCGACGATGATTGCGGAGGCGTGCCAGACGCTCAAACGCAACCGCGAGCGTTATTTGCTGAACCGCCCGACAGAGGCTCTGATCCGCGTATTGAGCGAGGTGGCCGACGGCTGGCAGGAGGCGGACAACCCGTTTCGCAAGCTCGCGCTGGAACTCGGCCCGGCGCAAACCGGATTCTCCCGCGAGACCCTGGCGCGCGGACTGGACAATTTTTTCAAACAACTCACGCGCGAAAATTTCCACGCGCTCCTGGTCCAGGAATTCAGCGACGCCCAACGGCTGGATGCCATCACGGCAACCGCCGCGGAGCAGAAACAAAACCGCGCGGCGATGGTCAGCGCGCCGGAATTTCAGGTTCACATCGCCGCGGGCAACATTCCGAATCCCACGCTGACCAGCCTCGCTTTCGGCCTGCTCACGCGGTCGGCGCAATTCGTGAAATGCGCCAGCGGCGCGACCCTGCTGCCGAGGTTGTTCGCGCACTCCATTTACCAAGCCGACCCGAAGCTCGGCGCGTGCCTGGAAATCGCCGAATGGCGCGGCGGAAACGCCGGCCTGGAAAGCGTGCTGCTGGCCGAGGCCGATTGCGTGACGGCGACCGGCACCGACGAAACGCTCGCGGCGATTCGCGCGCAACTGCCGGTCAAAATCCGCTTTCTCGGCTATGGTCATCGCGTCAGTTTTGGTTTCGTGGCCCAGGAAGTCCTATATGGGTCGCGCGCCAAAAAAATCGCGGCGGCGGCGGCGGACGATGTGAGCGCATGGAACCAACTGGGCTGCCTTTCGCCACACGTCATTTATGTCCAGTCCGGCGGCGAGGTGGCGCCGGAACATTTCGCGCAATTGCTGGCGGAGGAGTTGGAACGGCGCGAAGCGGTCGAGCCGCGCGGCGAACTGCCAACGGAACTCGCGGCGGCGATCGCCTCGCGACGCGGCATTTATGAAGTCCGCGCCGCCCACTCGCCGGAGACAACGCAGCACTGGTGCAGCAAGGATTCGACGGCGTGGACGGTCATTTACGAGGCCGACGCGCGATTTCAGCTGTCGTGCCTGAACCGTTTTATCTATGTGAAAGGCGTGGCCGATTTGAAAACACTTTTGGAAAACGCGGACGGCATTCGAGGAAAAGTCTCAACGGCGGGCATCGCCGCGCCCGAGGAAAAATGGGATGACCTCGCGGCGCAACTGGCGCGCTGGGGGGCAACGCGGGTTTGCCCCCTGGGCCGGATGCAAAATCCGCCGTTGAGCTGGCGACACGACGGCCGGCCGGCGCTGGGGGATCTGGTCACCTGGACCGACCTGGAAAAATAATCACCTGCCGGCATCCGTATGGAAGGCCGCGACGATGGGCCGATGATCGGAACCAACGCCCCAATTGGCAATCTTAGGAATAAAAGTTTCAGCCGCCAGCCAGTTTCGCTTCATCGCCGGACTCAGCAGAATATAATCAATCCGCGAATACGTGTCGTCCACCCCATAAAAATAGGTCCAGGCGATGCTTCGAGGTTCGAAATCCGCCGGCGAACCGGCCGGGTCATCGCCCGGCCGCTCGGCCGGGCGAGTATCGGCGAGCTGGAATTTTCCGCGCCCGATGATTTTCCTGGTCGCATCGGAATTTTTCAGGTCGTTGAAATCGCCAAGCACAATCAACCTGGCGTCCGGGTTCGCCTTGAAGTGGCCGTCGATAATACCGCGCAGCACCCCCGCCTCGCCGAGACGCTCCTGAGCTTCGTCGGCTTCGGGCGCGGAAAGATGGGATTTCAGGTGCGCGGCGAGGAGGGTGAACGTAAAATCGGGAGTAACGCGGATGTCCACCTCCGCAAAGCCGCGCTTGACCCGGAAACGCCGGCCATCCAGCAGGAACACCTCGTTGGTGTGAGGGCGGCGGGCGACGATGGGCAGCTTACTCAACACCGCGACATGGATGTTGGTGTCGAAGGCTTGAACATATTCCCAGAACGGAAAATCATTGCCGCCGGCCTGGAGGGCGCCGCGCAATTCGAGCAGCGCGTTGGTGGTACCCAGCTCTTCCAGCGCCAGCACGTCAGGATTCAGGGCTTTGATGCTTTCGCGGATTTTGGCCCTGGCCCCGGCGGATTTGACACGCGAGCGCGAGGCGGTCGCCTGGTCGAGATAATTTTCCAGGTTGTAAGTCGCGACGCGGAAGGTTTCAGCCAAAGCGGTGGAACAGGTCAGGCCGAGGGAAAGAATTGCGAGGCAGAGCCAATTCATAATCAACCGGCAAAATGTCAGACACGCCCCGGATTTCAAGGGAACTTTTTGCGAATTTGCCGGGATCTGGTATTATCCAACCATGGACCGCACTCCCAAAAAGACGCCATTGAAATTGGACGACAAGCAGAGCGAACGCGACACGCGGGAGCTGCGCATCGACAAGGTCGGCGTGCGCGGGCTGCGCTTCCCCATCCAGGTGCGCGACAAGGCGCGCAGCGTGCAGAACACCATCGCCACCATCGGCATGTTCGTGGACCTGCCGAAGGAATTCAAAGGCACGCACATGAGCCGCTTTGTGGAGGTGCTCAATGCGCATGGCAGCAGCATCCACGTGGAGAACATCAACGAGATTCTCCATGAGCTGCAAAAGAAACTGAACTCCGCCACCTCCCATCTGGAGATCGAGTTTCCGTATTTCATGTCCAAGAAATCGCCGGTGTCGCGGAGGGAAAGCCTGATGGATTACACGGCGCGCTTTGATGCGGCGGCGTGCGGCGAGGAGATCGATTTTGTGCTGACGGTGAGGGCCAACGTGACAACGCTGTGCCCGTGCTCCAAGGCGATCGCCAAATACGGCGCCCATAACCAGCGCGGCGAGGTGACGGTGGCCATCCGCTCGCGCAAGATCGTGTGGATCGAGGATTTGATTGCGACGATTGAACGTTCGGGAAGTTCCGAGCTATATGCACTGCTCAAGCGGCAAGACGAAAAAGCGGTGACGGAGCGCGCGTATGAAAATCCGGTGTTCGTGGAAGACCTGGTGCGCAACGTGGCGCTGCGGCTAAACGCGGACGCGCGGGTTAGCTGGTACAAAGTCGAGGCGGAAAATTTCGAAAGCATCCACAATCACAACGCCTACGCCTGCATTGAGAAGGCTTGAGGACTGATTATTGGTTGAGGCGAGCCAGCTCGTCGATGGCAGTCGGGCTCCCCTGCTCCGCCGCGCGCTGGAGATAATCCCGCGCCTTGAAGACATCCTTCGCCACGCCGTCGCCGCTCAAACAACGCTCGCCCATCCGCAGTTCGCCGTAAGCATCGCCCTGCGCGGCGAGCCGCTCATTTTCGGCCAGAGCGATGGCCGCTAGTTTGTTTGCCGCCGCCTGACCGGCCTTTCTAAGCGTTTCCATCCGGCCGACCTGCGCCGCCAGGGTTTCTTCGGCGGCTTGATTCCACCGATCAAGCTGGGCTGGCGAAATTTTCAACGTGTCCGGCCCGGCGTAGTCAATGCCATCGGCCGGCTGAGGTTTTTCCCCCACCACCAGCAGCCGGGTGCCGGCGGCCGGCACGGAGGAATCCCCCTGATCGAGGAGACTGGCAGCGATATCCATCGGCTTGGATACCGGAATTATTTTAGTGATGGGCAGATTTTCCACGCCGCCGGCCAGCAGTCCGCCATCGGCCCGGCGGTAAGGTTTGCCGAGTTCAACCCGGGCCTCATGAGCGCCGTGACTGACATGACCGTTGCCCGGCGTGCTGTCAAAATAAAGCGTCGGGCCATCCGCCGTGGGAAATCCGGCGCAGGCGTGGCCAACAAGTTTACCCCGGAATTTAATCCCGACCACCTCCGCCGGAATGCCGTTGGATTCGGCCTGAATCACGATATCCTCGGCGAATTCCAGGCAGTTGAATTTTTCCAGGCCGGTTTTCCGGGCCGTATTCTCACTGGTATAGGGAATTGGCGGCGGCCGGTAATGGCGGATGAAATCCCGGATATACGCCGCCGAGGATTTTAGCGACTGACTGCCGGCTTCGAGGGGAACCGCTTTGAGCAGCAAGACCCGCTGATAGACTTCGTCGCCGCGGCGAAGAATGGCGGTTCCGGTTGCAGTAATGGTCGCGTCCCGGTTGGTGACGAGCGTCCACGGGCCGGGAAAATGTTGCAGGTCGAAGAGGTTATCTCCGGCTATTGCCGCACGGGCAGCCAGCACAATCGCCAGCAGGACGGTCAACCACAAGTCACGGATTTTTTTCACGAGTAACAAATTTAAACCAGCCCACCGAGCCACAATTCAAGCCGGCGGGTTTGTTTCATGGGACAATAATAGTCGCACGCCACCAAAGCGACAAGGGCCGCATTTAACAAGGGCGGAAGCTTCTGCAAACGGGCGCAAAGCAGCGGGACAGGCCTCCAGCCGGTCCAGTTCCTTTGAACAACAGACCAACACGACAGGCAAGATGCCTGTCCCATCATCTTTGGCCGAGGCCGCCACTAGAACGGCGACGCGAGATTGCCTTTGCCCCGTTTGTGCGCCACACTAGATGTTCAAGAATGAGCAAACGGTTTTACATCACCACGGCGATTGATTATGTGAACGGGCAGCCGCATCTCGGCCATGCCTACGAGAAAATCGTCGCCGACGTGATCGCCCGGGCCCGGCGCAGCCTCGGACAGGAGGTGTTTTTCCTGACCGGCCTCGACGAACACGGCCAGAAAGTGCAGCAAGCGGCCGTCACCGAGGGAAAAACCCCGCAGGCATACTGCGACGCGCTCGCGGCGGACTGGCAGGCGTTCGCCCAAAGCTGGAGTTGACGATCAATGATTTCGTCCGGACGACCGATCCGCGACACAAGAATTTCGTGCAGGCAACGCTGGCCAAGCTGAATGATGCCGGCCATTTCTACAAGGCGACCTACACCGGTTTTTATTCCGCGAAAGAAGAAACGTTTCTCACGGAAAAAGACCGGCTGCCGGATGGTAAATTCGATGCGAGCTACGGCGAAGTGGTCGAACTCAAGGAAGACAATTACTACTTCAAACTCGGCGCGCACCAGCAGTGGCTGATTGACACCATCGAAGCCAATCCGGACTTCGTTGCGCCGTCCTATCGCCGCAACGAAGTCCTCGGCTTCCTCAAAAACAACAAGCTCGAAGATTTGTGCATCTCGCGACCGGCGGCGCGGCTGAACTGGGGCATTCCGATTCCCTTTGACCCGGAGTTTGTCACCTACGTCTGGTTCGACGCGCTGGTGAATTACGCCAGCATCGCCGCCGCCCATCCCGCTCTCGGTCTCTGGCCGGCGGACATCCACG
>CAIJNQ010000122.1 GCA_903822015.1 uncultured Verrucomicrobia subdivision 3 bacterium | reverse complement strand
GGCTGATCGCGCTGTTCACTCTTCACGCGCATCTTCAGCTGGGCCTGCTCCTGGATCTGCCGGATGCGTTCGCGGGTGACCCCCAGCCGGGCGCCCACTTCCTCGAGGGTTTTGGGCCGGCCATTATCCAGCCCGAAGCGCATGGCCAGAATACGGCTTTCCCGTTTGTCCAGGGTGGCCAGCACCGCCTGCACGAGTTCGTTGTCGTTGCGGTTGACAATCCCGTCGAACGGGGCGGCCGCGTTGGCGTCTGCCACATGCTCCGAGATGGTCGTGGAATCCTCGGCGCTGACGGGCGAATCCAGCGAGACGGGTGCGCGGGAGGCGGCGCGATATTGGCGGATGCGCCGGGCGTGGATCCCCAGATTCCCGGCGATCTCCTCGTCGGTCGGCTCACGGTCGAGCGTCTCGCGCAACTTCACTTCGGCCCGGCGGATATGCGTCATCTTGTCCAAGACATGCACGGGCAGGCGGATGGTCTTGGACTGGTTGGACAGCGCCCGGCGGATGGCCTGCTTGATCCACAACGCCGCGTAAGTGGAGAGCTTGGCGCCCTTGCGGGAGTCAAAACGCTGCACCGCCTTCATCAAGCCGATGTTGCCCTCGTTGATGAGATCCAGCAAGGGCAGGCCGAGGCCCTCATACTCGCGGGCGATCTTCACGACGAGCCGCAGGTTGGCGGTGATCATGAGTTCGCGCGCCTTTTTATCGCCGCGCCGGATGCGCCGCGCGAGCGCCCGTTCCTCCGGCGGGGTCAGCAGTTTCACCAGGCCGATCTCGCGGAGGTACAGCTGCAAGGTATCGCCCCGCAGCGATTCCGCCGGCGGCACAGGATCTGGCGCGGCAACGGCCAACGGACGGGCGGCCGCCGGCGACGGCAGCCGCAACGAACGGCGCGCGGGCGACAAAGCCACGCGCGGCTGCCGGATTTTTTTCACCACCGACCGGTCATTGAGCAGGATTTTCATATTTGATTTTATTTTTAATTGCGCTGGTGGTTCCGGGACAATTCCTCCGGGGTCACGACCAGCTCCAGTTTCTCCGTGTGCCGGATGACTGTCACCCGGGTGGCGACCCCGATCACATTGGCGACCAGATGGCGATGCAGTTCGTCGATCCCGGACACCGGTTCACCGCCGAACGCGACGATGACATCGCCTTCGCGCAAGCCGGCCCGGCCCGCCGGACTGCCCGGTTCAATGCCGGACACCAGGACGCCGTGGTCGCCGGTCAACCGGTGAAACCGCACCACGCGCCGGTGGAGCGGCACGTTCTGGCCGGCCACGCCGATCCAGCTGCGCCGGATGACGCCTTCCTTGATAAGCCAGGCGGCCACGAACTCGGCCGTGCTGCTGGCAATGGCAAAACAGATCCCTTGCGCCGGCAGGATGATCGCCGTGTTCACGCCGATGATCTCCCCGCGCGAATTGACCAGCGGACCGCCGGAGTTGCCGGGATTGAGGGCGGCGTCCGTCTGGATGACATTGTCAATCAGCCGCCCGGACGAGGACCGCATTGAGCGGCCCAGGGCGCTCACCACGCCGGCGGTGACCGTTTGCTGAAAGCCATACGGGCTCCCGATGGCGACCGCGATCTGGCCCACCCGGATCGCGCGCGAATCGCCGAAAGGCGCATGGCTTAACTGCGGCGCATTGATCCGGACGACGGCCAGATCCGTTTCCGGATCGTCGCCGACCAAACTGCCGGGGAATACACTGCCGTCCGCGAGCGTGACCTCCAGTTCACGGGCACCCTGCACCACATGACTGTTGGTGAGGATGAACCCGTCCGGGGTGATCACCGCGCCCGAGCCGCTGCCGCTGGCTTCGGCCCCGCGCCGGGCATCGCGGCGGGTGCCCAGCACCCGGATATTGACCACGGCCGGCGCAACCTGCCGCACCACCCGGCTGATGGTCTGCGAATAGCTGTCGAGCAGTTCGTCATCGCCGGAGGGCGACGGCACCTCCGCCGGCGCCTCCCCGGGCAATCCGGCATTCAACGCCGGGCTGACCCCGGCGGCCCGGCGTCCCTGAAATCGGTCTGGAATTTTCATGGTCCCTTTCCCCCGCCCCGGCTTCACCGGGGCGGGCATATGATCTTAGTTTTGCGCCGGCACCGCGAGCGACTCCAGGCGCGAGAGGATCCCGCGCTTGCCGGTGACACGGACGGTTTTGTCCCGCACTTCGCCGCCGGAGAAATACAGCAGCGTCGGAATGGACTGAATGCCGTAGCGGGCAGCCAGCCCCGGATTCGCATCCACGTTGACCTTGGCGATCTTCACCCGGCCGGCCGATTCCGCGGCAATCTCGTCGAGCAGCGGCGCGATCATTTTGCACGGACCGCACCATTCAGCCCAAAAATCCACCAGGACGGGCAGGTCGGACTGGAGCACTTCGCGGGCGAAGTTGCCTTCATTGATTTCAATGGTTGGTTTCATAATGGTTTTATTGACTTTGTTTAATTTGCGGACAACCGGGCGCGGCCGCCCACCCGGCTCTGGTGCGAGTGCCACGCGGCAACGCCCCGGATCTTCTCCGCGGCGAGCGCCGGGAACATGAGTTGCGGATACACCGTCTGCCACGCCAGGGCCTCGGCCTCATTGAGCGCCAGCCGGAGCAGCTGCTCCTGCACTTTGAGCGTGTCGCGCGACTCGGCCAGGATCGCGGCCTTGGTGTCCCGGATCTGCGCCAGGACTTTCGAGCAAGCGGCGGTGAACGCCCGGCCGGCGGTCACCCGCCCGTTGATTGGATTCGTCGATTGCGTTTTCATATTGTAATTTTATATTATATGTAACTTGTGTTGTTACATAATCGCACAAAAAAAAGGGGCGTCAAGGGGCTTTTTTTCCGGCACACTCCTCCGAAACCTTGACGGCCGCGAGCACGTCGGCAAGGGTGGTTCTGGCCAGATCCTGTTCCATGGCCTGCTGGGCGGAGGCAAACAACCGGGACAGGGCCTCCAGAATACAATGGCCCACCGGGCAGTCGGCATTGGGCTTGCGGGCGGGCGATGCGAAAGATTCGGTGTCCTCGACCGACCGGTAAACCTCGGCCAGATTGATGCGGCGGGGCGAACGGCTCAGGCGGGAACCGGCGCCAGCCCCCTTGCAGGTCTCCACCAGCCGGGCCTTTTGCAGCGAGAGCAGCAGGCGGCGGACGATCACCGGATTGGTGTTCACGCTGCCGGCAAGAAATTTGGAGGTGACCCGGTCGCCCTCTTTGTAAGCCAGGACGGCCAGCACGTGGACCGCCATGGCAAATCGACAACTGGTTCTCATGCGTTCATCCATTAAGTAATCTGAATGATTACATCTGTCAAGCCAGATCAGACTCTTTGCCTCACGAAGTTCACCGGGCCGGTGCGGGCAAAAAAAGGGGACGGCCATTGGCCGTCCCCATAGTTACGTGATGACCCACGTGATCAATTCTGCGGCTTGTCGGCGGGTGGCGGACCGACGGGACCACCTCCGGGCGGACGATTGCCGCGCTGCTTTTTGCTCAATTCCTGCCACTTGGTGTATTGCTCCGCCGTCAGCAACGCCTTCAGCTGGGTGTTGGTTTCCTCCCGGATGGCCTTGGCCTTGGCTTTTTTTTCCTCGGACGTCAGGCTGGTGTCCTCGCGCAAGGCTTTGAGTTTGTCCTGCGAGCTTTTCATGATCTCATGGAACTTGGGCTTTTGATCGTCCGTCAAGTTCAGCTGCTTGGCGGGGTCATGATGGCCGCCCTTCATGGCGGGCGGTGGGGTGTTGGTGGATTCCTGCGCGCGCAGCGATGAGCTGCCGGCGACTAAGGCGGCGGCCGCCAGGGCGGCGACCAACCATGTTTTCGTTGATTTCATATATTTAATTTATTTCCGTTGGCTATGTTTGTCAGCGGCCTTCCAGGCCGCTGGATACGGGGTCAGACGCGGGCCACGGCGCAAGGTTACAGTCCGCGCAAAATTTTTGCGGCGGCGGCGACGGTCTTTTCGATGTCGGCCGGGGCATGGGCGGTGGAAATGAAGCCCGCCTCGAACTGCGACGGGGCGAAATAAAAGCCGGCGTCCAGCATCCCGTGGAAAAACTTCTTGAAGCGCTCGCGGTCGCTTTTCATCGCATCGGCCACGTTGTGGACCGGCGCACTGGTGAAATAAGTGCAGAACATCGAGCCGCACGCATTGACCTGCACCGGCACGCCGGCGGATTTCGCGGCATCCCGCATGCCGGCCGCGAGCTGTTCGCCGAGTTTTTCCAGTTTCGCATACGCGTCGCTCGCCTCGAGCTCCGCCAGGTTCGCCAGGCCCGCCGCCATGGCCAGCGGATTGCCGCTCAATGTGCCGGCCTGATAGACCGGGCCGAGCGGCGCGAGACAATCCATGATCTCGGCCCGCCCGCCGAACGCCCCCACCGGCAGGCCGCCGCCGATCACCTTGCCGAACGTGGACAGGTCGGGCGTGATGTGAAACCGTTCCTGCGCCCCGCCCCGGGCCAGCCGGAAGCCGGTCATCACCTCGTCGAAAATCAACAGCGCGCCGTGCGCGCGCGTGATTTCGCCCAGAAATTCCAGGTAGCCCGGCTGCGGCAGATACAGGCCGGCGTTGCCCGGCACCGGCTCCACGATGATGCCGGCGATCTGATTCGGGTTCGCCGCGAAACACGCCGTGACCGCATCCTCATCGTTATAGGGCAAAACGATGGTGTGCTGCGTGAACGCCGGCGGCACGCCCGCGCTGTCGGGATTCCCGAAGGTCAGCGCGCCGCTGCCCGCGCGCACCAGCAGCGAATCCGCGTGGCCATGGTAGCAGCCGTCGAACTTGATGATCTTGTCGCGCCGCGTGAACCCGCGGGCCAGCCGGATGGCGCTCATGCAGGCCTCGGTGCCGCTGCTGGTCATCCGGATTTTTTTCACGGCGGGCACGCGCTCGCAGATCAGCTTCGCCATCGTGACTTCGAGCGGATTGGGGATGCCGAAGCTGGTGCCGTGGTCGGCGGCGGCCTTCACGGCGGCAATGATTTTCGGGTGCGCGTGGCCGAGGATCGCCGGGCCCCAGGTGCCGACGTAGTCCAGCAGTTCGTTGCCGTCCACATCCCAGATCTTCGCGCCGCTGGCGCGGTTGACGAAAAACGGCTGGCCGCCGACGGCGCGGAACGCGCGCACGGGGGAGTTGACGCCGCCGGGAATATATTTCAACGCCTCGGCAAACAGCTGTTCCGATCGGGTCCGGTTCATGGGGACAAATTAACAACGAAGGAACCAAGAAACAAAGCAGAATGAAAAAGCAGTTCAACCGGCTCGCAGCGGCGTCCCGGCGTAGCGGCATGTCGGCAGACTGCGGATTTATTCATTCAGTTTGCGGCGGTCGGCCGACGCGCCGCTACGTCACTTTGCTTTATTTTCCGGGTTGTGCGGCGGCCGCGATTGCCAATAGACTCGGCACCATGAAAGCCAGCCTCGCCACCCGCCGGGATTTTCTCAAGACCGCCGCCTGCGCCGCCGCCAGCCTGCCGTTCATCGGCGGGTTCGCCTCGTGCGCCCGGGCCGCCGAGCCGGGCCGGAAACTGGGTTTCGCCCTGGCGGGGCTGGGCAGTTTGAGCACCTACCAGATCGCGCCGGCGCTGCAGAAAACCAATTACTGCCAACTGGCCGGGATCGTGACCGGCACGCCCGCCAAAGCCGCGCAATGGAAGGCGCAATACGGGATTCCGGAAAAAAACATCTACCGCTACGACACGATGGAAAAAATGGCGGACAATCCGGACATCGACGTGGTCTATGTGGTCACGCCCAACGCGCTGCACGCGGAGCACACCATCAAGGCGGCCAAGGCGGGCAAGCACGTACTCTGCGAAAAACCGATGGAGACGTCGGTGGAAAAATGCCGGCAGATGATCGACGCCTGCCAACAGGCGGGACGCCAGCTGGCCATCGGCTACCGGCTGCATTTCGAGCCGAACAATCTGGAATGCGTCCGCCTGGCGCGGGAAAAGGTTTTCGGCAGCGTGAAATTGATCGAGGCGGATTTCGGGTTCCGGATCGGCGACCCGAATCAATGGCGGCTCAACCGGGCCCTGGCCGGCGGCGGGCCGCTGATGGACGTGGGCATTTATGCGCTGCAAGCCACGCGCTACCTGTCCGGCGAGGAACCGGTCTGCGTTTCGGCCGTCACGACCGTGACCGATCCGGCGAAGTTCAAGGAGGTTGAGGAAGCCATTTCGTGGCAGATGAAATTTCCCGGCGGCGCCCTGGCGAATTGTAACAGCAGCTACAATCTGACCAGCCTGGACCGGTACAAAGTGTTTGCCGACGACGGCTGGTTTGAGCTGGCGCCGGCTTACCTCTACGACGGGATCCGGGGCCGGCGCAGCGACGGCAAGAGCATCCACCTGGGCGACCTCGACCAGTTTGCGGCGGAGATGGATGATTTCGCTCAGTGCATCCTGAACAACAAACCGACGAAAGTGCCGGGCGAAGAGGGGCTGCGCGACGTGAAGATCATGATGGCGATCTATGAAGCCGCCAAAACTGGCAAAACGGTGACGCTGGCCTGATTCGGAGGCGTTTTAAGTTGAGGCCCGGCCGCGCGACCGACAATCCGCCGTTGGATCCGGCCGGGATTAATTCAACGTCTTCTCCTTGATGCCCGCCAGCATCAAGTCCTGCACGGTGGTGAGATATTTCACGCACGCAGCTTGATACAGCGCCGGATTGGCGGCGGCCTCGTAATAGGTATTGCTGTACGTGTCCCCCGTGCCGCCGAGCACGCCAATGACATTGACGGCCACGTCGCCGGCCTTTTGCGCGCCGGTGGTGACATCGGTGAATTCGGAGACGTAATCATCCGTGCCAAACGCGTTGTTTTTCATCTTCACAAATTCGCGACCGCCACCATAGGCCGAGTCATCAAAGAAGAACGAGCAGCGGCTTACCTTGGAAATGCTGATCTGCGGCTTGGTGGTCACCTTGGCGGAAAAACTGAACGTGCCGCCCTTCGCCTCCATCTGGCAGAAATCCACGACCAGATAAACGTGCACCGCCGCCACGCCGGTTTCCCTGGCCATGACCGCTTCCCGGGTGAACGGCGCGTTCATGCCGATGTAGGCCGTCATGGAATTTCCCGCACCCAGCGCCTGTTCATCGCCAAAAAGCACCACGGGCATGCCCGTTGGCGAAAACAACTCGGAAGGCTGACCCGAAAAATGGCCTCCGGAAACGGCCAGCGGCGAGGTCTTGAAATGCGATTTCATGTCGGCATATTCCGGCAGCGCAGCGTATTCGGCATACGGCATCACCTCAACGCCGAGCGTTTGGAGGCCCTTTGTAAAATTGGTATAAACCTGATCCGTGATCGCCTGAAACGTCGCGTTGGTGAGGCCGGTCAATTTGATATGCGAATTGACATGCGCCGCGCCTTCGCCCGCGCCACCCGCGTGCGAACCGGCGTCCTTCTTGGTGATGAATTGCACGTTGAACGCCGTGACCACCACCTTTTTGCAGGCCTTCAGCTGCCTGAAGGAATCCACGCTCATGGATTTTTCCGGCGTGGGTGACGCGTCGAGTTGAATGGGCGGAGGCCCGAACGATTTCTTTAGAAAGCCGACCAGATCGGCGTGGGCGGACGGCGGCATTGCCGTCAAGGCGCAGGCCAGCGCGGTCGTGAGACCCAGTTTTTTAAGGTTCATTGTGATTCTGATCAATTCTGAATTGGCAGCGGGATATTCGGCTAAGCAAACGAACACGCAAGTTAAAACCGGTCGCTAGAGGCTAAATTAAATTTGCCGGACCCGTTAATCGGGGGCCATCGTGATTTTAAAAATTCCGGAACCCTCCACTTGGAAAATCATTTCCGCAAAAACGTGTCCGCGAGCGAACCTTTGTCCGTGCGGATGACCATGCCGGGGTTCACGTTGTGCCGCCCAAACCAGCCGTCGCTCGTTTCCAGGACAAACTGGATGTTGTCGGTCGCGGCCAGCACGGGATTCGCATCGTTCTTTTCCAGGTGATGGATTTCCTGGATCACGCCGTCGGGCGAGATATAGGCGCAGGAGATAGATTCGGGGCAATTCTTCATCCAGAACGACGCACGCTGCGGCGCCGGCAGCACAAACAGCATGGAGTCGGAGTCCTGGATGTTGGTGCGATACATCATGCCGGTCATCTCCTCGCGCTCGGTCAGCGCCAGCTCGGTATCCAGCGTTTCCGCGCCCAGATAAATCTTCATCGTCTGGAGTTTCGGCTGGGCCTGCTTGGGCAGGATATCATCAATGGTCCTCGGCACCGCGACGGTCTCGGTTTTTTTACAACCGGCGAGCAGGCCGGCGACCAGGAGCAGGGCGAACAGATTTGTCAATTTCACGGCGGCAGCATGCCGCAGGCGCGGGAATTTTTCAACAAAACTGCGCCGCCGCCAGAGACCCGCCGGCAAGGCCGCCCGGCGCCAAACCCCACCACAATTCACCGACAGGAAACCGCAAGGCACCGGCAGCGGGTTTCATTGACTTCCCGCCAACCCGGATTATTTTGCAACGCTGTGACAACTTCCGCCCAAGCCGCCCCCGGACTGATCCGGCTGGATCTGCTCCCGCCCCGGGTCTGCGCCGTCGTCCGCCAGATCGCGACCGACGACGAGGAGATGCAGCGCCTGAAAACGCTGGGCGTCTGCCTGGGCCGGCGCGTGGAGCTGGTCAAGATCGGCGACCCGCTCATCCTCAAAGTGTTCGGGTCGCGCCTGGGCGTGTCCGCCGCGCTGGCCGCGAATGTGTCGGTGGAGGTCTGCCAGCCCGGCCACTGCGCCCTGCGCGAAACCAACTGCGCATGAGCGGGTGCCACGAAACCCCCGCCGCGGCCTCCGCGACGGCGCGCCATCACCACTCCTTCACGCTCGCGCTGGTGGGGAATCCCAACGCGGGCAAGACCACTTTGTTCAACGCGCTGACCGGCCTGCGCGCGAAGACGGCCAACTTTCCCGGCACGACGGTCGAACGCAAGGTCGGCCGGCTGCATCTGGACGGCCAGCAGATAGTCGTTGTTGACCTCCCGGGCCTCTACAGCCTGGACAGCACTTCGCCCGACGAAAAACTCGCCGCGGACGCGTTGCAGGGCAAATTGGAACATACCGCGCCGGATGCCGCGCTGGTGGTGGTGGACGCGACCAATCTGGAGCGGAACCTTTTTCTGGTCAGCCAGCTGCTGGATCTGGATTGTCCGGTGATCGTGGCCTTGAACATGATGGACATGGCCCGGCGCGACGGCATCCGCATCGACCTCAAAAAGTTGCGCGCCGAACTCGGCTGCGTGGTGATGCCCATCTCCGCGCGCAACGGAACGGGGATTGAGGAGCTGAAGCAGGAAATCGCGCGGCTGGTGGGCGGGGCGATGCCCGAATCCGTGGCGCACAGCAAGCCGGATTGCGGCAGTTGCACCGGCTGCACGTTTCAGGCGCGCTACGAATGGACGGAGCAGATTTCGACGAAAGTCATGGACGCGGAACTGGCGCGGCGGTCGGCCTGGACGGAAAAGATTGACGATATCGTCACCCATCCAACCGTCGGCGTGGCCGTGTTTCTGACCGTGATGCTGGCGGTCTTCGCGCTGATCTTCTGGGCCGCAAAAATCCCGATGGACCTGATCGACCATTTGTTTGCGTCGGTGGGCACGCGCGTGACCGCGCTGCTGCCAGCGGGCGACCTGCAAAGCCTGATCGTGAACGGCGTGATCGCCGGCGTGGGCGGCATCCTGGTATTCCTGCCCCAGATCTGCATCCTGTTTTTCGCGCTGTCGCTCCTGGAGGACACCGGCTATCTGGCGCGCGCCGCGTTCGTGATGGACAAGGTGATGCGGCGCTTCGGCCTGCCGGGCAAGGCGTTCGTGCCGATGCTCTCGGCGCACGCCTGCGCGATCCCGGCGATCATGTCCACCCGGGTGATCGAAAATCCACGCGACCGGCTGGTCACGATCCTGATCACGCCGCTGATGACCTGCTCGGCGCGGATCCCGGTTTACGCGATGGTCACGGCGCTGATTTTCCCCGATTCGCCGCTCAAGGCGGCGCTGATATTCACCTCCGCCTACGCCATCGGCATCCTGGCTGCGCTCGGCTGCGCGCTGCTGTTCAAGCACACCATCCTGCCCGGGGGCAGCAAGCCGCTGATGATCGAACTGCCGCCCTACCGCCTGCCCGGCCTGCGCACCGCGCTGCTGCACACGTTTGACCGGGCAAAAATCTTCGTGAAACAGGCCGGCACCATCATCCTGGTCATCTCCCTGGCCTTGTGGGCGCTCTCGCATTATCCAAAATCCGCTCCGCCGGCGACCGCCATCGCCCTGCAGGTCCAGGCCGGGGAACTCGAAAAAACCGGTGAACCGGCGAAGGCCGATGCCCTGCGCGCCGCGGCGAACCGCCTGACCGCACAATCGTCCCTCCAGAATTCCTTCGCCGGCAAGATCGGCCACGTCATCGAACCGGCCATCGCGCCCCTCGGTTACGACTGGCAGATCGGCATCGGCATCGTCAGCTCGTTCGCGGCGCGGGAGGTGATCGTGTCCACGCTGGCGATCGTCTACGGGGTGGGCGAAGACGCGGCGGACCACAATCGCAAATCGCTTTACGACACCCTCCGCCAGGCCCGGCGGACGGACGGCTCGCCGGTGTTCACCGCCGCGACGTGCCTGAGCCTGCTGGTGTTTTACATCCTGGCCGCGCAATGCCTTTCCACCCAGGCGGTCGTCCGGCGGGAAACGAACAGCTGGAAATGGCCGCTGTTCCAGATCGCCTATATGAGCGGCCTGGCCTATATTGCCGCGCTGGTGGTGTATCAATTGTTGCGGCACCTCGGCTACGCCTGACCGCGAGGCGGCCGGCGGCTCGAAATATGTTTTCACCCCAGCCGGTTGGCCGTAACCTCAACCCCATGAAGCCCATCCGATTTCTCACCCTGGCCGCAGCTGTTTTCATTTTCCTGTCCCGCCCCGCGCCCGGCGCGGAGACCAGCCATGACTTTGCCAAATGGGAGCAGGAAATCTCCGCGTATGAAAAATCGGACCTGACCAATCCGCCGCCGCGGGGAGGGATCGAGTTCATCGGCTCCTCGATGATCCGGCGCTGGACCACCCTGGCGCAGGATTTTCCTGGCCGCCCGGTGTTCAACCGCGGTTTCGGGGGGTCGGAAGTCGTGGACTCCACGCACTTCGCCCCGCGCATCGTTTTCCCCTACGCGCCCCGGGTGATTTTTTTTCGCGCCGGTGGCAATGATCTGTGGGCCGGCAAATCGCCGGAACAAGTGTTTGCCGACTTCCAGGAATTCACCGCCGTCGTCCACGCCCAGCTGCCGGCGACGAAAATATTTTTCATCGCGTGGAACCCGACCCCGTCGCGCTGGAAGCAGCACGAGCAGGAAAAGGAACTGAACCGGCGGGTGAAAGATTTTGCCGGCCAGACGCCGCACCTGAAATACATCGAGACCTACGACCTGCCGCTCGGGCCGGACGGCTGGCCCCGCCCGGAACTGTTCGTGGCCGACCAGCTCCATTTCAACGCCGCCGGCTACCAACTGCTGGCGGACCGCGTGCGACCCTATCTCGCTGAATAGCCGTGCAACCGGGTGGCTGACGAACCGTTCGGCCAATAAAATCTGTGTTGCATCCAGCGAACCGCGCTTGCGCCGGTGCGCGCCGGCCACTAGAGTTGACCCGGTTGCGCCCGTAGCTCAGTTGGATAGAGCATCTGCCTTCT